>CAZOES010000203.1:0-6667 GCA_964578865.1 uncultured Gemmatimonadaceae bacterium | reverse complement strand
CCGCTTCGCCGAGGAGTGGATGGCCATGCCGGTGCTCACCGGGCGGAAGACCGACAGCGAGCGGTTCGCCGGGGCGCTCCGGACCTACTGCATCGAAGCGCTGATGCAGGACAACAAGGCGCTGCAGGCGGGTACCAGCCACAACCTGGGGCAGAACTTCGCCAAGGCCTTTCAGGTGACGTTCCAGTCGGCCGAGGGCGGACTGGAATACGTCTGGAACACCTCGTGGGGTGTCTCGACCCGCCTGGTTGGCGCGCTGGTGATGATGCACGGCGACGATAACGGCATGATCGTGCCGCCCAAGCTGGCCCAGTACCAGGTGGTGGTGGTCCCGATCTGGAAGAGCGATGAAGAGAAAGCCATGGTGCTGCAGGCCTCTCAGCAGGTGATGCGGGAGCTGAAGGTTGGCGGCATTCGGGCTCATCTCGATGCTCGCGAAGGGATCAAGCCCGGCGCCAAGTACTACGAGTGGGAAGGACGGGGTGTCCCCTTCCGGCTGGAGATCGGCCCCCGCGATGTGGCCGCCGGCTCGGTGATGCTGGCTCGGCGGACCGGCGGGAAGAAGATGCCGTTCGCCACCAACGGGCTGGTCCATTCGCTCCGGATTGAGATGGATGCTATGCAGCAGGAGCTGCTCGAAGCCGCCAAGACTCGGCGGGAACAGAACAGCATTCGGGGCGTGACCAAGGGGTCGTTTATCGACTTCATGCAGCGGGATGGCGGGTTCGCCTACGGCGGCTGGTGCGGCGATGCCAAGTGCGAGGCGGATATCAAGGAACAGACCAAGGCCACTATTCGGTGCCTCCCGGACGAAGAGTTTCGCTCGCCCGAGGCGCCGAAGACGTGCATGTGGTGTGATCGCCCGGCAACAGCGGAGGCGGTGTGGGCCAAGGCGTATTAACCGATAAGGGGCAGTCGGTCAGCCCGGAACAGCGCGCCATCCTGTTCGATGATGCGGGGCTGGAGCGCCGCGGGCCCACACTGCTGTTCGGTGGGGTGAAACTGACGGAAGTGGCGGAGCAGGTGGGCACCCCGACCTACGTCTACAATGCCGAGGTTATCCGGCGGCAATTCCTGCGTTTGAACCATGCGCTGGAGCGGGTGCCTCACCGGATCTGTTTCGCCGTCAAAGCCAACAGCAACCTGGCGGTGCTCCGGATCTTCCGCGATCTCGGGGCCGGGGCAGACATCGTTTCAGGCGGAGAGCTCCGCCGGGCCCTTGCCGCCGGGTTCCCGGCCGAGCGGGTGGTGTTCAGCGGAGTAGGGAAGTCCCCCGAGGAGCTGGAACTGGCCCTAGCCAGCGGAGTGGGGCACATCCACCTCGAATCGGCCGATGAGCTGACCAAGCTTGGGGGCCTCGCCGACAGGATGGGAAAGCAGGTGGCGGTCGGAATTCGAGTAAATCCGGACGTAACCGCTGAGACCCATCCTTATATCTCGACCGGTCAGGGTGGAATCAAGTTCGGGGTCCCATTCGACCAGGTGCTGGAGCTTGCCCAAGCGATCCACGGTCACGGCAGGCTGCGGCTGGACAGTATCGCGATGCACATCGGCAGCCAGATCCTCGACCCGACACCCTATCGACAGGGTGTAGCTCGGCTGGCCGAACTGGTGCGGGCGATCCGGTCAGCCGGTATCGACACGCTCCAGAATCTCGACATCGGTGGTGGGCTGGGTATCCGCTATAAGGAAGAGACTCCCCTGGATCCCGCAGTCCTCGCCGCGGCGATCCTGCCGCTGGCGAAAGAAACCGGGCTAACCATAGTGATGGAGCCGGGCCGGTTCATGGTTGGCAGCGCGGGCGTGTTGCTGACCACGGTGCTGTCCCGCAAGCACTCCGGTGGCAAGGAGCTGGTGCTGGTCGACGCCGGAATGAACGACCTGGTGCGGCCCAGTCACTACATGGCCTACCACGAGATTGTCGAGCTGGAATCGCAGAGCCGGCCCGAAGTGACGGTTGACGTCGTCGGCCCGGTTTGCGAAACCGGTGATTTCCTGGCTCGCGACCGTAAACTGCCCGGTCTCGCCGCGGGTGAACAACTGGCAGTGCTGGGCTCCGGCGCGTACGGGTTCGTCATGGCTTCGTCGTATAACTCGCGGGCTCGTCCGGCCGAGGTGCTGGTCGACCAGGGACGGTGGGCGATTGTTCGGCCGAGGGAGCGGGTTGAAGATCTTTATGCGGGGGAGGTTGCTGATCCATGGAAATAGCACCGAGTACCGAGTACCGAGTGTCCAGTCTCGTCAGTCCAGCCAGGAGTAAGCCCCAGTACGTCTCTCGCCTCTCCACCGTAGCTAAACTCGGTACCCGGTACTCGGTACTCATCGCATGACTCAACACCACGACGGGATCCTCATCATCGACTTCGGCTCGCAGTACACTCAGCTGATCGCGCGACGGGTGCGAGAGGCTCACGTCTACTGCGAAATCCACCCGCCCAATCGAACCGTTCAGTGGATCAGAGACTGGAAGCCGAAGGGGATCATTCTCTCGGGCGGCCCCAACTCGGTCTATGGAGAAAATGTCCCCACCGCCGAGCCGGCCTTGCTGGATATGGGAACCCCGGTGCTGGGCGTGTGTTACGGGATGCAGTTGATGGCTCAACTCTCCGGGGGGAAGGTCGAACGGGCCAACCGCCGCGAGTACGGCCGGGCGATGGTCGAGGTAAAGGACGGCAGGCTATTCAAGGGCTTCGGCAGCGGCGAGGAAACCCCGGTGTGGATGAGTCACGGGGACCACGTGGACAGCGCCCCGCCGGGTTATCGGGTCACCGCCTCCAGTAGTAACGCGCCGATCGCGGCGATCGAACACACCAGCCGCCCGCTGTATGGGGTCCAGTTCCATCCCGAAGTAGCCCACACGCCGAGGGGCGGAGAAATCCTGCACAACTTCCTGTTCGAAGTGTGCCAGTGCACTCCCAACTGGACTCCCGGCAATTTTATCGAGAGTGAAATCACCCGGATCCGGGAGCTGGTGGGCCCCAGGACCAGGGTGATCTGCGGTCTTTCCGGCGGAGTGGACAGCTCGGTGGCGGCGGTGCTGGTGCACCGCGCGGTGGGCGATCGCCTCACCTGCATCTTCGTGGATCACGGGCTGCTGCGGCTGCACGAGCGGGAGCAGGTAGAGCACACCTTCCGCCGGCACTATGGAATCGATTTGCGGGTGGTGGATTCCAGTGAGGCGTTCCTGGGTGATCTCGCCGGGGTTACCGATCCGGAGACCAAGCGGAAGCGGATCGGTCATCGGTTCATCGATGTATTCGAGAAGGAAGCCAGGTTGGTCGGCAGCGACGTCGGCTTCCTGGTGCAGGGTACCCTGTACCCTGACGTGATCGAATCGATGTCACCGCTGGGAGGGCCGTCGGTCACCATCAAAACCCACCACAACGTGGGCGGACTGCCGGAGAAACTGCCGTTCAAGCTGATCGAGCCGCTCCGAGAGTTGTTCAAAGACGAGGTGCGGGCTGTCGGACGAAGCCTCGGGTTGCCCGAGGAAATGGTGGGAAGGCATCCATTCCCTGGCCCCGGTCTGGCGATCCGAATCCTGGGCGAGGTCAACCGGCATCAGCTCGATGTGCTCCGCAAGGCGGATCACATCTACATCGAGGAGATCCGGGCGGCCGGGCTGTACGACGAGATCTGGCAGGCCTTCGCGGTGCTGCTGCCGATCAGGTCGGTGGGAGTGCAGGGCGACGAGCGGAGCTACGATCAGGTGGTGGGGCTCCGGGCGGTCACCAGCCGCGACGGCATGACCGCCGACTGGTACGCCTTCCCGCCCGAGGTGATGGCCCGGATTTCCAATCGGATCGCCAATGAGGTGGATGGAGTGAATCGGGTGGTGTACGACGTGAGCTCGAAACCGCCGGCGACGATCGAGTGGGAGTGAGGAGGAACTAATCGCAGGCCGATTCCTTAGATAGTGAGGAGTGAGGGGGAACTGATCTGGCGTGAAGTTCCTCCTCACTCCTTACTGTCTAGGAACTAACCCTACGATTAGGTCCTCCTCACTTTCAGACCCCCTTCTCCTCCAGCAGCCTGAAAAACCCCTCCGCACTGGTCAGCTGCGACAGCCGTTCCGGCACGTCCGGCTCCTTCGCGAATGTCGCAATCTTTCCCAGCACCGGCAGATACTGGTTACTCACTTCGATCGGTGGGGCAACGATCATGAAGAAGTGGAAGACCGGTTTGCCATCGAGCGCCTGCCAGGAGGCGCCGCCCGGTAAATAGCCGTAGGCCAACCGCACCCGGTTCACCACCAGGGACCGGCCGTGGGGAATCGCGATTCCGCGTCCTACCCCGGTCGAGCCCAGTTCTTCTCGGCGGCGGAGAATGCGGAGCAGGGTTTCGCCGGAGCGATCGTCCAGGTGAAGCAAACTTACCAGCGAGGGCAACACCGATTCGGCGCTGTCGACCGCCAGGGGGAGTGCGATGCTTTCGGGAGAGAAAAAGTCTCGGAGCGCCATGGGGCGGGAAGATTACGGCGCACCTGTCGCTCTGTCAAAGCCTTGCTCTCTCGAATCGGGGGGAAACTCGCTTCGGGTCTGCAGTCGTAGGGCGGACTCCACCGTTTCATGTCTCTGAAACAAGGAATCGCTCATGCTCAGGGTTCGCTGCCTGGTCGCGGGTGTCCTTTGTGCCGGGGTGGCCTTGCCGGTCTGGGCCCAAACCGGCTCGGTCACCGGCGACCGGCCCTTGGTCCTGACCGAGGTCACCCTCCTCAGCTTCGATGGTTCGGCCCCGCGGCCGGGTCAGACCATCGTGGTTCGGTCCGGGAAGATCACCCAGGTCGGGCCGGCTGGGTCGATCAAACCGCCAGCGGGGAGCCAGGTGATCTCGCTTCGGGACAAAGTGGCGATGGCTGGGTTGATCGACATGCACGTGCACAACATCGTGCGCGATCGCTGGAAGATCCTGGGCTACGGAATTACCTCGGTTCGGGGGATGTGGGGCTACCCGACCCTCGCCACCTTCAAGGACTCGGTCGATCGAGGTCTAACCCCGGGCCCGTGGATTACTTCGGCCAGTCCCGGGCTTGATGGTCGCCCCGGATTCTGGCCGCTGACCCAGTTTGTCGATTCGCTGAGCGAAGTGGCCCCGACAGTCACCCGGCTCAAGCGGGAAGGCTGGACCTGGCTCAAGGTCTACAGCCGGCTCTCGCTGCCGGTCTACGATTCGATTGTTGCCACCGCCAAGAATCTCGGTATTCCCTTTCTGGGTCATGTCCCGTTCGCGGTTCCGGTGGAGCATGCCCTCGCCGCCGGCCAGCTTTCGATCGAACACCTCTCGGGCTACAACGTTGCCCTCAACCAGTTCGGTAACCGGCCAGGTGAAGACTCGGGGCGAATCGACAAACTGGTGCGTGCCACCGTGAAGGCAGGAAGCTGGAATTGTCCCACCCTGACGATCACCAACGAGCTGGCTCGGCGGAGCGCCGGCGCGGCAGCCGGGGAGATAGTCGAGAATCGCAGACGACTGGTGAATGCCTTGTACCGCGGAGGAGCCCGGCTGCTGATCGGCACGGATTCGGGAATCGACATCGTTCCGGCCGGCGCCGCGCTAATCGACGAGCTGGACAACTTCACCAGGGCTGGCATTCCCGCTTCCGTCGCCTTCCGCATCGCCACTCTCGATGCCGCCGAGTTCCTCGGCAAAGCAGGTGAAAGGGGGCAGATCCAGCCCGGCATGGAGGCGGACATTCTGATTCTCGATGCTGACCCAACCCGCCAACTCAGCACTCTCAGGACCCCCGCCGGTCTGGTTTTGCACGGTTCCTGGGTGCCCTCTGACACCCTGGCCGCATGGCGTAACCGCTGAACGGCCCGGCAGTTGTCACGGCGATTCGGCGCAAGTATTTTGTTCCCATGCGGTTACCGTATTTCTCCGGACCCAACATCCCACTTCTCCTCGCCCCGATGGCCGGCGTGTCGGAAGCTCCCTTCCGGCAGCTCTGTCGCGCGATGGGAGCCGACGTGGTGCTGTCCGAGTTCTTGAGCTCGGAGGCGATTCGCCGGAGGATCAGCCGGACCCTGGAGGGTGCCGAATTCGAAGAGTGCGAGCGCCCCATCGGGATTCAGATCTACGGGTCCGATCCGGTCGCGATGGCCGAGGCCACTTCGCTGATTACCGAGCACTACAAGCCTGAATTCATTGACATCAATTTCGGCTGTCCGGTAAAGAAGGTGGTGCAGCGGAATGGCGGGTCCGGTTGCCTCCGGGACCTGGATCTGGTCGACCGGATCATCCGGGCCTGCGTTGCGGCGACTCATTTGCCGGTGACGGTAAAGACCCGGAGCGGCTGGAACGATGAGTTGCGCGACCCGGTTGGCATCGCCCTGCGGATGCAGGATGCCGGCGCCAGGGCATTCACACTCCACGCCCGGACCCGGACTCAGATGTTCAGCGGCAAGGCCAACTGGGATGAGATTGCCCGGGTGGTTGAAGCGCTCGACATTCCGGTGATCGGCAACGGTGACGTCAACACCGCCGAGGACGTGGTCCGGATGGTGGCTCACACCAACTGCGCCGCCGTGATGGTCGGCCGGTGGGCGCTCGCGAAACCCTGGCTGTTCCGCGAGTTCGCCCAAGAGCGCGACATCGAGCTCGATCCCGACGAGCGCCTGGCGGTCGTCCGTCAGTACGTCGAGCTGTGCCGGACCTACTTCCGCGATGA
>CAZOES010000202.1:0-6669 GCA_964578865.1 uncultured Gemmatimonadaceae bacterium | reverse complement strand
GATCCGTACTACGTCACCAACAGCTTCGAGCAGTCCACCGACAACAAGATCATCAAGTTCGTGAACCTGCCCGAGAAGGCCATCATCCGCATCTACAGCTCGAGCGGCGTGCTGGTGAGCCTGCTGGAACACCCCGGCCCGAATTGCCAGAACGTCAGTGCGAGTACCGGCACCCGGCTGGATCCGTTCGGTGGCGAATGCACCTGGAACGTGCGGAACCGCAACAATCAGGTGGTCGCCAGCGGAGTGTACTTCTATCACATCGAGTCCAACTCGGCGGGCGGTGTTGCCCGGCGGGTGGGCCGGATGACCATCGTCAACTTCGCCCAGTAGCTCACGGGGGGCGGGTCCCCACCCGGGGATCCGCCTCACAGCCAGGAGAAATGATCCGATGACTGAGAAATTTTCCTCGCGCCTGGTGCTGCTGGTGGCGCTGCTTGGGACCACCGCTCAGGGTCTCGCGGCCCAGGCCGGTACCAAGCAGGACAACACGGCGTACGGCACCACTTCGGCGGAATTCCTGCTGCTCGGCGCGGGTGCCCGCGGTGCGGCCCTTGGTGGGGCCTACTCGGCGGTCGCCAACGACGTCAGCGCCCTGTTCTACAACCCGGCCGGCGCCGCTTTGATGACCCGGCCCGGGCTGATGGTCAGTACCTACGATTACATCGCCGATACCCGCTACAGCTGGGGCGGCGTGGCGTTCCCCTTCGACGGCGGTTCCAAGACCTTCGGTGTGCAGGTCGGCACCTTCGGCTTCAAGGACCAGCCGGTCTATACCGCGGAACAGCCCGATGGCACCGGCGCGACCTACGATGTCAGTGAAACCTTCGTGGGTCTGACCTACTCGCAGAACTTCTCCGACCGGTTCTCGGCCGGCGTGACTCCGAAGTTCATCAGCGATAACCTGGGCGACGCCTCCGGCACCGCCTTCGCCATCGATTTCGGCACCAACTTCCACGCTGCCCTCAACGGGCATCCGGTGAAGTTCTCGTTCGTGCTGTCCAACCTGGGCACCAACATTTCCTACAGCGGTAACGCGCTGAACGGTGGCACTGATCGTCCGCCGCCGACCGGCGAAGACCCGGTGCCCAGCGTGCCCCAGCCGTCCCGCTTGCGGACCAAGGCGTTCCCGCTGCCCACTACGTTCCGGGTTGGTCTGGCCTACGACATGCTTACCGGTGCCAGCAACCGCCTCACGCTGCTCTCGGACTTCAACCAGCCGAACAACAGCAAGGCCGGCTTCTCCGGTGGTCTGGAGTGGTCCAGCCGGAACCTGGGCGGTTCACCGTTCTCCGCTTCGATCCGTGGCAGCTACAGCTATTCGGCCGCGAACAACATCAAGCCGACCCAGGCCACCGGGTTGAACGATGAAGAGAACCTGCAGGGTCTGGCGGCGGGCGGCGGTCTGATGTACGGCACCGGCAACTTCAACATCAGCGTCGACTACGCCTACAAGTACATGGGTATCCTGGGAGCGACTCACTTCGTGAGCCTCGGCCTGGGCTGGTAACAAGCCGTTAGCCATTAGCCCTTAGCCATTAGCCCTTAGCTGTCACCGGACAACTCCAGTGAACCAGCTAACGGCTAACGGCTAAAGGCGAACGGCCAGTTCGGCGAACGGAACAGCAGCAAGGAACCAAATGCGACGGTGGATGTTTATGGCCGGGGCCATCCTGATGGCCGCCCCGGCGTGGGGAAGCAGTCAGCCGGATCAGTCGATCAGCATCAGAGCGTTTCGGTTCTTTCGCTCGGAGAGCAAGCAGACCCTGGTCACGGCCTTTGTGGAAGTGCCCTATTCATTGCTGGATGCCCCGGCCGCGGGCAGCGGTAATGAACTCCGTTACGGAGTAGTGGTTTCGATTTTCGATTCGGCAGGGACCCGACTCAACGATGCGTCATGGCCTGGAAAACTCCGGGCCGACATGCGGGTGCCGGGCGCAGTGGCCATGGAGACGCTGGATTTCTCCCTGGCCCCGGGCCGCTACCGCATCGAAGCCGCGGTAACCGACTCGGTCTCGGGCAAGACTTACCGGGCCACGAGCGAGCTGGTTGCCTGGAGTCAGTCGCCGGGAGCCTCCGATCTGGTGCTTTCGCCGGAAATGCGTCTGGCCACCGGCGCCGACACCATGCCTCGCCGAGGCGAGCGACGCTGGGGCAACACCCTGGTGACGTCGGTGACTCAGCTGCGACTGACCCCGGTGCGGTCCAAGGCGTACTACCTGCTGGAAGCGTACGCGGCTGACGGCGACTCCGGGACCATGGCGGTCGACGTCACCGACAGCAGCGGTCATCCGCTGGTACAAAGCAAGCCGACCACGGTGCGGGTCTCGGCCGGCGGCTCGGTACTCAAAGGGCAGCTGAACCTCGCGGGGCTCCCGTCCGGCAGCTACACGCTGAACGTGAATCTCAATATCGGGGGGAAGAAAGAGACCCGGTCCGAACCGTTCGTAATGGGCGACTTCCAGGAAGCGTTGGAGAAGGAAGGCCAGCGTCTGGCCGCCGCGAAAGTGACCGACGAAGGCTACTTCGGGCAGATGAACGAGGACCAGCTGAATGAAGCCGAAGAGCCGCTGATCTACCTCACTCGGGCCGACTCGCTGGCGGTCTGGAAATCGGGGCTCTCGCTGGCGGCCAAGCGGCAGTTCATGACCAGGTTCTGGCAGCAACGGGATCCGTCGCCCGGGACCGATCGCAACGAATCCCGGGAGCTGTTCTACCGCCAGATCGAGATCGCCAACCGGGACTACGCCGAGAAGGGCCGCACCGTCCGGCCCGGCTGGAAGACCGATCGAGGCCGGATCCGGGTCAAGTACGGTGAACCCAACGACGTGCTCGACCGGCGGACCTCGCTGGGACAAGCACCGCCGTACCAGGTGTGGCGTTTCTCCCGGGGCAAAGAGCTGTATTACATCTTCGCCGACCGGTCCGGCTTCGGAAATTATCAGTTGGTGAAGTCCAACGACTTGAAGGAAAACGGAATTGCGGGATATGTCGATTTGCTGGGTGGCTCCGCGCTGCAGGACATCAGTCGCTGGCTGGGCGTCGATCTGTTCCAGAGTGATGTCAATCGCGGTGTAGAAAGCCCGAATAATTAGCGGCAGTCGATTTTCGAGATTTCCAGCAGGATCCTGAACCGTCCCCAGCCTTAGGCCGGGATGACTTGACGCAGGCAACTCGTGTGAGGCTCATGATGATCAGACACATGGTGCAACGTTCCCTTTCGTTCGTCGTCCTCGCCGGACTGATGTCCTGCTCCGGGGATCCCACCGGCGATCTTCGTGGAGGATTCGACCACCTGCAGGTCGACCCGGGCGCGATCTTCGTCAACGAGGGCACAACCAAGTTTGTGGTAATTACCGCCGTCGATAAGCAGGGCAACTCGGTGGTGGTGAACTTCGGCGACCCCGCCTCGGTTGGAGCCGGAATCACGGTCGCGAAGGATCTGACCTACCAGCCGGTGTACGACGACAAGGGCAACCTGGTTCCGCCCAAGAACGTAGTGTCTACCCGCTACGCGGTCACTGCCAACGTCAATACCGGCGTCAGCAGCTTCCAGGTAACCGCCGGCGGCGAGACCGTTACCGTCCCGGTGCGGATCGTTCCCACCAACCTGGCGGTGGGCACGCTCTCCAATGCGGCACCCCTGGTGGGCGACACGATCACTATGACGGTCCCGGCGCCGTATAAGCTGACCCCGGCATCAGTCGCCACCGTAGGCACGGTCGCGCTTCAGAAGGTCAGTATCTCAGCCGATAGCACCACGATCAGAGCAGTGGTCCCGGGCGGACTCAATGGTCCGGTCTCGGTCTCCAACACGATTCTGGCGTACGCACCCACTGCCGTAACTCTGGCCGCACTCTCGTCGGTGAACCTGGTAACGCCGTCGAATCTGCTGACAATCAGCAAGACTAACGCTGCCATCGGCGACACGATCGTCATTACCGCCCCGACCGGCTACCGTTTCATCAGCGGGTCTGATACGGCGTCCTTCGGCGGGGCACCTTTCGCCCGGCTCGGAGTCTCGACCGACAGCACTCAGCTGCGAGTGTTGATCGGCCCGAATGCCAATTCGAGTGCCCGGGTCGGGGGGATGCGGATCAAGGGCGCCCCGACCTTCGGTCCTTTCGCGCTGTTCAGTCCGGACACCGTGAAGACCCCTGTGGTGACGAACTTCCCCGCAACCCTTTCGACCGCGACCCCGTCGGTCAACGACACCGTGGTCCTCACGGCGCCGGCCAACATGCGCTTCCGGCCCACGGCGACAATCGCCCAGGGTGCATTCGCCCCGTTGATCCTCTCCCGGTCGGCTGACAGCACCCAGATCAGGTTCGCTCCTGCTCGCGCAGGTGGTGGGCCGCTCACTGTGACCGGCGTGGTGTTCACCACCCTCACCTCCGTGTCCCTGACGCTGCCGACTGTGGCCTCGCTCACCCCGCCGCCAGCCAGGACCGGGACCGACGCCATCGCGACGGCGCCGAC
Source organism: uncultured Gemmatimonadaceae bacterium (assembly GCA_964578865.1). Lineage (GTDB taxonomy): Bacteria > Gemmatimonadota > Gemmatimonadetes > Gemmatimonadales > GWC2-71-9 > JADJOM01. The sequence continues at coordinate 2,190 of CAZOES010000202.1, read as the reverse complement.
CATCGCGCTGCCCGCGGTCGGTCAGAGCATCACCGTCCTTGACGGTGGCGCCTTTATCGGCGACAACTCAGTCTCGGGTGGTGTGGGCAACAAGTTCTATAAGATCACCGTTCCGGCGTCCACCTCAGTCACCGTGAACATGCAGTGGTCCAACACGGCGGACATCGACATCCTGTTCGGGTTGGCCGACGGCAGTAACTTCCGTAACTGCTTCGCCGGTGCGACGGGCGCCAATCCAGAACAGGCGACCTGCACCCTGCCGACTGGCGATACCATTCTGTTCGCCAATCTCTTCGCCGGGGCCGCACCGGGCGTCCTCAAGATCGTCCTGACCCGGAACAACTGATCGACCGGTAGTTCGTATAGTCAAACGCCCCCGTCGAACGACGGGGGCGTTTGTTTTGCCGGGATGGGGGCACTCAACTAGGCAGTCGCCGAGTCATCCTCCCGGAATTGCTGCTGATAGAGGCGGGCATACAGCCCCCCCATCGCCAGCAGCTCGGCGTGGCGGCCAATCTCCACAATCCTGCCATGGTTCAACACCACCAGCCGGTCGGCCCGGCGAACGGTAGAGAGCCGGTGGGCGATGATCAGGGTGGTGCGTCCCACCAGCAGTTGCTCCAGCGCATCCTCGATCAGCCGCTCGCTCTCGGTGTCCAGACTGCTGGTGGCCTCGTCCAGGATCAGAACCCGGGGATCCTTCAGGATGGCCCGGGCAATGGCAATCCGTTGCCGCTGGCCACCCGACAGCTTCACCCCTCGTTCTCCCACAATCGTGTCGTAAAGGTCGGGAAGCCGGTCGATGAACTCCGCTGCATGGGCTGCTTTGGCCGCCGCTTCGATCTGAGCCGTTGAGGCCTCGGGGCGGGCATAGGCGATGTTCTCCCGGATGGTGCCGCTGAACAGAGCCGGCTCCTGCGGTACCAGCCCGATGACCCGGCGGAGGTCGGCCAGCCGGAGGGAGCGGATGTCCCGGCCATCGAGCCGGATCTGGCCATGGGTAACGTCCCAGAATCGCGGCAGCAGCGACACCAGGGTGGTCTTTCCTGCGCCGGAAGGGCCTACCAGAGCCACGATCTCGCCTGGCTCCAGCCGCAGGTCGATCCCCTCGAGAACCAACGGAGAAGCCGGGTCAGTGCCGTAGCGGAATGAGACCTGCTCAAAGGCGATCCGGCCTTGAACCGGCCTAGCCAGCTCAACAGGGACGGGGGGGTCGGTGATTGGACTGGTCCGTTCGAGGTACTCGAATACCCGTTCGGCCGCGCCGACCGATTCCTGGTAACTACTGAAAAACTGGGCCAGCGAGCCCACCGAGCCGGCGATGGTGAGGGTGTAGATCAGAAAGGTGAAGAGCTTCCCGGCCGTCAGTTTTCCTTCGGTGACCAGCACACCACCCTGCCACAGCACGATGACGGCTGCGGTGAAGACCGCGAAGGTGAGGGAACCGAAGAAGATTCCCCGGACTCGGGCTCGCACCAGCGATGCATCGACCACCGCGGTGATCTTGTCGGCGAACCGGGCCCGTTCGGCATCCTCCTGCACAAAACTCTGGACCGTCCTGATCTGGCTGAACGCTTCCTCCGCCACCGCGGTGGACTCGGCCACCTTGTCCTGCACGCCGGTCGACATCTTGCGAAGGCGGCGTCCCAGTACGACCGCGGTGAGGACTGCAACAGGGACAACCGCCAGCGCGGTCAGGGTGAGACGGGGCTGAGTGTAGAACAATAGAATCACCGCGCCGACCAGCGAGAGCACCTGCCGTGAAAATTCCGCGATCTGATGACTGACGGTCCCTTGCAGCTGCCCGATATCGGTGGTCAGCCGGCTGGTGAGTTCTCCAGTGCGCCGGTCGGCGAAGAATCCGGGCGGCTGTTCCAGCAGTTTGCCGAAGAGTCCCCGCCGAAGTCCCGCCACCGCCCGTTCGCCGGTCGCAGCCAGCAGATAGGCTTGCGCATAGTTGAGACAGGCTTGCGCCAGGACCACGATCATCAGCCACGCGGCGATGCGGTCGAGGTTGGCGCGACCACCCTTTGCGAAGGCCGTGTCCAGCAGCCATCCCATGGCCATTGGAAGCGAGAGGCCCAGGCCTGCGCTGATAACCAGCGATACGCTGGCGGCCGCGAGCTGCCAGCGGTAGGGCCGTACCAGTGGAAGAAGGCGCTTGAGTGCGGTAGGGGCGGGGAGTTTGCG
>CAZOES010000201.1:986-6715 GCA_964578865.1 uncultured Gemmatimonadaceae bacterium | reverse complement strand
CGCCAACCATTCCTCGGCGAACACCCGGTAGACCTCGAGCATCTTCAGCGTCTCGGCTTCCGCTTCTTCAGCCGTCTCGTGGCAGGTGTGCCCTTCCTGCCAGAGGAACTCGGTGGTGCGCAGGAACAGGCGGGTGCGCATCTCCCAGCGCACCACGTTGCACCACTGGTTCATCAGCACCGGCAGATCGCGGTAGCTCTGAATCCACTTGGCGTACATGGAGTAGATGATGGTCTCCGAGGTGGGCCGAATGACGAGGGGCTCCTCGAGCTCCTTGCCGCCGCCATGGGTGACCACCGCCAGCTCCGGGGCGAACCCTTCGACGTGCTCGGCCTCCTTGGACAGGAAGCTCTGGGGAATCAGCAGCGGGAAATAGGCGTTCTGGACTCCATGCTCCTTGAACATGTCATCCAGCCCACGAGTCATCAGCTCCCAGATGGCGTAGCCGTTGGGACGAATGACCATGCAGCCCCGCACCGGACTGTAGTCCGCCATCTGGGCCCGCATGATCACTTCGTTGTACCAGGCGCTGAAATCCTGGGCGCGTGGGGTGAGTTTCTTTTCTTCAGCCATGAGCCATTAGCCGTTAGCCGTTAGCTGGTTCCGAACCGTCGTCACCAGATCCTGCTGTTTCACACTCTGCTGGGTCTTCTGCCGCAAACTCTTGAGCTGGACTTCACCCTTGGCCCGGTCGTCCGGGCCGATGACAACCGCAAAGGCCGCTTCTCGGGCGTCCGCCAGTTTGAGCTGTTTGCCGAGGTTCTCGGCCTTGAGCGAATACTCCACCCGTACGCCGGCCTCACGCAGCCGATGCGCGGTCTTGAGCACGAAGGGCAGATCCGCTTCGGTCACTCCCGCCACAAACGCATCGATGCTGGCCGGAACAGGCGGCGCGAGCCCGCGGTCTTTGAGCAGTTCGCCCAGCACCACGTCGCCGATCGCAAATCCGACGGCCGGCAGATCGACCCCACCCAGCAGGTTCAGCAGCCCATCGTACCGGCCACCCCCGGCGATCGCCCGCAGCGAGCGACCCGCATCGAAGATTTCGAAGACCGTTCCGGTGTAGTAAGCCAGTCCCCGGACGATGGTCAGGTCCAGATCGACGTAGCCGCTCAACCCCATCTGATCGAGCGCGGCCAGCGTCTTCGCCAGCGGGCTCCCCTTCCAGGCCTCGGGGAATCGCTGGGCGACCGTCTCGCGGCTCAAGCTCCCCAGCTGAACCAGCTCCACGGCGTCCAGCCCATGCTCTTTCAGCAGGGCCATGGGATCGACGCCTTTGCGACCCATCTTGTCCAGCACCGCATAGGCACTGGACCACTGCAGTTCCCCAATACCAAGCTGGGTCAGCACCGCATTCAGCAGTCGGCGATCGGAGATCCGGACCCGGAAGTCGGTGTCCTTGAGTGCGAAAGAGCGCATCATGTCGACCGCCAGCGCTACCAGCTCCGCGTCGGCTAACTCGCCGGTCTCACCGAAGATGTCGCAGTTGAGCTGGTAGAACTCCCGCAAGCGGCCCCGCTGCTGCCGCTCATAGCGGAAGAACTGGGCGATGGAAAACCAGCGAATCGGCTTCTTCATCCCGCCGGCCCGCGCGGCGACCATCCGCGCCACCGTCGGGGTCATCTCCGGTCTCAGCGAGATGTCCCGATCGCCCTTGTCCTTGAAGTTGTAGAGCTGCCCCACGATCTCATCGCCGCTCTTGGCGGTGTACAACTCCAGCGGCTCCAGCGGCGGACCATCGTACTCCTCGAATCCGTATCGCCGCGCCACCTCACGCCAGCGCTCGAAGATGTGGGCCCGGAAGGCGAAATCGGCAGGATAGAAGTCCCGAAAGCCCGGCAGGGGCTGGGTTGACATGGGGCTAAAATAGTCGGGGCCCGGCGGGATACAAAGTGTGAGTACCGAAGTACCGAGTACCGAGTTGGGAGCAAGTTCTACGAGCTCGGTACTCGGTACTCGGTACAGTCTCAGGGTTCCATGCCAATAGCTGCCATGACGTCGCCGACGGTATGAAACGACCCCGTCACCAGCACCGTCCCGGCGCCCTTTTCCGCCTCTCGCAGCGCTGCGGGAAACTCCGGCATCAGGCTCCACACCCCGTGCGGCGGCGGCCGGTTGGTTTCCCGCAGCCAGCGCTTGAGCCATTTGAGATCCCACCGCCTTCCTGCAGCGGTCGGGGCTATCGTGCAAATGCCCCGGTCGATCACCGAGTCGAGTTTCACCAGCATCTCGGGCCAGGCTTTGTCTCCCAGAATCGAAACCAGCGCGTGAATCGGCCTCGGCGGGTTGGCCGCCTCAATTGCGGCGACCAGCGCCCTCATCCCATCCGGATTGTGGGCCACATCAAACAGCCATTTCCCGCGCCGGTCGAAACGCCCCGGCACCCGGGCCGACCCGAATCCTTGTTCGATGGCGGATCGATCGGGGCGATAGCCCGCCGGCAGGGCCATCAGGATTGCATGCGCTACGCCGGCATTCCGTCGCTGATGCGGACCCTGAAGCGAGAGCGGCCCAGTCCAGAGGTATTCCGCGGGCAGTACTCGGACGTCGGCAGGAGTTGCAGGCTGGCCCGATCCACTCTCCTCCTGACCGCCCGGCCGCCTGGCTGCTTGCCGCAGCACCTCGATCAACCGCGGACGACTCTCCCCGATCACGAACGGCACTCCCGGCTTGGCGATTCCTGCCTTCTCCCGGGCGATCAGCTCGAGAGTCTCGCCCAGGTACTTCATGTGGTCTTTTTCGATCTTGGTTACCGCGCTGACCAGCGGTTCCAGAACATTGGTGCTGTCCAGCCGGCCTCCCAGGCCCACTTCCACAACTGCTATGTCGACCCCTCGCGCGGCAAAGTCCGCCAGGGCAATCGCGGTGGTAACCTCGAAGAATGTGGCGTGCAGTTCCTGAATCTGAGGCAGCAACCGGTTGGTCCAGGTCGCCACTGCGGCTTCGGAAATCAGACTGCCGTTTACCGTGATGCGCTCGCGGAAGGACACCAGGTGCGGCGAGGTATACAGCCCCACCTTGAAGCCGGCTGCTTCCAATGCCCGGGCCACCAGGGTGGAGGTGCTCCCTTTGCCGTTGGTTCCGCCGATATGAATGGTCGGGTAGACCCGCTGTGGATCGCCCAGCTCGGCCAGGAGGGCCCGGGTGGTCTCCAGCCCGAACTTGATGGTGGTGACCCTGGGATAGAGAAAATCCAGGGCTTGCTGGTAGGAGAGGGACAAGAAACTTGCTAAGTTGAGAGTGAAAGCCGTGTCGTCCTGAGCGAAGCGAAGGACCTCAAATCGTACCAGCTTCCCAGACATCCACAGTTTGAGATCCCTCGCTACGCTCGGGACGACATAGCCTTGAGAGATCTCGACGCCAAACTATCTCGCCCACCCATGTCCCGCTACGCCGCCCTGCCCGATCCGTTCGTGAAAGAGCTCGAGACCATCCCAGGCTTCGTCGAGTTCACCACCGGGTACACTCAGTGCCCCCAGTGTGAACGCTGCGAGCGCAGTGTGGTCTATCTCACTCCTCACGAGCAGAATCAGGCGAGAAGCGACGGTATTCGCCTCTTCGGCAAGGGGTCCGCAACCCGGATGAATCGCCAGGGTTGCCGTTGCCCCTTCTACGGCGGCTCAGACCAGGGTTGCCTGCACTACCAGGCCCGCCCCCTGATCTGCCACCTCTTTCCCATCGATATCGTTGAACACGAGGAAGACGGGTCGCTCTGGTGGGTCCTGTTTGAGGCCTGCATGGAGGTGGCCCAGGGTAAACTCAAGGGTCGGGTGGAGGACGCCCGGCGGATCGCACAGGAGATCGATCGCCGCCTGCCGGATCCCCTTCGGCGTGCCTTCATGGCCGATGCGGAGGGGGCGGTCTTCGAACCGGAGTTCTACGCCCACCCCATCCACTACCTCCTGCCCCTCAGCCCGCCAGGGACCCCGTAGGCCCGCCGGCATCGGCACGCTACCGCAGGTCGATTACGACCACGGTGGACTGGGGCCAGCCGAATCCATGGATACTGAGCAGGTAGTTGCCTGAGGTCGAGACCCGGAAGAAATCCGAGCGGTACGGAAACGGCACCCGGTCGACCGAGCGTCCATCCCCAACACCAGCTCGAATGACGTATCCGGCGTACAGGTAGTGCAGGTAGCTCCCGTCTGCCGACAGGATGCTGACCGGCACTCCGATGCCGAAGTTGTGGGGAATGGTGCGGATCAGCTGCAGGTTCTTGTTGAAGACATTCAGCTGCACGGCAATATGGTCCCCGGTCCGGTCGACCGAGAGAAAATTGCCGGGAGTCACCACCACCGGGGAGCTCACCACGTCCAGGACCGGGTCATAGGCCGCGACGGCGGCGCCGGTGCCCCAGAGTCGTCCCAGCGCGACGACCTTGCGGTCCAAGGAGCGGACCATGGCGTAGGACATGAGGTCTTGGCGAAACCGTTCGACGCCGGTGTGCAGGTCCACCTGGACCGTAGACGCGCTGCCGTCAGTGCGGTTCATGAACAATTGGCCGCCGACCGCGGCGATTGCCTTCCAGTCCCCGCCGTCGACCCCGTCGAAGAGCGGGTTCTCCACCAGATGGAGACTCGACTGTCGGAGGTCAATTACCCCAAGGGCCCCGTGCGGCCTGGTCGCGGTGCTGCCGGTCATCGCCAGCAGCAGGGAATCCCCTCCCTCGCTCAGGTCGAGCCCGGTGGTTACCGAGGAGAGTGAGAGAGTGCGCTCGATCGCCAGGGTCGACAACGACAGGACCACCAGTTCCTTTCGATTGCCCAGGAGCATGTAGACCTTGCCCCGGGGCTCGTCAATGACGGCATCCCGGGCATCACCGACGATCGTCTGGGCCACCGTGGGGCGTGCGACGGTCGGACGGATCGTGAAGGCCCCCGGCGCCGAGGTGATCGGCGAACTGGCGTTGCCGGCACCATCCCGCACAAAGAGGCTCAGCTGGTAGGACCCATTGAGGCCGCTCGGGAGCACGAGAGGCACCACCGGCCCGGTCAGGCCCACCAGGCTCACGGAGTCCTGGAACCCACCGGGCTCGAGGCTCCAATGGAGGCTCCGTACCACCCCGTTGTCGAGCGGGAAGGGCACGGCAAGGATGCTGTCGAGCCCAAAGTAGTTACCCTCGAGGCGCCGGTCGGTGGATCCATCGTCGGGGTGGTATATGGTGAGATCCAACGACGGCGGGGTGCGATCCTGCACCGGAATCAGCCCCGAGTACCCCGTCGCGATCCGCACCGCCGCGTCCAGCGATTGGACCACCACCTGCAGCTGCTGCCCGCTGACACATCCATGGGGGAGCACCAGGTGGACGTCGCGAGTCCCGCCCAGCGAAAGGCGCCCCGGCACGAAGATGAGCGTATCGCAGGCACCGGTGGTCCCCACCACCGTCTGCCAGAGCCCCGCCCCGGAGGAAACGGCATACCTGACCGTGATGGTATCGCCCGGCTCGACCTCGTTGGCCGGGAGCACCTGCACATTGGTGACGCTGGGCGGGGCGGAATTGGCGGCAATCGGTGGACGGCAGGAGAATGCGACTGGCCTGGTGATTCCGCCGTTCCCCTGGGCATCGGCGAACCGGTATTGCAACGAGAGGGTGAATGGTATCGTCGCCTGGAACTTCCAGTCGGCGTTCGCGGCCCCACCCGCGGTGAGGTTGGCGCCGCCCCAGGACTGCTGGATGGTCCCGGCGTCGACCTCGACGCTATCGAAGGGCTGGGTGCGCGCCGCCAAGG
>CAZOES010000201.1:0-976 GCA_964578865.1 uncultured Gemmatimonadaceae bacterium | reverse complement strand
GCGCGCCGAGTCGAGATACCAGCGGAACATCGCCGACTGCCACTCGATCCCGAACCCTTCAGCCTGGGCCCTGAGGGACACATCGCAGCCGATGATCGCCACGCTGTCCGGGCTGAAGCTGTAGGTCGGAGCGGCGACCGACGCGACCCGGACCGACAGGCCGGCCGAAGAGCCTCCCGGACCGACCGAATCATCGCTGCACCCGGCGGCACCGAGGGCGAGGAGCAGGGTCAAGACGCGAGTCGCAAACAGACCCGGCACGGGTCGAGGTCCGGTCAGGATGGCCACGGAAGCTCGTCAGGAGAGGGGAAGCGCGGGGGAGCCCTCAAGAGAGAATACCTGTCAGCGATTCGGGGTCAAGTAAGGCCCGTGTCAGGCGGAAATGCGCGGACCTCCAACGTTGAAACGCCCCGTCGGAATCCGACGGGGCGTTGTGTTCGGACCACGCTGAAGGAGGATTACTCGGACGCCTCGTCCGCCAGCCGCTGACCACGCATATGCCTCAGCAGCCGCGCGGTGGTCTCCCGCAGCGAACCCCGCGGCACCACTTCATCGATCTGGCCCTTCTCCAGCAGAAACTCGGCGGTCTGGAAGCCTTCGGGCAGGTCCTGCCCGATGGTCTGCTTGATCACCCGCTGACCGGCGAAGCCGATCACCGCGCCCGGCTCAGCCAGAATCACATCGCCCTGCATGGCGAAGGAGGCTGAGACACCGCCAGTGGTCGGATTGGTCAGGATGGAAACGTAGGGAACGGAGAGCTGATGGAGCTGGGCGATGGCGGCGGAGGTCTTGGCCATCTGCATAAGGGAGAAGACCCCTTCTTGCATGCGGGCGCCGCCGGAAGTGCAGACGATCACCAGAGGAACCCGCTTTTCGGCCGAGCGGCGGGCAAGTCGGGCAATTTTCTCACCGACCACCGAGCCCATCGAGCCGCCCATGAACGCGAAATTCATCACTCCCAGGTGCAGCGCGCTGC
>CAZOES010000200.1:0-6734 GCA_964578865.1 uncultured Gemmatimonadaceae bacterium | reverse complement strand
TTCCTAGCCCACCAGCCCACCAACCCAACCAACCCGCTAGCCCGCCCACTAGCCCACTCTATCCAGTCCGGAACAATTCCATGGCTCTGGGATACCGGGTCAGGGCCCGCTCCTTGAGTGCCAGGTGCCTCGGCCGAACCAGCATCGGGTCCTGCTCCAGAATCTCCATCGCTGCGCTTCGGGTGACTCCCAGCAGGTCTTTGTCATCCGGGAAGCGGGCCAGCTTCAGATCCTCCCCCCCCGACTGGCGCTCGCCAATCAAGTCTCCCTTGTTCCGTTCCATCAGATCCAGCTCGGCGATCTTGAACCCGTCGTTGGTGGCAGCGAAGGCCTTCAGGCGCGGTGGCAGGTACTCGCCCGCCATCAAGATGCAGTAGCTCTCCTCCCCGCCCCGGCCGATTCGTCCCCGCAACTGATGCAGCTGGGCCAGCCCGAATCGCTCCGGATGCTCGATCAGCATCACGGTAGCGTTGGGAACGTCGATCCCGACCTCGATCACCGTGGTCGCCACCAGCACCGAAATCTCGCCGGCCCGGAACCGCCGCATCCGCTCGTCTCGTTCGTCGCTCTTGAGCCGGCCGTGGACCAGTCCCACTGACAAGTCGGGCCACATCGCCTGCAGCCGCTCGGCCATGGTGGAAGCGGCCCGCAGATCGATCTTCTCTGATTCGTCGATTACCGGGAGGACGATGTAGGCCTGGCGGCCGGCACCACACTGTTCCCGCACAAACTCGAGCGCCCGGGCCCGCTGGCTTTCGAGCCTTACTCCCGTCCGGATGGTCCCACGGCCCGGCGGACGGGCCTTGAGAGTGGACATGTCGAGGTCGCCAAACCGGGTCAGTGCCAGCGAGCGGGGAATCGGAGTTGCCGAGAGGAGCAGCACATCGGTCGAGTCGCCTTTGCCGATCAGCCGGGCCCGCTGATCCACCCCGAAGCGGTGCTGCTCATCGATCACTACCAGACCCAGTCGCTGGAACGCGACGGTGTCCTCCAGCAAGGCATGAGTTCCCACCACCAGCCGAGCCCGCCCGGAAGCCAGCTTCTTGCGGCGACTGGCCTTCTCCGCGGTGGTCAGCCGGCCGACTAACAGTTCGGGGCGGATCTCCAGCGGTTCCAGCAGCCGGGTAAGCGTGGCGAAATGCTGTTCCGCCAGCAGCTCGGTCGGGGCCATCAGGGCCGCCTGATGGTCGTTCTCGATCGCCAGCAGCATCGCAAAGAGCGCCACCACCGTCTTACCGGTACCCACATCGCCCATCAGCAGTCGGTGCATCCGCTCGGAGGCGATCATGTCTCCGGTGATTTCCCTGATCGCCTTCTTCTGATCGGCAGTGAGCGGCCAGGGCAGCGATTTGGCCAGCTGCCGGGTGAAGGTGTGCTGCAGGGTGAAAGGCACGCCGCCCCTGGGCCGTTTGGCCAGCAGGCGGGCCCGCGCCAGCATCAGCTGGAGGTCGAGCAGTTCGTCGAACGCCAATCGTCTCCGGCCGGCCTCGGCTTGTTCCACGCTGGCTGGCCGGTGGACTACCCGCAGCGCGTCGGGCAACGGCATGAGCTTGAGGCTGGCGGGAAGCAGGCCGGGGAGCGGATCGCGGGAGAAGGCAATCATCTGATCGAGGTGCTTGTCGATCAGAAACCGGATCTGCTTGTGGGAGAGTCCCTCAGTGGCCCGATAGACCGGCAGCACTCTTCCCGGCGGGTTGGCTCCTGCTTCGCTCTTCGAATCGGCCAGAATGATGTACTCGCGGGGATTGAGCTGACGGCCATGGTAGAACTTCACCGTCCCCATCACCAGCAGGGTCTGACCCACCTGGATGCTCCGGTCGAGAAACCCCTGCCCCGGCCAGGCACACTCCAGCATCCCACTCTCGTCCCGCAGCACAGCGGTGAAGATCCGAAGACCGCTCCGGGTCGGCATCAGCCGCTTGGCAATCACCTCACCGACACAGGCGACTTCCTCCCCCACCTTGGCCCGGGCGAGCGGTGTCACGGTCGATGCATCGAGATATCTGAAGGGGACATGCCAGAGAAGATCCTGGGCCGTGCGGACGCCCAACCGGGCGAAGGACTCGGCCCGTTTTTCACCGATGCCTTTGAGGAATTTGACCGGGGTGTCGGGGCGCAGAACGGGCACTTAGTTGTTCTTGGTCGAGAAGGTGTCGTCCCGAGCGAAGCGAGGGATCTCAACATCGGTGTTGCACGCGGTTTGAGATCCCTCGGGCGTTCCGCCCTCGGGACGACACATCGCCCTATTCAAGAAGCCGGGCCGCGAATCCAGCCGGTTCGAAGGGCTCCAGATCCTCCACGCTCTCACCCAGGCCCAGGAACCGGATCGGCACGCCCAGCTCTTTCCGAAGCGCCACAACGGCGCCGCCTCTGGCAGTGCCATCCAGTTTGGTGACGATGATGCCGGTAGGCTGTACCGCCTGGACGAAGAGCTTGCCCTGCTGAATCGCGTTCTGGCCCACGGTGCCGTCCAGCACCAGCAGCGTCTCGTGCGGGGCGCCCGGACGTTTCCGGGCGATGACCCGCACCACCTTCTTGAGCTCCTCCATCAGTCCTTCCTGGGTGTGCAGTCGGCCCGCGGTATCCACCAGCACAGTGTCGGCCCCACGATGGCCGGCCGCATCCAACGCATCGAAGGCGACTGCCGCGGGGTCGCCACCTGAGGCGCCAAGTACTGAGGGAAGGTTGAGCCGATCGGCCCAGGTGGCCAACTGGGCCACGGCACCGGCCCGATAGGTATCGGCCGCGGCCAGCAGCGGCTTCCGGCCTTCCGCAACCAGCCGTTGGGCGAGCTTGGCTACGGACGTGGTCTTACCTACACCGTTTACTCCGACAAAGACAACCACCGTCGCCCCGCCGTCGGTGGCCTTGGCGATCGAACCGGGATTGGAATTGGGGACTTCGAGAATGGCGGTGAGCCGGGCCTGGACCGCTCGTTTGAGGTCCTCTTCGGTCTTGAGGCGGCCGCGACGAACTTCATCTTCGACCGTGTGCACCAGATCGATAGTCGCCTGAACTCCGAAATCGGCTTCGATGAGAGTGCGTTCGAGGGCCTCGAGATCCGCGGCGTTCATGCCTCGGACCATGGCGCCGACATCGGTCAGCGCGATGCGCTTGACCCGTTGCCAGAGGCTGAGTTTCGGGGCTTCTCCGATACGTCCTGTCATGGCGGGGAATCTAAGGGCGGGCTGATAAAGAACACACCTCATCCTGAGGTCGCTTAGCGACCCCGGGACCTAATTTCATTAAGCAGGTCCCTCCTCCTCACTGCGTTCGGCGTCGGGATGAGGTGTACTTGAGCCCGAGTCAGATCCCCACTATCTCAATCCAAGTTGGCGCCGGACGATCCATTCGCCCAACAGGCCGAAGACTGCAAGACCGAACAGCCAGACCCAGCGCCGGCTGCTGGTGAAACCGCCGGTAGAAATCTCCGGAGCCTCGCTCGGCGCGACCACCACCGGCCGAGGCAGCCACTCCTCTGACCAGGTGTCGACGGCAACGAGTCCAGCACCCCCGCCGTCGAGCGAATAGCGCGCCGGCCCGGCAGACAGCCACAGCTCGGCGCGGCCGCTGCCGTCGAATCGAAGGGTATCCCGCGTGGCCTGCCCCGCGCTCTCCAGCCGGATTCCCAACGGGGCCGGCGGCCCGGAGCCGGTCCACTCGAACACGACCGGCCGGCCGTTGGAAACCACCGGCCGAACCGGTCGGGCACTTCCCGAGGTCGAATCCACCGCTCCGAGCAGCCATGACAGCGTCGAGGCGATCAGCGCCCGGTAGGCCTGCTCGCTCGATCCTCCCCGGAAGGACCAGCGCCAGAGACCCTCGGCCGCCGTGGTGACGCGTCGAGCCCCACCGGTCGAGGTGCCCGCGAAAATCGGCCGGTCCGCCCCGCGGCGACCCAGCTGCGCGTTGATACCGACCCACTCGCCGGCCGCCGGCTCGATCGGAGTGATTTCCAGGAGAGGCGGGAAGGAATCGACCGGCAGACCGACGAACGAACTCGCCACCGGCGATGCAGCCGGTGCCGAGACGTACCACTCACCCGGAATCACGGTCTCGCCGCCTTCGCCGCTGGGCCAGAGCCACCGGCTCCGGGCCCGGCTCTCCCGTGCAAAGTCCGGTACAGCGCCCTTGAGCACCAGCAGATCGGCCCGGCGAACGGTCTGGGCGACTTCGTCGCGGGTCGCGGGTGCCAGCGTCTCCAGGGATCGCCAGCCGCCCTGCTCATAGCGGGCGTAGCCCCGGACCGGAAGTTGAGCCACTTCGCGGAGAGTGCGGAAGAGAAAGCGGGCATCCCAATCGGGAGGACTGGCCAGCACCACGACTCCGGGCGTCGGAGTCACCCGCACCCGCCACAACCGTGAATCATCCCGCGGCTCGGCATCGCCGGCGCCCGTCAGGCTCACGTTGAAGAGAACGTCACCCGAGAGTCCGCTGCTGCTGAAACCGAGTGATACCGTCCCTGCGCCGTCGCCCCCCAGCCGGAGCGCCCGACGAGCCAGCACCCGCCGGTCCAGCCGAACCTCCACTCGGGCGCTGTCGGCATTGCTGCCGAAGGAGCGGACCTCGGCCTCCAGCCGAATGGTGTCGCCGGCGGTGACCCGGTCGGGCCCACGCAAACGCTGGATGGCCAGATCGGGCGTCGGTGTTCGAGGGAATAGTCGGACCCCGGCGCGAGCCAGCGCCTCAGGCGCCAGATCCCCCGGGTCATCCAGCTCGCCGTCGGTCACCACGATTACCCGACGGTCACTGGCTGCCGCGGCCGCGATCGCCGGAGCCAGCTGGGAGCGCCCCATCGCTGGCAGCGAATCGCTACGGGTGTGACCGTCACCGAAGAGCCGCACCTCGCCCCAAGCCCGAGCGGAGTCGAGCGCTTCCTTCCACCTGGCGCCGCTGGCGCCCATCGAAAGACTGCCATCGAGCAGCACCAGCGGACGAACTCCAACCCCGGGCTTGGTGGCGCAGCTGAGATCGATAATCAGCACGCCCAGCGCGGCCCAGGCCACCGCACGGCAAGCCGCGGCAAACCAGGCCCGGCGGCCCAGTTGCTCCAGCCGCCAGTAAGTGAACCACGCCGCGGCCATGGCCGCGAGCACAATCAGAAGAATTCGCATTGATCCTTGGCAAGGAACTGCAACGTCATTCCGACCCCGAACGGAGTGAGGGGGAGGCAACTAGTATGACCGGCAAGATCCTTCCGCCTCACTGCGTTCGGCGTCAGGCTGACGTCATCACTTCGAGCGCCTCAGCCACCCCGAACTTCCCCTCATAAATCGCCCGGCCCACAATGACGCCGGCGAGTCCCGCGGCCTTCACCGCCACAAGATCATCCAAAGCCGAGACCCCGCCGCTGGCGATCACCGATGCACCGAGAGAAACGAGCAGCTTTGCGCCTTCGATATCCGGGCCGCTGAGCATCCCGTCGCGTGCAACATCGGTATAGACCACGGTTGTGGCGCCTTCCGATAGAATCCGTTTGCAGACATCGGTAACCAGCAGATCCGAGGTCTCCACCCAGCCCCTAATAGCGAGCTTGCCGGCCTTGGCATCAAGACCGATCACCAGTCTTTCACTCCCCGCCAGCTTCACCGCCTGCGGCACCAGGGCTGGATCGGCCACCACCGCCGTGCCGAGCACGGCCCGCGTCACGCCGAGATCGAGCACGGCAGAGAGCGCGGCCAGCGAGCGGATGCCCCCGCCGACCTGAATCCGCACCTGCGTTCCCAATCGCGACGCGATCGCCTGGATCTGGGCGAGATTGTCACCGGTGCCGAACGCGCGGTCGAGGTCCACCACGTGGATCCAGCGGGCACCGGCGGAAATGAACTGCTCCGCTTGTGCTACGGGATCATCATGGTAGCGGGTTTCGCGCCCGGCTTCGCCTTGGGCGAGACGGACCACCCGGCCGCCACGGATGTCGATCGCGGGAAAGAGATCCACGGAACTGGAGACCGGTGGGCCCGGTCAGTTGGCTGCGGAGGAAGCCGACTCGGGAAGCGCGGCAAGGGCCGGGATCGGCCCTTCCGGATAGAGCAGCAATGCGCTGAGCCGGGAGCGCTCCCGCTCGAAATCGCGGATCTGGGCCGGCGGCACCGGCTCGCCGGTACCGAGATCGGCCGTGTGGGGATCGCGGGAGACCCCGTTGACCCGGAACTCATAGTGCAGATGGGGGCCGGTCGCGAGTCCGGTGGAGCCGACATAGCCGATCACGTCGCCCTGCTTCACGTGATGGCCCTGCACCATGCCGGTGGCAAAGGCGCGGAGATGGCCGTACCGGGTGGTGATCCCGTTGGCGTGACGCAACTCGATGAGATTGCCATAACCGCCGGCCCACTCCCGGCGAGCAATAACGCCCTCGCCCGCAGCCATCACCGGAGTGCCGGGATCGGCGGCGAAATCCATCCCTTCGTGCTTCCGCACGATCCCCAGAATCGGATGGAGCCGGGCCCGGTTGTAACGAGAAGAGATTCGCCGGAAGGACACTGGTGCGAGCAGGAAGGCCCGTCGCAGCGAATGACCGTCGCCATCGTAGAATCCGCTGCTGCCGTCGCTCGCGGTGAAGCGGTAGGCGTTGTACTCCTGCCCGCCTATCGAGAGATCGCCTGCCAGCACCCGGCCGTAGCGTACTTCGCCTTCTTCGGAGATCAATCGCTCTGCCAGCACCCGGAAACGGTCTCCCGGGCGGATGTCGCGGCTGAAATCGACCTGCCAGGCAAAGATGTCGGCCAGATCCC
>CAZOES010000199.1:0-6738 GCA_964578865.1 uncultured Gemmatimonadaceae bacterium | reverse complement strand
GTAGCCGTCCATGTGCGGCATCATGCAGTCCATCAGCACCAGGTCGAACTCGATCTTGCGGACCAGCTCGAGGGCCTCGCTGCCGTCCGATGCCGAATCCACTTTGCAGCCGGCTCGATGGAGCATCCGGGCGGCTACCCGCTGATTCACCGCATTGTCATCCACGACCAGGACCCGAAGTCCCTGGGTGCTCGGCGTCCGGTTCTCCGGCTGAGCATCCACCGCGCTGCCGGGCCGCACTCCCTGGGTCGGGTGGTCTCCCGAGGCCAGGCCGAGAACCTGCAGTAATTCGAGGTGCAGCAGTTCCGGGAGGATCGGCTTACGGAGCAAGGATGCGATGCCGGCGGCCCGGAGCTCTGCGTCACGGGGCCTGGTGTTGGCGCCGGTGATGGCGATGACTGCCGTGCCGGCCGTTTCCGGATCCGCGGCGATGGCCCGGGCCACCGTTTGGCCGTCCATCCCGGGCAGGGCCAGGTCGAGCAGTACAACATCGAACGGTCTGGTACGAGCCGCCCGCTTGAGCATCTCCAGCGCATGCGGACCGCTGGAGGCAAGATCCACGATCGCTCCGATGTGACCCAGCAGTTCGGTCAGGAGTTCCCTTACGATGGCCACGTCATCGACCACCAGCACCCGGGTCCCCAATGGCAGCATGGGGAGTTTGCTGCGGGCCGGCTCATGGTGGGCGGTCAACGGGAGGGTGAACCAGAAGGTGCTTCCCTCACCCGACTTACTGGTGACTCCGATGTCGCCGCCCATGAGAGTGACCAGTTGCTGGGAAATTGCCAGTCCCAGTCCGGTGCCGCCGAACCGGCGGGTGGTGGAGGCGTCGGCCTGGGTGAACTTCTCGAAAATGTGCTGCTGCTTCTCCTGGGGGATGCCGATGCCGGTGTCCCGAACCTCGAACAGGATCTGGTCTACCGCGTCCGGTTGGCGGTGAATCTCCAGGCCCACGTGGCCGGATTCGGTGAACTTCACCGCGTTGCCCATCAGGTTGAGCAGTACCTGGCGCAGGCGGCCGGCATCGCCATCGAACAGCGGGGGGATGTCCCGGGCGATCCGGACCGACATTTCCAGCCCTTTGTCCCGGGCCCGGGGCTGGAGCAGTTCGGTGACTTCGTGAGCCACCCGGGCCAGCTCGAATGTGCTCTGCTCCAGCTCCAGCCTGCCGGCCTCAATCTTGGAAAAGTCGAGGATGTCGTTGATGATGGTGAGGAGACTCTCGCCCGACGCCCGGATGGTCTCGGCGTACTCCCGCTGTTCGTCATTGAGTTCGGTGTCCAGCAGCAGACCGGTCATCCCGATGACGCCGTTCATCGGGGTCCGTATTTCGTGGCTCATGCTGGCCAGGAACTCAGACTTGAGCCGGGCCGACTCCACCGCCTGTTGGCGGGCCCGGACCAGATCGGTCACCACGTCGGTGACCATGACGATGCCGCCAATGGTCCCATCGGCCTGATGCCAGGGATGAATCGCCCAGCGGAGATAGACCGGCTCCGAATTGGTCCGGTGGAACACGTCCTCCGATTCGGAGAGGACCTCTCCGCCCAGGGCCCGGCGATGGAGCTCGATCCACTTGGCCGGGAGCTTGGGGAAGACCTCGTAATGCGATCGCCCGATGACCTGGACGCCCTCCAGTTTGTAGTCGCTGATCCACTTCCGGCTGCACTCGAGGTAATGCATGTCGGTATCGAACATCGCCATGGCGATCGGAGCATTGCGGATACTCTCGCCCAGGAAGAACCGCTCCTGCTCGACCAGCTCCGCTGCCCGGCGGGAGTCGGTAACATCGTAGGCTACGCCCACGAATCCCGCGAAGCTCCCGTTGTTGAGATAGCGGGGACTGCCATGATCCCGGATCCAGCGATACTGCCCATCGTGGCGCAGGGCTCGATACTCGGTGTGGAAAGGCTCGCGCTCCGCGACGGCCCGGCGCAGGGTCTGGTGGACGCCTGAACGATCTTCCGGATGCAGGACCTCGAGCCAGCCCTGGCCCAGCGACGCCTCCAGCGATCGACCGCTGAAATCGACCCAGCCCTTGTTGAGGTACTCGCAGTTCCCCTCTACATCATCCATCCAGATCAACACCGGCGCCTGGTCTGCCATGGTGCGGAACCGCTCTTCGCTCTCCCGAACGCTGGCCTCGGCCTGGCGGCGGGCGGTCAGATCGGTGTAGACCAACACCATCCGCTCGACGCTGCCGGCGGCATTTCGCAGGGCCGCGGCCGAGACGATCACGTTGACACTGGACCCGTCCTTGCGCAGCCGGACCGCCTCGAATTCGCGGCGCTTGCCGGTGGCGAACAACTCGGCCGTCGCCTGGCTCATCGAGGCGACTTCCTCCGGCGGAATGGTCGCCAGGGGGCGGCCGATCGCCTCGGCGGCGGTCCACCCGAAGAGCGCCTCGGCCGCGCGATTCCACGACAGGACCAGGTTCTCACGATCCAGAGTACAGATGGCCAGGGGTGAGGCGTTGACCAGGGCGTCCAGCTCGGCATTGGTGCGGGTGAGCTGCTGCTCGCGGCGCTTCCGCTCGCTGATATCGGTATAGATAGCGCAGAGAATTGGGGGACCGCCGGGGTCCTGCCGCATGACCGCCGACGAGACGATCACGTCGATCCGACTGCCGTCCTTGCAGACCCTGACCGTCTCGTACTCCATCGGACCCACGGTATCCACCAGTCGGGCCTTGGTCTGCTCGAACTGATCGCGGCCTTCCGCCGGGATGTTGGGCAGGAACCGGCCGATGACTTCCGCCGGACTCCAGCCGAACATCCGCTCAGCGGCCGGGCTCCAGCTGCGGACCACACCGTCACCGGTGAAGGTGACGATGGCGAGGGGAGCGGCTGCGATCAGCGACTCCAGCATCTCCTTGGTCTCCCGCACCGCTCGCTCGCGGTTGCGGACTTCGGTGACGTCCTCAATTACCGACCAGATCCGCTTGCGCCCGTCGGCTTCAGTGAAGGTGACCCCGCTGAGGCGCACCGGGACCCGGTGGCCGTCCTTGTGGATGTACTCTTTCTCGTAGGGGCCGTAACGACCGGTGGTACGAAGCGATTCCAGCAGCGCGCCTTCGGCGGCCTGGTACTCTTTAGGTGTCAGATCCCAGTAGCTCACCGAGAAGGTCTCTTCCCGGCTGTGTCCCACAATTTTCAGGTAGGCATCGTTGACGGCAACTTTGGTTCCGTCCATCTCGCACAGTTCGAGTCCAACCGGGCTGAGTTCGAAGAGCGATTCCACTTTGTTGAGGGAGGCCCGCAGGAACTCGGTCTGGGCCCGCTGGTCCGCGGCGGCGCGGCGCAACTCCAGCTGTCCCACCGCCTGCCGGGCCAGTCGCCGGAGCCCCTCGATCTGATCCGGATTCAGGGTCCGGGGCCGGGTATCCTTGACGCACATGACGCCAACGGCGTAACCGTCGGGGGTTCGCAGCGGGGCACCGGCGTAGAACCGGATACCCTGCTCGGTGACCATCGGACTGTCGGCGAATCGAGGGTCGAGGCTCGCGTCGGGGATCACCAGGACATCGGATTCCAGAATCGCGTGGGAACAAAAGGCGATGTCACGCGAGGTCTCGCAGACAGCCACTCCGACCCGCGACTTAAACCACTGGCGATCGGCATCGACCAGTGAGACCAGCGCTATTGGAGTGCCGCAGATCTGGGCGGCAAGATGGGTGAGATCGTCAAAGGCCTGCTCCGGGTCGGTATCGAGGACCTGGTAGCGGCGCAATGCGGCCAATCGATCGGCTTCGTTTTCAGGAAGGGGTGCCAGTATCACGCTCATCCAATCCGCGACGGGAGAGAAAGGCGTGCTAGTCCCCCACGGTCTCCCGGTCCCGGAGAGAACACTGCCTAACATCTTTATTGTCGGCTTTAGACTCTCCGGCTTAAGCTGACGGATCCGCCCTGGATGCTGTTCCTAAGTCTTTGAGCAACAGGCAGTTGGCGAATCTGCCCCGGGCGGGGTACTGGCGGAAATCAGGCTCAGCTGTTCGGTTCCAACCTTCACTCCCATGCCGGCTGTCCAAAGTCGTGCATGACCACTACTTCCACCGGGTTATCCGCTCTGCGCACTTCGGATACGCTGGCTGCCGATGCCGATGCCGTCGACGCCGCTCTGGCGGCGAGTGGGGACGCCCATGCTTTCGAACGGCTCTACCGGCGGCACGTGAACCGGATTCACACCCTGGTTCGGCGGATGCTGGGCGAAGAGACCGACGATGTGACCCAGGAAGTACTGATTCGGGCCTGGCAGAAGCTGGGGAGTTTTCGAGGTGAAGCGGCTTTCGGGACCTGGCTCCATCGGCTGGCGGTGAATGTGATCCTGAATCACCGGGCCAGCCGGGGAAGATTCCGCCAGCGGTTCCTGGAAGAACCGGAATCGGGACTGGAAGCACCGGCTCGATCGA
Source organism: uncultured Gemmatimonadaceae bacterium (assembly GCA_964578865.1). Taxonomy (GTDB): domain Bacteria; phylum Gemmatimonadota; class Gemmatimonadetes; order Gemmatimonadales; family GWC2-71-9; genus JADJOM01. The sequence continues at coordinate 2,330 of CAZOES010000199.1, read as the reverse complement.
GCCAGCCGGCGGTGCAGGTGGACTTCGAAGCCGCGATAGCCAAGCTGCCGGAGGGAGCGCGACAGATCTTCGTGCTCCATGACGTCGAGGGATACCGGCATGAAGAGATCGCCGGGATGCTGGGGATCAACCCGGGAACCTCGAAATCTCAATTGCACTACGCGCGGATGGCATTGCGCAAACACCTGGCGTGAGACGATGACACATCCTTCGAGCGACCTGCTGTCGGATTATCTCGACGGAACTCTGGACCCCGAGGCCGAGCGGGAACTGGTAGGCCATCTGGCGGGTTGCCCCGAGTGCGGGGTACTGCTGGCCGACCTGCGACGGGTACTTGTGCGGGCCCAGGCGCTGGAAGATCTCCCGCCTCGGCAGGATCTCTGGCCCGGTGTGGCAGCCGCGATTGGCGCAGCCCCGGCCAGGAAGTGGCGGGTGACGGTTCCGGTGCCGCTGCTGCTGGCAGCCGGTGTGGCCCTGATGGTGGCGACTGCTGCGGTGGTAGCTGTGCTGCTCCGGACCCACCCGGTTGCTCCGATTGCAGTATCCAATCCCCCGGATCGGATCCAGCAGTCCCTGACTGCGGTCGACGATGCCCGGGGCTACGACGCCGCGGTGAAGGCGCTGACCCAAGAGCTGGACCGGAACAACGGGCGGCTGGACAGCACCACCGTGCGGATCGTGAACCAGAAGCTGGCGCTGATCGACCGGGCGATCGCCGACGCCGAGCGGGCACTCGCTACCGACCCGGCCAATAACTATCTCCATGGGCATTTGACCCAGACTCGACTGCGGAAGCTGGACCTGTTGCGCCGCGCCGCGGCGATCGGCCGGACCGTCAGCTGAGCTTCGAAAGGACCTGCAATGTTGCTTCTGATTGCCGCGTTGGCCGGGGCCGTCTTCCAGGACAGCGATACCACGGTGGCCGTGCGGCCCGGGTCTCGCCTCAGCCTGGACAACTTCGACGGCTCGGTCACCATCACCACCTGGACCAGGAACAGTATCCGGGTCCAGGGGACCCACGACGACGACACCCGGGTGGATGTCGATGTCACCGGCACCACGGTGCGGGTGCGGGGCCGCAGCCGCTACGGCCCGCCGGAAGTGGCATACCACCTCACCGTTCCGGCTGACATGAACCTGGAAATCAGTACCCACAGCGGGGATATCGATATCGACGGGATCAAGGGCGAGGTGCAGGCCCAGACGGTCGAAGGCCGGATCAAGGTCAACGGTGGCACCAGCCGGGTCTCGCTCTCGTCGGTGGAAGGGGAAGTCACCCTGAATAACGCCAGCGGAAGGATCACCATCAGTTCGGTCGATGGCGATGTAACCGTTTCGGGAGCCCGGGGAGACCTGCAGATCAGTGCGGTCGACGGGGCGGTGCGGCTGGATGGTCTGGATGCCAGCGGGGTGGACGTCAGCACGGTGGATGGAGAGATCGAATTCTCCGGAGCATTTCAGTGCAACGGCCGCTACCGGCTCAACTCCCACGATGGCGATGTGACGGTCACCGTTCCCACCCTGGATGCCGCGGTGTCGGTGGTGACCTATGAAGGGGATTTCGATTCCGACTTCGAAGTGACCATCAACGGCACCCGCAATCGCAAGCGGCTGGACTTTACGGTCGGAAAGGGCTGCGCCCGGGTCGAGCTGGAGTCGTTCGATGGGAGTGTCAGACTGCGCAAGGGATCAGGGCGTCGGTAAAGCGGCTGAGAGCTGATAGCTGAGAGCTATCGGGCTTGAACCCTGAACTCCTGGATCGCGAAGATTCGAGTCGATAGCTCTTAGCTCTTAGCAAACACCATAACTCAGGAACTACACCATGCGGTTGTCAGCCCTAATCGTCGCAGGTCTGGTCGTAACTACCGGCTCCCTCGAGGCCCAGGATTTCAAGTGGCATTCGGCGATGGCCAATGGAAAGACCCTTGAGGTTCGGGGAGTATCGGGCCGGGTCCGGGCCACCCGCGCCACCGGCAGCGAAGCCGAAGTAACCGCGGTGAAGAAGGCGGGGCGGCGGGGCGACCCCGATGATGTAGAGATCAAGGTGGTAGAGGACGGCAACGGGGTCACCATCTGCGCCCTGTATCCCACCCGCCGCTCCCGCCAGAGCGATTGCCAGTCGGGCGGAAGCCGGGATGAGAACTACCGCGATACCGACGTCGAAGTGGATTTCGAGGTGAAGGTGCCCGCCGGTGTCGATTTTGTGGGCGTCACGGTGAACGGCGATGTCTACGCCAGGGATCTTCCGGCCGACGCCGAAGTCAGCACCGTCAATGGCGATGTGGAAGCCACGGCGGCGGGAATCGTGCGGGGCACCACGGTGAACGGCT
>CAZOES010000198.1:0-6765 GCA_964578865.1 uncultured Gemmatimonadaceae bacterium | reverse complement strand
TTGTGGGTGCCCAGGGACCCGACTTTCAAGGTCTGGATCGGCAGCTCGAGGTAGTCGATGGGGCTGGCGGGGGAGGCGAAATGAAAGATCCCGTCCAGCGGCCCGTCTACCTGGATGAACCGGCTGACATCGTGCAGCGCAAAGGTGAAGTTCCGGTTGCCGGCCAGGTGGGCGATGTTGTCGCGACTACCGGTGATCAGGTTGTCCATCCCGATCACATCGTGGCCCTCGGCCAGCAGCCGGTCGGCCAGATGGGAGCCGAGAAATCCGGCCCCCCCGGTTATGAGGATTCTCAAGCCGGGCGCCGTCCGATCCCGGCGTACTGGAAGCCCATGCTTCGCAGCCGCTGAGGATCGTAGAGATTACGACCGTCTACCACCACCGGCGTCCGGAGCAGCTGTTTGAGTCGCTCGAAATCGGGATTGCGATAGACCAGCCATTCAGTCACGATCGCCAGCGCATCGGCCCCGTCGACCGCCTTGTAGGGATCGGACGCGTAGGCGATCCGATCGCCGAAGATCTCGCGGGCCGCAGTGGCAGCCTTGGGATCATGGACTCGAACGGTGGCGCCTTCCTCGAGCAGCCCCTCGACCAGGGGAATCGACGGGCTTTCCCGCATGTCGTCGGTCTCGGCCTTGAAAGCCAGGCCCCAGACGGCGACCAGTTTGCCTTTGAGATTACCCTGGAAGGCGGCCTTCACCTTTTCAAGAACCACCAGCTTCTGCCGCTGGTTGACCCGCTCGACCGCCTCGAGAATATCGAACCCCTGCCCCACCTCTTTACCGCTCTTTACCAGCGCCTTCACATCCTTGGGAAAACAGGATCCGCCGTAACCGGGACCGGGGAAGAGAAAGGCCGATCCAATCCGGCGATCGGTCCCGATGCCCTTCCGTACGTTGTTCACGTCGGCCCCGACCTTTTCGCAGAACATTGCCACCTGGTTCATGAATGAAATTCGCGTCGCCAGCATGGCATTGGCCGCGTACTTGGTCACTTCGGCCGAAGGCAGATCCATGAACAGAATCGGATTGCCGGTCCGTACGAAGGGTGAATACAACTCGGCCATCACCTCGCGAGCCGCGTCGCTATCCACCCCGATCACCACCCGGTCGGGCTTCATGAAATCGTCGATCGCCGCGCCCTCTTTCAGAAACTCGGGATTGGAGCAGACGCTGAAGGGGTGCTGGCTCTGGGAGGCAACCGCTTCCCGGACTCGTTCGGCGGTGCCGACCGGTACCGTCGACTTGGTCACCACGACGGTGTCGGGCCGGAGGTTCTGCCCGATGGTCCGGGCCACCGCGAGCACGTGCTGCAGATCAGCCGAGCCGTCTTCGTTAGGCGGAGTGCCGACCGCAATGAAGACCACCCGGGCCGATTGCACCGCCGCGGCCACATCGTCGGTGAAGGAGAGACGTCCGTCGGCCTGATTCCGCCGGATCATCTCCTCCAGACCGGGTTCGTAAATCGGGATATCGTTGGCCTTGAGGCGGGTGATCTTCCGGGCATCGATGTCGGCGCACATGACATCGTTGCCGGTCTCCGCCAGGCAGGCACCGGTCACCAGTCCGACGTATCCGCTTCCCACCACTGCGACTTTCACGCTATTGCCTCCACGGGAGAGGGGCTCCCGTCAGTTTCATTGGTAGAACTGCTTCACTACCCGAATCACCGTATCCTGCTGTTCAGTGGTGAGTTCGGGGAACACCGGGAGCGAAACCACCGCACCGGTGGCCGCTTCGGTCACCGGCAGAGAGCCGGGCCGGTAGCCCAGGTAGGAAAAACAGGGCTGCAGGTGGAGACCCAGCGGGTAGTACACTGCCGAGCCGATACCGTTGGCCTTGAGGTGGGCCACCAACTGGTCGCGCCGCTCGACCTGGATGGTGTACTGATGGAAGATGTGTTCGTTGCCAGGAGCCACCACCGGCGGACGGATTTTCGGATGACCGGCGAAGGCTTCGTTGTAGCGCCGAGCCACCCGCTGACGGGCTGCGGTCCAGTTGAAGAGGTACGGCAGCTTGGCCAGAAGAATGGCAGCCTGAATGGTATCCAGCCGGCTGTTATACCCCACTTCGTCGTGATGGTACTGCTTGGCACCGCCGTGGGTCCGGAGCCGCCGCAGCCGTTGAGCCAGGGCGGCATCCTGGGTCACCATCAACCCACCATCGCCCCAGCCGCCCAGGTTCTTGGTGGGGAAGAAGGAAAAGGTCCCCGCGTAGCCGAGCGAACCAGCCTGACGCCAGTGAGCCCCGATCTGCTGCCGGGCCCCGATGGCCTGGGCCGCGTCCTCGATAACTGCCACTCCGTGCTGCTCGGCGATCGCAAGGATCGGTTCCATCGGAGTCATCTGGCCGAACAGATGCACGACGATGATGGCGCGGGTTCGCGGGGTAATGGCCGCTTCGACCGCCGCGGGAGTGAGGTTGAGAGTCTCGGGATCGATATCCACGAACACCGGCTTTCCACCGGTGTTGTGCACCGTGCCCGCGGTCGCGAAAAAGGTGAAGGCGGGGACGATGACTTCATCGCCCGGTTTCAGGTCCAGGGTCCGAAGCGGCAGCAGCAGCGCGTCGGTGCCACTGGCGCAGCCGATAGCGTGGGCCGAGTCGGTGAGCTTGGCGAGAGCCGCTTCCAGCTGGGCGACTTCTTCGCCGAGGATGAAGTGCTGCCGCTCCGCCACCTTGAGCAGCGCCCCAATGACATCGTCTTTGATCGCGTGGTACTGGCCGACGAGATCGAGCAGAGGAACGTTCACCGCGGTCCTTCGGAAGCAGGAGTTGGCGACTTACAAAGCGCCGGAAATTAGCCGCTCGACCGAGGGGGGTCAATCATGCTAAGTTCGCCCTGCTCTTCACGATAGGTCGCGCCGCAGAGGCCGCAGGAAGCGGCCCCGGCGGACAGGTGCAGCCTCTCCCCGCATTGGCAGATCCAACCCACCCGGCGGGCCGGAACCCCCAGCATCAATCCGAAGGCCGGAACATCGCTGGTCACCACCGCACCGGCGCCGATCAAGGCATACGGGCCGATGGTCACTCCGCAGATCACCGTGGCGTTGGCCCCGATGGAGGCCCCTCTGCGAACCAGGGTGGGACGGTACTCGTGTTTACGGGAGATGTGACTGCGGGGATTGGTGACGTTGGTGAAGACACAGCTGGGACCGCAGAAAACGTCGTTCTCCAGAGTGACGCCCTCATAGATCGAGACGTTGTTCTGGATTTTCACGTTGTCGCCGATCCGGGTGCCGCCCATCACCACCACGTTTTGCCCCAGATTGCAGCGAGCTCCGATTACCGCGCCGGGCATCACGTGGGAGAAGTGCCAGATCTTGCAGCCGGGGCCCACGACGGCCCCTTCGTCGACGTAACTCGACGGGTGTACGAAGTACTCAGCCATCAGGGGAAACTACTTGAGCGGGAGCCTCAGCAGAATGGGCTTGGGCCAGCCGGCGCCGGCCACGACGGTTCCGTCGTCGTTGTAGTTCCTCCAGGGGCTGTTGCCGATGTAGATGAAGTTGCCACCCACCACCACGCCCTGGGTTGGCTCGAAGGCTTCCGGGAGATAGCGGTCGATCGGGGTCACTTCGGTGATGGCCATCCCGTCAGCTGAAAGCGTCAGCCGGACGATCCGGGATGGTGCCACTCCGTTCTGCACTCCGATGAGATGGGTCCCATCCATTCGCACCAGACCATCGATGCCGAGCACCGTCAGTCCAGGAGGAGACGGCACTGTTGCGACCGATCCGGTGGCCAGATCGATGGCCTGGATTCCCAGGGAATAATCCGCGAACAGCAAACGGTTACCGGAAAGAACCAGACCCTGAGGACTCCGGATCAGCCGGTTCTTTCCCGCCAGCAGTATTGCCGAATCGGCACCGCCAGGGGCCACCCGGTAAATCGCGGCGGCGCGGGTATCGCTGGCGTACACCGTTCCGTCCGGTCCCACCGTCAGGTCTCCGACGGCATTACCGGAGCCGTCATTGGGAAGCCGGATCCTGCGGCGCAGTTTACCGGTAGCCAGTTCAAAGGCAAACAGTTGCGAGCGGCCACTGTCGGCTTCGACATAACCCTGCACCTGGGGAAGCGCGGCACTGGCCACCCACACCAGTCCCCGTACCGAATCGACTCCGATGGCGAAGGCGCCGTCCAGTCCATCCTGGCCGCTTTTCACCAGATCGCGCACCACGCCGCGGGCATCGACCGAGACCAGTTTGCGTTCCCGGACGCTGGACACGATCAGCCGTTGGCGGGCACCGTCCCAGGCAATCCCTTCGGGGTGCATCATCGAATCGGGGAGTTCGTGAAGCACACTGCTCATCCGAAGCGGGCCGGTGGCCGCGACCATGGCAGATTCGAGGGCCGAGTAGCCCGGAGTCTGGGCCATCGCCTGCGCGGCCGGGCTGGTGCGGTCCCAGCCATAGCCCATCGTCACCAGGCGCTTGTAAGCGTTCATGGCCAGCTCGGGTTTTCCTGCCACGGCCGCCAGCCGGGCATAAGCGGCGGGATAGAATCCCTGGCTGGGGAATGCATCGGCAGCCTTGCCCAGGGCGGCCACCGCAGCCGCGGTGTCTCCCGAGCGCAGGGAGCTGACCGCCTGACCGTAGTGAGCCCGGGCCGCGGCGGCCGAGTCGGCCGCCTGGGCGGAAAGAACTGAAGGGAGCCCGATCGCAACCGCGGCCAGCAGGGCGACTGGTTTGCTGAGGGAGAGCATGTTTGTCATCCCGTACCATACGGAATCCCACTGTGGTGCAGGTGCTGGACCGGTTCTTGGACTGTATGAATCCGGTAAGCTAAGGAGTAATCCCAGCGGGACTTTTCGGCGCCAGCTATCATCTGCCCTGTGACTCGATCTCGGATCTCCTCCACCAGTTCGGCTCGCAATACGGGACTCGGGTTGGGTCTCGGGCTGGCGCTTGCCCTGGGGCTGGGCGCGGCTGCCACGGTGGTGACCTGGAAGGCGGCCCAGCGCCAGCGAGCCCTGCTGGAGGACGCGGTCCGGAGTCAGATCGGTCTCATGGCCGATGCTCTGGGCAACAGCATTCAGGCGGACCTCTGGCTCGGCATTCGAACCCTGCTCCGGGCAACCACGTTGGCCGCGGCCAAGGGCGGCCTTCCCACTCCCGATTCACTGTCCCGAACCGCGTTCGGGGCCGCAGTTGGACCCGGCCTGGTTCAGCTCCATCCGACCCGGTTCTTCCTGATCGACCCGACTCAACCGCGCTGGGTTGTCAGCGGGCAGCCGTTCGATTCATCGGATCAGGCGGCCCACATCGGCTTGATGCAACGGCGGCTGGGAAATCCGCCGACCCTGCCTCAGGATCGATTCGCTTACGCGGTACTCGCAAAGGGAAACTCTCCCGACTTCGTCGTCTTCGCGCCGATCGATGGCGGCCGCTTCATTGGATTCGAGCTGCCGGTCGCCCAGCTGTCCGACGCGGTGTTCGATAAAGTGCTCCAGTCTCATCGACAGAGCGTTCCCGATGGCGCGACCGCCGATTCTCTGCCCCTGGCCCTGAAAGTGAGCAGCCCAGACGGCGCGGTGCTCTATCAGACCTCGCCGGCTCCCGAGGGCCCGTTCCTCGCCAGCGCCCGTATGAGCGGCAGCCTGACCTCTCTGGTAGAGGTCTCGCTGCCGCCGTCGGATCTCGCGCTTCTTGTCAGGGGCGGCCTGCCCGGAAGTCCCACCACCTGGCTCCTGGTCGGCTTCGTGGGCTACACCATCCTGCTGCTGGCGATCGGCCTGGCAACCTGGCGGGCCCTGACTCTGGCCCGGCTCCGCACTGATTTCGCCGGCACCGTATCCCACGAGCTACGCACGCCGCTTACGCAAGTCCTGCTGTACGCCGAGACGCTGCAACGGGATCAGCCGCTGACACCGGATCAGCGCCGCAGCGCGCTGGAAGCGATCGTACGGGAGACTCGGCGCCTGGTTCAGATGGTGGAGAATGTGCTGACCGTCTCACTGGTCGGCCGGCCCACACCGCGGCTGGTCTACCAGCCGGAAGAGGTGGAGAATCTGGTCAACGAAGTACTCGCCGGCTTTGCCCCGGCGTTCCGCCAGCGGCGGGTTCACCCGGTGGTGAGTGTGGAGGGCCCGATCACCGCACGGTGTGACGGCAACGCGGTGCGGCAGATCCTTCGCAACCTGGTCGACAATGCTCTGCGATACGGACCCGAGCGGGAAGCGCTCACCATCCTGGCCCGGCAGGAGAACGGCTGGCTGGAGCTGGTGGTGGAAGATGCCGGTCCCGGCGTCCCCGCTACGGAGCGGACCCGAATCTGGGAGCCGTTTGTCCGGCTGGAAGGAACCCCCGGACGGGGCACTGGCATCGGTCTTTCCGTGGTGCGGCAACTGGCCGAACTGCACGGCGGCTCGGCCCGGGTGGAGGACGGCTCCAAGGGTGGCGCGCGATTCGTGGTAGACCTGGCCCTGCAACCGATGGGGAGTGAAGCGTGAGTCGAGTCCTGGTGGTGGAAGACAGCGAGGGAATCGCCGAAGGGTTGCGGATCAACCTCGAGCTGGACGCCCATGAGGTACAGGTGGCGGGGACCGGAGAGCGGGCCCTGGAGATCGCCGGCAAATGGACCCCGGACCTGGTGATTCTCGACCTGATGCTTCCGGGAATCGACGGTTTCGGAGTGCTGAACGCGCTGCGGGGGCGCGACAGCGAGCTGCCGATCCTGATTCTTTCGGCCAAGTCGGACGAGGTCGACCGGGTGCGAGGGTTCCGGCTGGGCGCCGACGACTACGTGGTCAAGCCCTTCAGCCTGG
>CAZOES010000197.1:5510-6970 GCA_964578865.1 uncultured Gemmatimonadaceae bacterium | reverse complement strand
ACCTCGTGAATGCCATTCACGCGCTCTCCCAACTGAGCTACGCCCCCGTTATATTTGCGCGCCCCGCTGACGCTCCTGCGTCCGCAAGAGCACGACAAGCTACTCGGCTGGCTCGTCGTATGTCAAGCTGCCACGCGCACTTTCTCGTTTGTTGAGGAGGGTGAAGTCCGGTCATGAAGAAGCGTTCGGGGTCGAGCGGAAGAAGCGACAAATCCAAGGCCGCTAAACCCGCGGCCAAGGGCAAAGCTGGAAAGGCCGCCAAGGCCCAACAGCCCCCGGTCGAAGCCAAGCCGAGAAAACTCTCGCCGGTCCAGGAGATCCTGGCCAACAATCAGCCCAAGAAGGGCCGCAAAGCCCGGCGCGAGACCAGCAAGTCGCTGGGTGTCTACGATTCCGATCGCGATATTCTCGATCAGTATCTCTACGAAGTCAGCCAGACCCCCCTGCTCACCACGCCGCAGGAGATCGCCATCGCCAAGCTGGTCCGCGAGGGCGACCCCGAAGCGATGCACGAGTTGGTGAAGCGCAATCTCCGATTCGTCATTTCCGTCGCCAAGAAGTATCAGAACCGCGGGCTTCCGCTGACCGATCTGATCGGCGAAGGCAACGTGGGACTGCTGACTGCGGCCCGGAAATTCGATCCCGACCAGGGCGTGAAGTTCATTTCCTACGCCGTCTGGTGGATCCGTCAGGCCATCCTGGCCTCGCTGGCCCGCCAGGGCCGCACCGTGCGGGTGCCGCTCAACCGCACCGCCGATCTCTCCCGCATCGTCCGCACCGCCGAGGCCCTGCGTCAGGAGCTGCGCCGCGAGCCGACTCCCGAAGAGATCGCCCGGACCACCGGTCTGTCGCTCGAAGTGGTCCAGTCACTGGCGGCCCTCAACACCGCCGATGTGCGGCTCGATGCCCCGCTCGATCCTGAAGGCGATCGCTCCCTTATCGAGCGCTTCATCGCCGACGATCAGTCCGACGCCGAAGAGCAAGCGATGGATCGCTTCCTCACCGAAGAGATCGATACCGCGCTCAATACCCTGCCGGCCCGTGACGCTAAAGTGCTGCGGCTCTACTTCGGTCTCGATGGCGGCCGGGAACACACCCTCGAGGAAATCGGCGGTATGCTGGGTGTGACCCGCGAGCGGGTGCGCCAGCTGCGCGACCGGGCGCTGAAGCGGCTCCGGGAAGGCGACGTGGGTCGTGCGTTGGCGAGCTTCGCAGCCTAGAACTCGTTATTCTCGGGTTGGGTGTCAGTAAGGAGTGAGAAGTGAGGAGGAACTAATCGTGTGATTGGTTCCTCCTCACTTTGCAGGACCTACCTCTCGATTAGTGCCTCCTCACTGCACCGGACCTGCCTCTCGATTAGTTCCTCCTTACTTGGCTCCCGCCGCTTTACACTCACCGTTCCGGACCGTACCTTGGGACCGTGCAACAGGTTATAGCCTCTCCTCGAGCCTCGCTGCCGC
>CAZOES010000197.1:0-5410 GCA_964578865.1 uncultured Gemmatimonadaceae bacterium | reverse complement strand
CCGTACCTTGGGACCGTGCAACAGGTTATAGCCTCTCCTCGAGCCTCGCTGCCGCAGTTCGTGACACGGGTGGGGCGGTGGGGTGTTGAGACGGCCCGGGCCTTATCGGATGTGCGGACGTGGGCTCCCCATGTCATTCCGCAGATGCGCCGCCTGGGTGTCGATTCCATTCCCATCGCCCTGTTCATTGCGACCTTCACTGGCATCGTCCTTTCGCTGCTTTCCAAGTACATCTTCACCGGTGCGGTGCCGCTCTATTTCGTCGGCGCGCTGGTGGGGAAGACCATCATGATGGAGCTGGGGCCGGTGCTGACCGGTCTCGCCCTCGCCGGACGAGTCGGCGCCAATATCGCGGCCGAAATCGGCACCATGCGGGTTACCGAGCAGGTCGATGCGCTGGAAACCCTGGCCTACAATCCCCATAGTTACCTGGTCACCCCGCGGGTCATCGCCGCCATCCTGATGTTCCCGGTGGTGACTGCGCTGGCCATTACCCTGGGTGTATTCGCCGGCTGGCTCACCTCGATCAATCTGCTGGATCTCTCTACCCTGGAATTCGTGAAGGGCCTGCGGCTCTTCTACCGCTTCAAGGACATCTGGTTTGGACTGGTGAAGTCGGCCAGCTTCGGCGCGGCGGTGGCCCTGGCCGGATGCCTCATGGGTCTGGCGACCCGGGGCGGGGCCGAAGGCGTGGGCCGCAACACCACCCGCGCCGTGGTCATCGGCTGCGAGGCGATCCTGGTGCTGGACGCGTTCTGGGCCCTGGTCCTATTGTGAGTATCAGATTGCATTTCGACGGACGCGACGGTCGCGACGGACGCGTGCCAACCCACCTTGCGACCGTCCTGACCGTCCCGACCGTCGATCCCGCGCCATGATTCGCTTCACGGACGTCCACAAAGCCTTCGGCTCCAAGGTCGTGCTCAACGGGCTCACTCTCGACATCCCGGACAACGAGACCACCGTCATCATCGGATTCTCGGGAACCGGCAAAAGCGTCGCGCTGAAACACATTGTCGGGCTCCTGTCTCCCGACTCGGGAACGGTTGAAGTCGACGGTCAGCATGTCGGCGAACTCGATCGCGATGGACTGGATCAACTGCGCGGCCAGGTCGGCTACGTCTTTCAGTTCGCCGCGTTGTTTGATTCGATGACCGTGGCCGAAAACATTCTGCTGGGCCTCCGGCGCCGTGGACTCGATGAAGACGCCATGCACCAGCGGATTCGCGAGAGTCTTAGGCTGGTGGATCTTCCCGGAGCCGAAGATCGCATGCCGGCGGAACTCTCCGGCGGTATGCGCAAACGAGTCGGCATTGCCCGCGCCATTGCTCTCCGGCCGCGCTACATTCTCTATGACGAACCAACCACCGGTCTCGATCCGGTTACTTCCGCAGTGATCGACGAACTCATGGTCCGGGCTCGACAGGAGCTGGGAGTCACCGGTGTGGTGGTGACACACGATATGCGGAGCGCCTACACCGTGGGTGACCGTATCGCGATGCTCTATCAGGGCCGGATCCGCCAGGTCGGTACCATTGAGGAAGTGCGTCACACCGACGATCCCGTGGTCCGCAATTTCATTGAAGGCCGGCCCTTCGATCCCGATCGGCTGGTTACCCAGGGAGCCGAGGCATGAAGCGGGGCAACGAATTCCTGGTGGGGTTGGTCCTGCTGGTCGGACTGGCGATCGTGGTCGCCGGCGCGCTCTGGCTTTCCGAGGCGAATATCGGCAAGCGCGAATCAGACCACGTGGCCCGCTTCCGCACCGTCGGCGGTCTGACCCCCGGCGCCCCGGTGACCTACCGCGGCGTGCGAGTCGGCCGGGTGCAGGCCATCCGGCTGGCCGACGAATTCGTGGAGGCCGATCTGCGGGTCTTTCAGGGCGTAGAGCTGCCGGCCCGGCCCGCGGTCATTGCCGCCTCGCAGAGCTTGTTCGGTGAGTGGAGCGCCACCATCGTCTCGAGCGATCAGCCCCAGGACGATCCCAACGTGCGGCAGATGCTGGCCGAGACCTCCAAGCCGGGGGGCGATCGCTGGCCCGGCGCGACCCTGCCCGACGTGGGCCAACTCACCGCCCAGGCCGGACGTATCGCGACCGACATCGCGTCGGTGGCCAACCGGATTCAGGAAGCCTTCGACAGCAGCGCGGTGGCCGAACTCCGCCGCAGCATCAAGGACTTCGGGGAAATCTCCGACCGGCTGGTGAAATTCACCGACGCTCAGACCGGGCGGATCAACCAGATTACCGGCAAGGTCGACCGGACCACCGACAACCTGCTGTCCACCTCTCAGGGTCTCAGCGCCTTGGCGACTCGAGTCGACTCGGCCACCCGCGACGGACAGTTGCAGGCGATTCTGGATAACGGCCGCGCCGGTTCGGCCGACCTCCGTCAGGCTTCGTCAGATCTCAAGGGAATCATCGCGACGGTGAAGGGTCAGGATACCAGTATCGTCCGGATTCTCCTCGCCGCCGATTCCGCCCTGACTCGGCTGCAGGATGGAAAGGGGACGCTGGGTTTGCTCTCCAAGGATCCGGCGCTTTACAACGAGACGATCGAAACCATGCAGGAACTTCGCCGACTTATCGCGGACATTCAGGCCAATCCGCGGAAGTACTTCAAGTTTTCGGTGTTCTAGTGTCCAAGAAGAAGAGCAAAGCCGAGCGCGAGGTTTCTGCCGGGGGAATCGTCTTCCGCCGGCAGCCGGATCGGAGCGCCCGCTTTCTTCTCATCCGGGATCCCTACGAACACTGGGGATTCCCCAAAGGGCATCTCGAAGGGGAAGAGACTCCGGCCGAAGCGGCGCAGCGTGAATCGGCCGAAGAGACCGGACTGACCGATCTCAGGCTGCATGGCCCGATCCGCATCATCGACTGGCATTTCCGTTTTCGGGGTCGCTACATCCACAAGTTCTGTCACTTCTTCCTGCTGGAAAGTCCGGCCGCCGATGTGATTCCCCAGCTGGACGAGGGGATCACCGATTTCCGCTGGCTTACCCTGGATGAAGCGCTGGAGCTCCTCTCCTACGACAACGCCAGAGGAGTGCTCAAGCGGGCCGGTGAAATGGCCCGTACCCTGGTCGCAGTCGGGGCCGGTCGCCCCCGGCGCCACCAACCTCAGCCGGCTGCGCCGGTCCCTTCGACTCCGGCACCGGCCGACGCTCAGGGCGAGACACCCGCGGCACCGGCCCTCTCGGAGACCGCGGACTCATAGCATGCCGGTGGTGGCGGCTCTTGTCAGCGGCGCCGAGGCCACCCAGACCCTCCGCCGAAGTCTGCCGGCCGGCGGACCCTGGGCCCTGGTCGCTTGCCGTAATCCGGTCTCACTCCGCCGCACCCTCGATACGCGTCTGGTCGACGCAGTGGTGTTCAACCCCGCACTGATTCCCCTCTCCAGCCTCGAGCCGATTGCCGAGCGATTCCCCGGGATTCCCTGGGTTGCCCTCGCTCCATTCAAACCGGACGATGGGAGACTACTGCTCGAGTGCCGAGCCGCAGGGGTGGCTCAGGTGCTGATTCAGGGAGTGGACAATGCAGTGGCGGGTGATCTGGTCATCCGGGTCTCCGCCGCGGCTGACCGGCGACGGGCGCTTGGTGAGGCAACCCGAGTCTTGCGGTTATCCGAGCCGCTGCAGAAACGGGTCTGGTGGGAGTTGCTGGACCGGGTGGATCAGCCGATACGGACCCGGGACATTGCCCGGCGGGTGGGATGCACCCGCGAGCATCTCTCCCGGGAGTTCGGCGCGGGAGGGGCCCCCAATCTCAAGCGAGTCATCGATCTCACCCGGATCGCCTGTGCGGCCTCGCTGCTCAAGAATCCGGGGTATGATGTGGTGACCGTCGCGTCCATTCTCCGCTTCGCGACGGCCAGTCACCTCAACGCCACTTCGCGCCGCATTGCCGGAGTACCGAGCCGTGAGTTAGCCGGGCTCGGGCCTCGGGGGGTCTTGGGGAACTTTGCCCGGGGTAAGACTCGTAGTAGAGTCTAGATCGTATTAACGGCAGAGGCGCAGTGACGCCTCTGCGGTTAACACGATCCGTACTTACTGACGCACCCAGTCCGACATCCCATTCGTCTCCCACGTCTTCCCGCCATCGGCCGAATAAGCCTGCTCCCACCGCACCACGCCCGGTTTGGGGTTGAGCCAGGTCTGGCGCACCAGGATTGAACGACCCTCGAAGGTGTCCTGGTTATAGAACTCCCCCCGCCCGTTCTTGAATTGGCCGATCACCGGCGGATCCATCGGACCAGTCGCAGGATTCCACCAATACAAACTCCACTGCTTTGCCTGGGGATCGAATAGTCCCAGCGTAAGTCCCTGCACCGGACCGGTGGGACGATTCGAGTGGTACTCGTCCATGAAGCCTCGGCCCCCCATGATCATCGTGGTCACATTGGTGGCGTCGAATTCGATCCAATCGGTCGATCCGCTGAGCGGCTTCACCAGCCGCTTGCTGTGCCCCTTCCAGGTCCCGTTCCAGAAGTCGAAGTCCCGCTCGCCGCCGGGTTGATCAGGGGCTTGGGCGCGGGCCAATGAGGGGAGAAGTAGCGAAAGAGCGACCAGCAGGGCGGGGGCTTTCATTTCTATGGTCCGGTACGGGTTCGCGAACAGCCGAGCCAACGTACCGGTCAGAACCGGCTCACCAATGACCACTTCGGTGCGATTTCACGTACCACTTCGGCTACAATAAGTCGAAAGAGTTCACCACAGAGATACGGAGAACACTGAGTAACCACCACAGAGAAAAAGTCTTGATGTTCTCTGAGGTAGTTCCTCGGTGTGCTCCGAACCTCTGTGGTGAAGCAGTTTTCGAACCCTCCCTGGGCGACCGGAACTGGGGCTCCGCACGTCAAAAAAGCGGCCCAGACTTGCCCCTCCCGAAAACCCGGCTATATAGAGGGCCCGTTGCCTTGACCCGACGCTTGTGATAACTTTCACAAGCTAAGCCGGACCGGTATCAAACCCACCAATTTTGCGAGACATATGGCGACCGAATCCGTTCTGCGTCCGGGCGAGCTCAAGGACGTCCTGCTTCGAGAAATCGAGAACGCCGATCTGGCCTCGGTGGACGTCAACGAAGTCGGCACGGTGCTCGAGGTGCGCGACGGCGTCGCCCGTATCTACGGTCTCATCAAAGCCGTCGCCGGCGAGATGCTGGAGTTCACCGTGGCCGAATCGGGCGAGGTGGTCACCGGCATGGCGCTCAACCTCGAAGAAGACAACGTCGGTGCGGTGGTCCTGGGTGACTACCTGAAGCTCAAGGAAGGCGACGAAGTCCGCTGCACCGGCCGCCTGCTGGAAGTGCCGGTCGGCCCCGCCATGCTGGGCCGGGTGGTCAACGCGCTGGGTCAGCCGGTCGACGGCCGGGGTCCGATCCAGGCCAGCGGTGCCCGCGCGGTCGAAATGGTGG
>CAZOES010000196.1:0-6993 GCA_964578865.1 uncultured Gemmatimonadaceae bacterium | reverse complement strand
CTACACCCCGACCGGTACCGCCGGAGTCACCGCCGCCTCGTCCCGCTCGCCGGTGCGGATCCGGTGGACCTGCTCAACGTCGACCACGAAGACCTTGCCATCGCCAACGTCACCGGTTCGAGCCGACTTGAGGATCGCTTTCACGGTAATATCGACGAACGGCTCCGACACCCCGATCTCGAGACGGACCTTTTCCTGCAGACCCATCTTTACCGTGGTGCCCCGATAGGTCTCTACCCGCTCGGTCTCTCCGCCGTGTCCCATCACCCGCGACACGGTCAACCCGCGCACCTCGGCGTGATACAGCGCCTCCAGCACGTCGTTCAGCTTGTCCGGCCGAATCAATCCGATAATGAGTTTCATTGGTCACAGTCTCCGGTTCAGCGCGCCGTCGAGGGCGCGAGGGTGGGCGCGGTGGCCGTCGATTCGGTGGTGTTGGGCAGCACCAGGATGGAGCCTTCTCCGCTGGTGTAGGCCTCTTCGCCATGCTGGGTCACGTCCATGCCCAGACCCTCGGCCCGAGACTCCGCCTTCAGCACCGATACCGCACCAAGCACCTTCAGAATCACGAACGTCATGACACCGGCATAGACCAGCGAGCTGACGCAGCCCAGGGCCTGCAGGCCCAGCTGGGCCGCGTTGCCCGCCAGCAAGCCATCGGTGCCGCCCCAGGCCTTCTCGGCGAACACGCCGGTCAGCAGTGCGCCCGAGAGACCGCCGATGCCGTGACCGGCGAAGACGTCGAGCGAATCATCCACCCGGGTACGGGCCCGCAGTAGAATCATGAAGTAGCTCGGGAACGTCGCGATGGCGCCGATCGCCAACGCGCCCAGCGGGCTCACGAAACCGGCCGCTGGAGTGATCGCGACCAGACCGACAACGATGCCGGTGGCGCCACCGACTGCGGTGACCTGACCGTTGCGGAAGCTGTCCAGCAGGGCCCACACCACCAGGGTCGCCATCGGCGCGAGGAAGGTGTTGACGAAGGCCGTCGCGGCCGAGCCGTTGGCGGCCAGGGCCGACCCACCATTGAAGCCGAACCAGCCGAACCAGAGGAGGCCGGCCCCGAGCAGCACGAAGGGCACGTTGTGTGGCAGGATCGCCTGCCGGCCATAGTCCTTCCGCCCGCCCAGGACCAGCGCGGCGACCAGGGCGGAAATACCGGCGTTGATGTGCACCACGGTGCCGCCCGCGAAGTCCAGCACGCCCAGCTTGCCGAGCCAGCCGCCACCCCAGACCCAGTGAGCGACCGGTGCATAGACCAGCAGGGTCCACAGCACGATGAACGCGACGTAAGGACCGAATCGCATCCGTTCGACGATCGCACCGGAGATCAGCGCGGCCGTGATGATCGCGAAGGTTCCCTGATAGGCCATGAAGAGGATGTGCGGGATGGTGCCCTTGGCTTCGGTCCCGACGCCCGAGAGGAGGGCGTTGGTGAATCCTCCGAGGTAGGGGCTCCCCTCAGCAAAGGAAAGACTGTAGGCAATGAGGGCCCACAGGATGCCCACCGCGCCCATCGCGACGAAGCTCATCATCATGGTGTTGAGCGAATTCTTGGCGCGGACCAGACCGCCGTAGAAGAAGGCGAGGGCCGGGGTCATCAGGAGGACCAACGCGGTGGCCACCAGCATCCAGGCGGTGTCCGCCGGGGAGAGGGTGGGAGCGGCGTCCTGCAACAGTGGAAGCAACGACGGCAGCGTCGTCATGGGGGTCTGGCTCCTCCATAGGCGAGAAAGGAAAAAAGGCGCGGGTTGTCTATTCGAGGGACAGGATAGGGCTCGGTACCGGATTCCGCAAGAGGAGTGCACATGAAAATCTGCACAAACTGCACAAATTGGTGTGCACTATTGCACGATTTGCCGTTATGATTGGTGTAGTGACGTGCAATTCTGGCGTCTATCTCCCATTCAGTGCTGCACTTGTATCAATTCGAAGCGCCTGGCGGTAGGCCTTCGGGTCTCCAGCCTTTCCCCTATCCGCGCCGCACGAACACCAGGTCCGCCCGCCGCAGCCAGGCATCCCCCGTGGTCCACTCCTCCTTCTGGCCATAGATCCCAAACAGCCGGAATCCCCTCGTCTCCAGATGGCCCTTGAGCTGCTCGGCTGGGACATGACGGCGATTCTCCTCGTGCCACCCGGCCTCCACCTGGATCAGGTCGACGGCAGCGTGAGTGAGAAGTGATTCGGCTCCCTCCAGCACCGCGAGGTCGTGTCCTTCCGTGTCGATCTTGAGAAACCCGATCCGGAGGATGGCATTCCGTTCGGCATAACCATCGATGGTTTCGACTCGGACCCGCTCGGTGGGGACGTTGCCGGAGGGGCGGCCGGAAGCAATGGCATAGGTGTCCGAATTGCCTTCCAGCCGCATGATCGCCTCGCCGGGAACCCGGCTGAAGGCGCATTGCTCGGGGCGCACCCGGTCCTCGCCCAGATACCGATGGGCCAGCTCTTGGTAGGTCCGGCTTACCGGTTCAAAGGCGAAGATTTGCGCCGCCGGAAACCAGCGCAGGAAGCGCTCGGTGGATTGACCCCGGTGCGCCCCGACATCGAAGACGGTGGTGGGTTTGAAATCGGGGAGCCACCGGGCGAGATCGGCAGCGAGATCGACGCCCCGGGGGAGCCGGCGGAGAATGTGAGTGCCGGTGAGCCGGCCGAGAAGTCGGCGGAATCGGCTCACGGTCAGGCGGTCACGCGGTCAGGCGGTCGACGAGTTTGACCCGACCGTCTCGACCGTCCCGACCGTCCCGACCGTCTAGTATTTCGGTATACTCGGATCCACCTCATCGCTCCACCTCAGAATCCCGCCCAGCAGGTTGCGGACCTTGGGGAATCCATTGGCCTGGAGAAAGCCCTTCACCTTGGCGCTGCGGGCGCCGCTTCGGCAGTAGACCACAATCTCCCGCTCGGGATCGAGCTGATCGAGTGACTGACTGATCTGGCCCATGGGAATGAGCCGCGCACCAGGGAGATTGCCCAGCTTCCATTCATGAGGCTCTCGTACATCGATCAGGTCGAGGTCGTCCCCCTGTCTGATCCGGGCGTCGAGTTCGGGGGGCGTGATGTCGCCCATGATCTGATTCATGGCCACTGGCTCCGGGGTGATGCCGCAGAATCGTTCGTAGTCGATCAGCCCCTTGAGTTCGCGAGTGCCGCAGGCGGGGCACTCGGGATCGCGGGTAAGGGTGAGGGTTCTGAACCGCATGGTAAGTGCGTCGACGATGAGCAGTCGTCCCGCCAGCGTCTCACCGATTCCCAGCACCAGCTTGATGGCTTCGGTCGCCTGGATCACTCCGATCAATCCCGGGAGCACGCCCAGCACGCCGCCTTCGGCGCAGCTGGGGACCAAGCCCGGCGGAGGCGGCTCGCGGAAGAGGCAGCGATAGCAGGGACCGTCGGCAGTCGCCAGAATCGCCGCCTGCCCTTCGAAGCGAAAAACGCTGCCGTAGACATAAGGCTTCCCCAGTAGCACGCAGCTGTCGTTGACCAGGTAGCGGGTGGGGAAGTTGTCGCTGCCGTCAACGATGACGTCGTAGTCCCGGGCGATCTCCAGCGCATTGTCCGAGCTGAGCCGGACCGGATGTCGGTCGACCCGCACGTGGGGATTGAGCTCGGCGATCCGCTCGGCGGCCGAATCCAGTTTGGGGCGGCCGATATCCGAGGTGCCATGGATCACCTGGCGCTGGAGGTTGCTGGCATCGACCCGGTCGAAGTCCACCAGACCGATTCGCCCGACCCCCGCCGCAGCCAGGTAGAGCCCCAGCGGCGAGCCCAGACCGCCGGCCCCGACCAGCAGAACACTCGACTCCTTGAGACGCTGTTGACCCTCCAGCCCGACCTCGGGCAGGATCAGGTGCCGATTGTAGCGGAGAAGCTCTTCCTGATTCAGCGAACTGGTCGCAACTGGCATAGAACTCGGTACTCAGTACTCAGTACTCGGTACTCGGTACTCGGTACCTGGTAACTGGTTGAACGGTGAACTCGGAACTCGTAACTCCTGAAACATGGTGGAGGGGTGCCCGAGAAGCTATTTTCCCGCGCCCATGAAACCTGCCCGTCTGCCGCTCCTTCTCGGAGCCCTGGTCCTGCTGGGACCGGGGATGTCCGCGCCCGCTCATGGCGGAGTGGAGGAGCAGTTGGCTCGGATCGTAGCCGCCGGTCGGCATCCCAATCTGCGCTGGCCCGACTTCTCCGACGTGCAAGTGGAACTCGATCGCGCCTACACCGGCCGGCAGTGGAAACCGCTCTGGTTCGCCAACGACACCCTGACAACGCCGGCCCGTGCCCTGGTCCGGGTACTGGGCGAGGCTCAGAATCGCGGGCTGGATCCCGGCGACTACGACTCTGGTTGGCTGACCGCCGAGGCCAATCGGCCGGTGTTGAGCGGCGATAGCACCCGGACCGCCCGCCTCGACGTGGCCATCTCGGTCGCCGCGGCGCGGTTCGCCAAGGCCCTGCGACAGGGACGGGTCAGCCCAGCCGCAGTGCATGCGACGTTCAAGCTCCCGATGGACAGCTTTGCGCTCGACAGCACCGTTCTTCGACTGGCCGACAGCGACCGGCCCAATGACATCCTGACCAGTCTCGAGCCGCAGCTGCTGCACTACTACCTGCTGATCGGGGCCCTGGTCCGCTATCACCAGCTGGCCCGTGATTCGGCGCTGGTAACACTGCCGCCCATGCCTCGAAAGCTGCAGCCCGGGGATGCCTATCAGGGTGTGCCGGTGCTGCGCCGGCTGCTCCGGCTGTTAGGGGACGATCGCGATACCCTGCCGGTCCCGGCAGTCGACACCATCTACAGCGGTGACATCGTCGAGGGCGTCAAGCGGTTTCAGGCCCGCCAGGGGTTCACCCCCGACGGGGTCATCGGCGATTCGACTCGCTCCCGGATGCAGCACCCGTTCGACCAGCGGATACGCCAGATGGAACTCACCCTCGAGCGGTTCCGCTGGATGCCGAGACGCTATTCGGCTCCGCCGATTATCGTGAACATCCCGGCATTCCGGCTGTACGCCTTCAGCGGCCAGCAGAGCTCCGAGTCGAGTCTGCTCCGGATGAACGTGGTGGTGGGGACCGCCTTCAAGACCGAGACCCCGGTCTTCGCCGCGGACATGAAGTACCTGGTGTTTGCTCCGTACTGGGACGTCACTCCCACGATACAGCTCAGCGAAGTGAAGCCGGCGGCACTCAAGAACCCCGCCTGGCTCGAGAAGAATCATATGGAGCTGATCCGGGGCAACGACGTGGTCCCGGCGACCCCCGGCAATATCGATTCGATCGGTAAGGGTGTCCGGGTCCGCCAGACTCCCGGGCCGCACAATGCGCTGGGTGGGGTCAAATTCCTGATGCCCAATGATTATCAGGTGTATTTACATGATACACCCAGCCGCTCGCTGTTCGAGCGAAGCCGCCGTGATGGGAGTCACGGGTGTATCCGGCTGGGAGATCCCTTCGCGTTGGCCCGCTTCGTCTTACGCGATCAGCCCGAATGGACCGACGAGCGAATCCGGGCCGCCATGAAGGCCGATATCCAGACCCGGGTCGATCTCCTGACCCCGATCCCGGTTTTCATCGTCTATGGCACGGCCATCGCACGGGAGAACGGCGACGTCTACTTCTACTCGGACATCTACGGGCATGACCGGCTGCTGAATAAGCTGCTCAAGAAGGGGTATCCGTATCCTTCGTGAGACGTGAGATGTGAGACGGGGAACGAGGAACGAGGAACGTGAAGAAGAAGCTTGGGTTGATCGCTAAGGTTGCCGTTCAGAGCCTCTGGGCCTCCGCCGTCCTGGCACTGGTCGGCACCGGCCTGGTGAGCATTCTCGCCATGGCCGCGCCGATGGAATCGGTGGCGGTCCGCGATACGGTCGAAGCACGGGACAGCTCGTCCCCGGCGCTGGGTGCCCTGATGGGCCTGAGCGGCCGGCTGCGGGCCATTTCGCTGGCGCCTGGCAAAGAACCCGCGTCCCCGCTCGCTTCGCTGGTGCCGGCGCTCTCGGCGTCGACCCCCGGAGTGAGCGAGACCGGTCTCGAAGCTCCTGATGGCGAACCGATTCGGCTTCTCTCCCTGGTGCCGCTCCGCGACAAAGCGGGTGCCAACTGGCGGGGCTATCGAGTGGGCTACTGGCCCGGTGAACGCAACACCGGAAGGGCAGCTCGCTACAACCTGCCCGAAGGGTTCATCGAGGTGACACCCGAGAATCAGGACCTGCCGATCTCGACCAGCTTCCGGCTGCGCGACTTCCTGACCCACGACCAGCAGAACGTCTGGCCCAAAGTGCTGGTGATCCGGCTGCCGCTGCTCGACAAACTCGAGCTGATCGCCAAGGAACTGGAAGGCCGGGGCATGCCGAGCACGCTCAGGGTGATGTCAGGGTTCCGCACCCCGCAGTACAACGCGCTTGGCGTTGGCGCGCTGGGTGGCCGGGCTCGCGACAGCCGCCACATGTATGGCGACGCGGCCGACGTTTATGTCGATGCTGATGGTGACGGCCGGATGGATGACCTCGATGGCGACGGCCGAGTCACGATCAAGGACGCGGGCCGGCTGGCCAGTGTGGCTGCCCAGGTCGAAGCGGATTATCCCGAGATGACCGGAGGGATCGGAGTCTACCGGGCCAATGCGGTGCACGGGCCGTTTGTGCATGTGGATGTGCGAGGGACCCCGGCACGCTGGTAAGACGGGAGACGGGAGACGTGAGACGTAAGACGTGAGACGTAAGACGTGAGACGTAAGACGTAAGACGTAAGACGGTATCCCGAACGAGTGAAACGACTGAGGGGTCTACTCAAAGCAAGTAGATCCCTCACTTCGTTCGGGATGAGTGTACGTTCTGTTTCGTCTCCCGTCTCCCGTCTCCCGTCTCCCGTCTCACGCTTTTCTACTGGGCTTCACCGACGGTTCCGCCGGCTGCTCAAAGTCGCCCGGTTCCTTGGGCCGGAAGGTCAGGTCAATCGCGATAAACAGGGTCTTGCTGTAGGGAAAGAAGA
>CAZOES010000195.1:2662-7044 GCA_964578865.1 uncultured Gemmatimonadaceae bacterium | reverse complement strand
CACGGCTTCAGTTACAGCAACTTCATGGCGGCGCTCAAGAAGGCCGGCGTGGAGATCAACCGGAAGGTGCTGGCCGACCTGGCCGTGAAGGATGCCGACGCGTTTGCCAAGATCGCCGAGGTTGCTCGGGCTGCGGTCTGAGTTCGGTACGGCCAAGGCATGCCTTGGCCGCACCTCTGAAGAATCAGGGGTCAGAGCTCGGGCTAGCGCCGATCTCTGACCCCTGCGACTTTTGTGGCGCCGAATCACACGATACCCACGTCACCCATGCCTGAACCCACACCGCTCCAGATCCGGCTCGAGGCCCTTCGCGCCGATCTCGAACGCGTGCCCCAGCTCGACAGCGCCGCCCTCGAGGCCGAGGAGATTCGCATCCTCGGCCGCAAGCAGGGCGCGCTCACCGAGATACTCAAGGAGTTGCCCGGTCTCCCGCCGGAGGAGAAGCGGGCCATCGGCGCGGCCGCCAATAAGCTCAAGCAGGAATGGGAGGCGATGATCGCGCTGCGGCGCAGCGATCTCGCGACTCAGGCCAAGGCCAGCGCCGCTGCCCGGATCGATCTCACCATGCCGGGCCGGCCTCGCTGGCGCGGAGCAGTGCATCCGGTGACCACCGTGGTCGAAGAGATCGTCCACATCTTCCATTGCCTCGGCTTCGCCCGGGCCACCGGCCCGGAGGCTGAGACCGAGTGGTACAACTTCGGGGCGCTCAACTTCCCGCCGGATCACCCGGCGATGGACATGCACGACACGCTGTATCTCGACATCCCCGACCGGCGGACCAGCGACCGCCGGGCCAATCGGACCTCGGGTATCAGCGATACGCATGAGCGGCGCAGCACCGACGATCGGCGCTTCCGCAATGAAGGCCGGCTCCTGCTCCGCACTCATACTTCGCCCGTGCAGATCCGGACCATGCTGGAGACACCGCCCCCGATCCGGGTAGTGATCCCTGGCATGGTATACCGCAAAGATCCGTTCGACGCCTCTCACGCACCGGCCTTCGCCCAGATCGAAGGGCTGGCGGTCGACGAGGGGATTTCGTTCGTCGACCTTAAAGCCACTCTGGCGCACTTCGCCCACGAGTTCTTCGGCTCTTCCCGGAAGGTCCGCTTCCGGCCCTCGTTCTTCCCGTTCACCGAGCCCTCAGCCGAGATGGATGTGAGTTGTGGTGTCTGCGGTGGAACGGGCTGCGCCGCCTGCAAGGGAACCGGGTGGATCGAGATCCTCGGCTCCGGGATGGTGCATCCCCGGGTGATCGCCAGCGGCGGATTGGATCCCGAGCGCTACAGCGGGTTCGCCTTCGGCATGGGGCCTGGTCGCATTGCGTTGAGCCGATATGGGATTCCGGATATTCGGTTGCTCTACGAGGGAGATGTGAGGTTTCTGGAACAGTTTGTCCGCGGCAAGGCGGCAAGTCGCCAAGGCGGCAATTCATGAACATCTCACGCCGCTGGATCGAGGCCTTCCTGAACCGGAAGCTCGATGCCAGGGAGATGGCGGACCGCCTGGTCATGCTCGGCGCCGGGGTCGATGCCATCGAGCCGCTGCATCCGGGGTTGGAGCAGGTCGTGGTTGGGCTGGTCGAGAAGGCCGAGCCGCATCCCAATGCCGACCGGCTTCGGGTCTGCCTGGTGAACGACGGCTCCGGCACCTCGATGCATGTGGTCTGTGGCGCGCCTAACGTAACCGCGGGGAAGAAGTATCCCTTCGCCCGGGTCGGCACCACGCTGCCCGGCGGCATCACCCTCGATCGCCGCAAGATTCGGGGCGAAGTCTCCGAGGGGATGCTCTGCTCCGCCCGCGAACTCGGGCTGGGCCAGGATCACGACGGAATTCTCGAGCTCCATACCGACGCCGCCCCCGGCACCCGGCTCCTCGATGCGCTCCCGGTCGACGACGATCGACTGGTGGTGGATGTCACCCCCAATCGCCCCGATCTGTTAGGCCATAAGGGTGTGGCCCGGGAGTTGGCCTGGAGCTACAACACCCCGTTCCGGTTGCCTCAGATTCCCGCGGCCCCGTCCGAGGGACTGGGGACCCTCCGTCGGATCGACGCCAATCGGGGTAAAGTCGACGGCGTCACCGTCGGCACCGATGACCCGGAAGGCTGCCGCCGCTTCACCGCGGTGGTGATTCGGGGCGTGAAGGTCGGCCCTTCACCGGCATGGCTCCGCGACCGACTGGCGGCTGTCGGGCTCCGCAGCATCAGTAACGTGGTCGATGCGACCAACTACGCGTTGCTCGAGCTCAACCACCCGATGCACGCCTACGATCTCGCCAAGGTGCGGGGTAACGAGGTGGTGGCTCGGCGGGCCAGGAACGGAGAGACGGTAGTGACCCTGGACGGAGTCGAGCGCAAGCTGACCTCCGACATGGTCTCCATCTACGACGCACAGGGCTCGGTAGGCGTCGGTGGGGTCATGGGCGGTGCCAATACCGAAGTGAGCGAGACTACCACCGATCTGCTGCTCGAGTGCGCCTGGTTCGAACCGCGCCGAGTCCGCCGGACCCGCAAGGCCCTGGGGATGTCGACCGATGCCAGCCAGCGGTTTGAGCGGGGGGTCGATCTCTGGGGGCTGCCCGAAGCCCAGCGCCGGCTGGCCGATCTGATTCTGGCCACCGCCGGTGGTCAGGTGCTCGATGCAGTCGATGTCTGGCCCATTATTACCAATCCGCCCCGGATCTTCCTCCGGGTGGCCCGGGTGCAGCAGCTGCTGGGGGCTTCGCTGCCGGTCTCGGCGATCGAGAAGTACCTGGTGGCGGTCGGTTGCACCGTGCTCTACAAGCCGGATGACGAGCGGCTGGCGGTCGACGTGCCCGGGTGGCGACCGGACCTGGAGAGCGAGGTCGATCTGATCGAAGAGATCGCCCGGCTCCACGGCTACGACAACTTCCCGATCGACCTGCGGCCCTATCGGGTCGGGCGGTTGGGCGACAGTCCGCTGGACAATGCCATCAACCAGGTCCGGGCCGGGCTGGTGGAGCTCGGTCTGCTGGAGGCGACCCTGCTGCCGATGGGAGCGGCTGAGGGTCCCGACAGCGTTCGGTTGCTCAATCCGCTTTCGGCCGAAGATTCGCACCTTCGGGAAACTCTGCTTCCCGGTTTGGCCCGGGCGGTACAGGCGAATTGGTCGCATCAGAATCGTGATATCCGGCTCTTCGAGATCGGGACCGGCTTCCGAATGGCCGGGGCCGGCCAGCGGCCTGACGAATCCATGCGGGTTGGCGGGGTCCAGACCGGGGCCCGGTCACCGTCCCATTGGTCCGAAGGCGGTAAGTCGCCCGAGTATGACCTGTGGGACCTGGAGGCGGTGTTCCGGGCTGCCGTAGCTCTGGCAAATCCGGCCGCACAAGTGCAGGTTGATACCGGTGGGTGGGTTGCGCGGACCGAGAATGGTCGACTTGCTGGACGTGCCGTACAAGTCGATCTGGTCCCGCCGGCTTGGGCCGCTCCCGTCTTCGGATTCGAAATCGAAATAGCCGCCGATGTGCGGCCTCCGGTGCGCTACGCGCCCCTCCCGACGACTCCGTCGGCCTGGCGCGACGTGACTCTGCTGCTGGGCCCGGGTGTCACGGCGGCCGGCGTCGAGGATGCCATGCGGGCGACCGCCGGTAAGCTCCTCGAAACCGTAACGGTGATCAGCCAATTCCGTTCGGCCCAGATCGGCGAGAACCAGCGGGCGGTGCAGTTCCGAATGGTGTTCCGGGCTCCCGACCGTACCGTGCGAGACGAAGAGATCGATTCGGCGGTAGCCCGGGTGCTCAAAGCACTGGAGCAGCAGCTTGACGCAAAACTACGAACGTCCTGACGCTCGTGCCCTGAATGAGCTCTCCGACCTGCTTCAGCACGTCGGTGAAGAGCTCGCGGCCTGGCGCCGGCGGTCGCTCAAGGCGGAAGCCGAGCTGACCGAGGCCAAGGCCAAGGGCGGTGTGGTGGCAGGACCAGAACTCATACAGGCGAGACAGCGGGTGCTGGATCTCGAGGTCGAGAACCAGGCCCTGCGGCAGCGAATTGACGGCGCGCGCGACCGGCTCCGGATGCTCTCCAATCGGCTGAGTTTCCTCGAGTCCGACGCCGACGAAGGCGCGGCATGAACGCCAATTCGCCCAAGCACGCGGTGCGGGTGACCATCGGCGGTGAAGACTACACCGTCCGGTCCGAGCTCCCGCCGGAATACACCCGGGAAGTGGCGGCCTACGTGGACGCCGCTCTCAAGCGGATCCGGGACATGCTGCCGCAGGTAGAGACCCACAAGGCCGCGATTCTTGCGGCGCTCGCCATCACCGATGAGCTGTTCCAGGCTCGCCGGGGCGATCGGGAGCACTCCGCCCGGCTCAATGCGATGGCCGACGATCTGGCCCGGCTGCTGCCGCCGGCCAAG
>CAZOES010000195.1:0-2652 GCA_964578865.1 uncultured Gemmatimonadaceae bacterium | reverse complement strand
GCAAACTGGACCGCAGGGCATCATCAGCTGACGAAGGGTCCCGCATCGGGACGCTGAATACACGGAGCCGCGCACGGCGCGCTCCTGGAGAATAGATCGAATGCCGCCAGTCTTTCTGGGCCTCGTCGAAGGCCTCGCCGCCGGTCTGGTTGTCGCCACCGTTCTCTTCATCCTTTACAACCGAACTCAGCGTAAGAGCGCCGCGCGAACCCTCGCGTCCGCTCGCACCGAGGCTGAGTCCCTGATTGCCGCGGCGGCCACCAAGGCGGCCGAGGCTCGCAATCAGATGGTGCTGGAAGGGAAGATGGAAACCCTCCGGCTGCGGGAGGATCTGGACAAGGAAGCCCAGCGCCGGCGGGACGAGTGGGATCGGTTCGAGCGCCGGGCCGAGGAACGGGACAAGTCGCTGGAGCGGAAACTGGAGGAAGTTCGCAAGCAGGAATCCGGCTTCACGGCCCGGGAGCGGAGCCTGTCGGAACGGGACGAAGCCATCCGCCGGAAAGAGGGCGAGATCGAGAAGGTCATCAGCGAACAGCGGCTCAAGCTCGAACGGATCGCCGGATTGACTTCGGAGGAAGCCCGCCGGGAGGTGCTGCAGCGGGCCGAGGAAGAATCCAAGAGCCAGGCTCAGGCCCAGGCCCGGGAGATCCGGGAACAGGCGAAGCGGTCAGCCGAAAAGGACGCCCGCAAGATCGTGGCGATGGCGGTGCAGCGGATTTCGGCTGAGCAGACCGCCGAAACCACCGTCGCCGCGGTGGCACTCCCCAGCGATGAGATGAAGGGCCGGATTATCGGCCGGGAAGGGCGGAACATCCGGGCCTTTGAACAGGCGACCGGGGTCGATGTGATCATCGACGACACCCCGGACACCGTGATCATTTCCTGTTTTGATCCGGTGAGGCGCGAGGTCGCCCGGCGGGCCCTGGCCGCGCTGATCGTCGACGGCCGGATTCATCCGGGCCGGATCGAAGAGCTGGTCGCCAAATCGCAGAAGGAACTCAACGCCGAAATGCAGGAGCTGGGAGAGAAAGCGGCGTTTGAGACCGGGGTCCATGGCCTCCATCAGGAGATCATCCGCCTGATCGGCCGGATGCGCTATCGCACCTCCTACGGCCAGAATATCTACGAGCACTCCAAGGAAGTGGCCTGGCTGGCCGGCATGATGGCGGCGGAGTTGCACCTCGACGTCCAGCTGGCCAAGCGGGGCGCCCTGCTGCACGACATCGGCAAAGTGCTCACCCACGACCACGAGGGCACCCACGTCGAGCTGGGCGTCGAAGTCTGCCGCAAGTACGGTGAGGCGCCGCTGGTCATCAATTGCGTTCAGGCCCACCACGACGACGTCCCCCACGAAACGGCGGAGTCGGTTCTGGTGCAGGCCGCCGACGCGATCAGCGGCTCCCGCCCCGGCGCACGGCGCGAAGCTTTCGAGAGCTACGTCAAACGGCTCACCAAGCTGGAAGAGATTGCCAACGGATTCTCCGGCGTGGAGAAGTCCAATGTGATTCAGGCCGGCCGGGAAGTGCGGGTAATCGTTACCCCCGACAAGGTGGATGACGGCGCGGCGGTGACCCTGGCCGATCAGATTGCCCGGCGAATCGAGAACGAGTTGCAGTATCCCGGACAGATCAAGGTGGTGGTGATCCGGGAAACCCGAGCCATGGACATCGCCAAATGAGCGCCCGGATCATCGACGGAGTCGCGCTGGGAAAGACGATCCGTGAGGAGGTTGCGGCCGAATCGGCGAAGCTCAAGGCCAGGGGAATCACTCCCGGTCTTGCCGTGGTGCTGGTGGGGGAGAACCCCGCTTCCAAGGCGTACGTTGGTTCCAAGGAAAAGGCCTGTATTGAAGCCGGAATGCACTCAGTCAAGATCGAGCGCCCGGAGACCATCTCCGAAGCCGACCTGCTGGCGATCGTCGATCAGCTCAACAACGATCCCAGCATTCACGGCATCCTGGTCCAGCTGCCGCTCCCCAAGCACATCAATACCGAGAAAGTTCTGCTGCGGGTGAACCCGGCCAAGGATGTCGATGGCTTTCACCCGGTGAATGTCGGCAAGCTGGTGATCGGGGATCCAACTGCGCTGCGTCCCTGCACTCCCTGGGGGGTGATTCAGATGCTGGTCCGTAACGGGATCGAGACCAGGGGCGCTCACGCGGTCGTGGTGGGTCGCAGCACCATCGTCGGCAAGCCGATGGCTAACCTGCTGATCCAGCAGGGCGCCGGGGGCGATGCCACGGTCACGGTCTGCCATTCGCGGACCAAGGACCTCCCTGCGGTGTGCCGCACGGCTGACATCCTCATCGCTGCGATCGGGAAAGCCGAGTTCGTGACCCGGGACATGGTGCGACCCGGCGCGGTGGTGATCGACGTGGGGATCAACCGGGTCGACGATCCGTCCAAACCGAAGGGGTACCGTTTAACTGGAGACGTGGCCTATGGACCCGTCGCCGAGATCGCTGCCGCGATAACTCCGGTACCTGGCGGCGTCGGACCGATGACGATTGCGATGCTCTTAGCCAATACTCTGCAGGCTGTGCGACAGACGGCGGGCTAGTGGGCCGGTGGGCTGGTCGGCAGGGGGAACACTCGGTGCCACTAGCCCACTAGCCCACTAGCCCACTAGCCCACTAGCCCACTAGCCCACTAG
>CAZOES010000194.1:0-7045 GCA_964578865.1 uncultured Gemmatimonadaceae bacterium | reverse complement strand
GGGCTAGTGGGCTAGTGGGCTAGTGGGCTAGTGGGCTAGTGGGCTAGTGGGCTAAGCAAAGGTAGGGCTTTCGGTGAGTTCCTAGCCCACCAGCCCACTTGCCCACTAAACGGAGAACCTAAGAACGAGAAAATGTCAGTTCTGACTGAAAGCAAGCTGCCACTACCGTTGGTAAGGAAGGGCAAGGTCCGTGAGGTCTACGAGGCCGGGCCGGATCATCTATTGCTGGTGGCGTCGGATCGGGTGAGCGCCTTTGATGTGGTGATGAAAGAGGCCATTCCGAAGAAGGGCGCGGTGCTGACCCAGATCTCGGCGTTCTGGTTCGAGCGGCTGGCCGAGGTGATGCCAAGTCATTATGTGACGGCGTCGACCGGGAAGATCATCGCGTGGCTGGAGGAGCAGAAGCTGGTGCAGCGCGCCGGCGAACTGAAGAGTCAACTGGCCGGACGGACCATGCTGGTGCGTCGGACCGAGCCGGTGCAGTTCGAGTGCGTGGTGCGGGGCTACATCACCGGTTCGGCCTGGAAAGAGTACCAGGAGAGCGGAACCCTGGCCGGCGAGCCGTTGCCCAAGGGTCTGGTGGAAAGCGCCAAGCTGGAGCCGCCGATTTTCTCGCCGGCCACCAAGGCTGAGACCGGGCACGACATCAACGTCACGTTCGACACGATGGCACAGGCACTGGGTAAGGAGCAGGCCACCCGGCTGCGCGAAGCCACCTTTGCGATCTACCGGGGCGGCCGGGATCACGCCGCGACCCGGGGGATCATCATCGCCGATACCAAGTTCGAGTTCGGCGTGGACCAGAATGGAACTCTGCGATTGATCGATGAAGTCCTGACCCCCGATTCCTCCCGGTTCTGGCCGGCCGACCGGTACCAGCCGGGCAGGAGCCAACCGAGCTTCGACAAGCAGCCGCTGCGAGACTGGTTGCTGGTGCTCAAGCGCGAAGGCAAGTGGAACGGAGAGGCGCCGCCCCCTACCCTGACGCCTCAGGTGATCGAGGAAACCAGCGCCCGGTATCTCGAGGCGTTCAAGCTGCTTACCGGCAGTGCCCTCGGGGAGGACGCATGATCCGGGTGGCGCCTGAGGGGAAGCCGTTCATTCTCGGGGCATGGCTGATTGCCGCGGCGATGGCGGCCTTTGCCCCGCTGTGGCTGATTCTCCTCTGGTTGCCGATCGCGATCTGGGTCATCGCGTTCTTTCGTGATCCGGTGCGGGAAGGACCTCGGGGCGACAACGTGTTCATCGCCCCGGCCGATGGTGTCGTGGTGAGCGTGGTCGATGTGGATGAGCCGGCCTACATGAAGGAGCGGGCCAAGCGGATCTCGATTTTCATGAACGTCTTCAACGTTCACGTGAATCGTTATCCCGCCAACGGGACGGTGGAATACCGTCATTACAACGAAGGCAGCTTCGGGCACGCCGGCACCGAGAAGGCCAGCCTGGAGAACGAGCAGAGCACGGTAGGATTGCAGACGCCGAAGGGGAAGATCACAATCCGGCAGATCGCCGGGCTGGTGGCGCGGCGGATCATCACCGACCATCAGCCGGGGACTTCGGTACAGCAGGCCGAACGGATGGGGATCATCCGGTTCGGTTCACGGGTGGACCTGTTCCTGCCCGCCGCGGCAAAGGTCCTGGTGCACACTGGCGACAAGACCGTGGCGGGAAGAACGGTGGTGGCCCAATGGGATTGATGCCTCATCGGCCGCGGCTGCGGCCGCCCGACATGCGCCGTGCAGTCGTAGTGATTCCCAGCGCCTTCACGCTCGGCAACCTGCTGTTCGGGATCTGGGCGATCGTGATGGCCTACCGGGGCAATTTCGTCCAGGCGGCATGGTTCATCATGTTCGCCGGAGTGCTGGACATGCTGGACGGCCGAGTGGCCCGGCTCTCGGGCACCGGCACCAAGTTCGGAGCCGAGCTCGACAGCCTGGTCGACGTGATCAGCTTCGGTGTGGCCCCGGCGATGATCATGTTCTTCCTGGAATTCCAGGCCGGCGGGGGACGGTTCGGCTGGCTGGTGTGCTACATGTACGTTGTCGCGGTGGCGATCCGGCTGGCTCGCTACAACGTGCAGCACGGCACCGGCAAGCCGGGATGGTTTACCGGAATGCCATCGCCTTCGGCAGGGATGACGCTGGCCGTCTATTATCCGTTCAGTCAAACCGACTGGTACCGTGAGTCGCTCTCGTATCTGAACTTTCAGCGCGAGGGCCTCACCATCCTTATGGTCCTGCTGGCGCTGTTGATGGTGAGCACGGTGAAGTATCCGCGGTTCCCGGCGATCGGGTTCCGCACGATCAAGGGAGTGCTCGGGCTATTGCTCCACCTGGTGATCCTGGTGTGTGCACTGGCTTTCCCGAGCTATTTCCTGTTCCCGCTGGGGATCGCCTATCTGACCTTCGGGCTGGTACGCCATGCCGTGCTGGGATTCATCGAGCGGACCGATGGCTCGCTGGCCGTGGTGGAGCCGGAGGAGCCGGACGAGAGCTTGGAAGATCTGCGCCGGACCTCGCCCAGAATGACGGGGATGCGGCGGAGCGGGCCTCAGGACTAGGCGGCAAGGCGGCAAGGCGGCTAACGGCTAATGGCGAACGGCCTTCAGGAGATCGAAATGAACTACCGAGTACACGTACGGATCGTGCCTCGCACCGGCCTTCTCGACCCCCAGGGTCAGGCAGTTGAGCACGCGCTGACCGCCTTGGGGTTCAAGGAAGCGGCCAACGTTCGGATCGGCCGGGCCATCGAACTGTCGATCGACGCCAAGTCGGCCGAGGACGCCAAGGGGCGGGCCCGGGCGATGTGCGACAAGCTGCTGGCCAATCCGGTGACCGAGGACTACCTGGTCGAGGTGGAGGGTTAAATGCAGAAGGTGGCGGTGATCCGCTTCCCCGGCAGCAACTGCGACTTCGACACGCTCAATAGCGCGCTCCGAGTCGGGACCGATGCCTACCTGGTGTGGCACCGGGATACCGATCTCAAAGGCGCCGATGCGGTGCTGCTCCCCGGAGGCTTCAGCTACGGCGACTATCTCCGGTCCGGCGCGATCGCCCGGTTCAGCCCGATCATGCAGGCGGTTCAGCAGTTCGCCCAGGACGGCGGACCGGTACTGGGGATCTGCAATGGATTTCAGATTCTCTGCGAAGCGGGGATGCTTCCGGGCGCGTTGAGCCGCAACGCCCGCCTCTCCTTCGTGGCGCGGCCGGTGGCGATTCGAGTCGAACAGACCGACACCGCGTTCACCAATCGCTATCGCAAGGGCGACATCCTGCGAATGCCGGTGGCCCATGGCGAAGGCCGCTTCACCTGCGACGATGCGACGCTCAAGAAACTGGAAGGCGAGGGCCGGGTCGTGGTCCGCTACGTCGACCTGGATGGCTCGCCCCTGAAAGACGGCGAGATCAATGGGTCGCGCAACGACATCGCGGGGATCGCCAATGCGGAAGGCAATGTGGTCGGCCTGATGCCTCATCCAGACCGGGCAGCCGATCCGGCGCTGGGGAATACCGACGGGCTCAATTTCTTTGCCTCGGTCATCGGGTGGGCCAATCGGAAGGTGGTGGCACGATGAGGCGGCTAGGCGGCAAGGCGGCTAGGCGGCCAGTTGTCCGGTGGTTAGGCGCCCTGTTGGTGCTGATGACCTTGACCGCGGCAGGGGTTGCTGCGCAGGAAGTTAAGACTATCAAGCCCGGCATGACCGAGGCGGAGGTCAAGGCGGCGTGGGGCGAGCCGATGACCGCCCGCAAGAGCGGCGACATGACCTATCTCTACTATAGGAACGACTGCCTCAAGACATGCGGGACCTACGACGTGGTGTTCCTGGAGAAGGGCCAGGTCGTGGATGCGGTGGTGCGGGACAGCCACCGGGCGTACGACGGAATCGCGTCGTCGCCGAAGGATCGGAAGCCGGGTGCAACCTTGAAGCCTTGAGGGGCTAAGAGCTAAGAGCTGATAGCTACAGTGCCCGTGTCTGGAACCAGCGAGAGAGCCGGCCAAGGGCACCTTAGCTCTTAGCTATCAGCTCTCAGCCCAAAAAACCGAACTCAAACACACGATGACGACCGAAAACAAACCCAGCCGTAACGAAGAAGAATATTTCGCCAAGCTCGAAGCCGAGCGGATGGAGCGGAAGCGTCAGGAGCAGTCCAAGCTCAATCAGGATTCGGAGCGGAAGTCGCACTACATGCGCTGCCCCAAGTGTGGCGGCCACCTGGTGACCGAGGAGTTTCAGCGCCTGCAGGTCGACCGCTGCCCCGATTGCCACGGCATCTGGTTCGACGCCGGCGAAATCGAGGCGGTGATGCACGCCAGCGAGAAAGGCTTCCTGAGCCGGACGCTGGGCGATTTCATGGGATCTTTGCGACGGAAGAAGTAAATGACCGCCACCGGCGAGCAGGCGAAGACCAAGGCTAATCCATTCCCCGGCGAACGGCCGGTCACTCCCGAGGTGGTGCGGGAGCACAACCTCACCGCCTCGGAAGGCGACCGCATCGTCGCCATCCTCGGCCGCAAGCCGACGCTGACCGAGCTGGGCATCTTCAGCGCGCTCTGGTCGGAGCACTGCTCCTACAAGCACTCGAAGCCGATCCTCAAGAAGTTCCCCACCCAAGGCCCCCAGGTGGTTCAGGGCCCCGGCGAGAACGCCGGGGTCCTTCGCCTGCCGCAGGGATGGGCGGTGGCGTTCAAGATCGAATCGCACAACCACCCGTCGGCTGTCGAGCCGTATCAGGGGGCAGCGACCGGAGTCGGTGGCATTCTCCGCGACGTGTTCACCATGGGCGCCCGGCCGGTGGCGGTGCTCAACAGTCTCCGCTTCGGTCCGCTCGATACGCCCCGGAATCGCTATCTCTTTGGCGGCGTTGTCAAAGGCGTGGGCGACTACGGCAACTGCGTCGGCATTCCGACGCTGGGCGGCGAAGTCGATTTTGCCCCGGGCTACAGCGGCAATCCCCTGGTCAACGCGATGTGTGTTGGCCTGCTGCGGGAGTCCGATCTGATGCGGGCCGCGGCCCACGGTGTGGGCAACGTCCTGATCTCGGTGGGGTCCCGGACCGGTCGCGACGGGATTCACGGTGCCAGCTTCGCCTCGGAAGATCTCTCGGAGAAGAGCGAGGCCCGCCGTCCCCAGGTTCAGGTGGGTGATCCTTTCACCGAGAAGCTGCTGCTGGAAGCGACCCTGGAACTGATCGAATCGAAGATCATCGTTGCGATCCAGGATATGGGCGCGGCCGGTCTCACCAGTTCGTCGGCCGAAATGGCCGCCCGCGGTGGCGTCGGGGTTGAGTTGGAGACCGACAAGGTACCGGTTCGCGAGGCCGGCATGACTCCCTACGAGATCATGCTGAGCGAATCGCAGGAGCGGATGCTGGTGGTGGCCGAGCCGGCCCAGGTCGAGGCGATCAAGGCGGTATGCTCCAAGTGGGAGCTGGAAGCTGCAGTGGTGGGCCGAGTGACCAACGACGGGTTGTTCCGGATTCGCCACAACGGAGTAACCGTGGCTGAGATTCCGGGCCAGCAGCTGGTGGATGAAGCGCCGGTCTACTATCCCGAAGCACGAGAAGATGAAAGTGCAGTGCAGCGACGGACAGAGGGACCGACGGACCGGGCAAAGGCGGACGTTTTGGGTGCGTTGCCGTTGCTCCTGGACCAGCCGTCGATTGCCTCCAAGCGCTGGGTGTTCGAGCAGTACGATTCCACCGTCCAGGCCAACTCGCTGATCACTCCCGGCGGCGACGCGGGGGTCTTCAAGGTTTACGAGACCGGCTTCGGGATGGCTGTCACGGTCGACTGCAACAGCCGGCTGGTGGCACTGGATCCCTATGAAGGTGGTAAGGCGACCGTGGCCGAAGCGGCCCGGAACATCGCCTGCACCGGTGCGGTGCCGCTGGGAATCACCGACTGCCTCAACTTCGGCAACCCGGAGCGGCCTGGCGTCTTCTTCCAGTTCCGCGAGGCCTGCCGCGGGATCTCCGACGCCTGCATCGCGTTCAACACCCCGGTGACCGGGGGCAACGTCTCCTTCTATAATCAGAGCCCGACCGGGGCGATCGACCCCACCCCCACGGTGGGCATGGTGGGCTTGCTCGAGAAACTAGAATTCAAGGTAGGGAGCCACTTCCAGCAGACCGGCGACCAGATCGTCCTGCTGGGATCGACCAGCGGCAAGATGGGCGGTTCGGCCTACTGGACCTATCTGCGGGACTTTGTGGGCGGGGTGCAGCCGGCGGTTGACCTGGACGCCGAGTTGAAGCTGCAGCGCCTGTTGGTAGAAGCGGCTCGGCGCCGCCTGCTCCGCTCGGCCCATGATTGCTCCACCGGCGGCATCGCGGTGGCCCTGGCGGAGTCGGGAATCGGCGGACCCTACGCAATTCATGGGTATGGAGCCGAAGTAGATCTGAGCGGGATAGAAGTGGGCCAGTGGGCTAGTGGGCTAGTGGGCAAGGAATCGGAAGAGGTTCGACTCTTGTACGCCGAGGATGGTGCCCGGGCCATCGTCTCCTGCGCCCCGGGCCAGGATGCGAACCTGGTCGCGCTGGCGAAAGAGATTGGAGTACCGGCATACCCCATTGGAGCGGTGGGTGCCGCCCGCGGCGAGCTGGCCATCAAGCGGGGCAGCAACCGCTATGGCTGGCCGGTTGAGTCGTTGCGGAAGACGTACTTCGAAGCGATTCCGAGAAGGATGGCTCACGTCGCCGAAGATCGTTAACAACCCGACCGTCGCGACCGTCGCGACCGCCGAAACACAGTGCTGTCCCTAGAGAAGGACCTGGTAACATGTGCGGAGTGTTTGGCGTTTCTGGTGTCCCTGACGCGGCTCGGCTGACCTACCTCGGCCTCTACGCCCTGCAGCACCGGGGACAAGAGAGTGCCGGAATCGTCTCGGTCGACGAGCACAGCCGGGCTCGAGCGCACCGCGGCATGGGGCTGGTCTCAGAGAACTTCAACGAGCCGGCCCTCTCCAAGCTGCTGGGCGACGTGGCGGTGGGTCACACCCGCTACTCCACCGCCGGCAGCTCGGTGCTGGCCAACGCCCAGCCGCTGC
>CAZOES010000193.1:0-7098 GCA_964578865.1 uncultured Gemmatimonadaceae bacterium | reverse complement strand
TCTGAAGCCCCTGACACTGCGGGAAGTCGCCGAAGTGATCAACATGCACGAGTCCACCGTCAGCCGGGTCACCAACGAGAAATTCGTGCAGACTCCAAGGGGCGTGTTGCCGCTCAAGTTCTTCTTCTCCAGCGCCCTGTCGACTGCCTCGGGTGAAGATGCCAGCGCCCGCTCGATCCGCGCCAAGCTGCAGAAGATGGTCGGCGAGGAAAGCTCGGCCAATCCGCTCACCGATCAGCAGATCGTCCACTTGTTCCAGGAGCAGGGGATCAAGATCGCCCGCCGTACCGTCGCCAAGTATCGCGATCAACTGGGGATTCTGCCGGCCCGCATGCGGAAGCGGGTATGAACCAGGACGGTCCCATCGATGTCAGTCTTCTCGTGCCCGCCAAGGACGAGGCTGAGAACCTGCCCGAGTTTGTCCGCCTCTGCGGCGAGTACCTCGACACCGGCCGGTTCAGCTTCGAAGTCGTGGTGGTCAACGACGGTTCACGAGACCAGTCGGCCGAGGTGCTGGCCGATCTGCAGCGGAAGTATCCCTTTCTCCGGGTGGTCACCCACCGCCGCCAGCGGGGAATCGCCGATGCCCTGACCTCGGCCGGCGAAGTGGCCCGGGGCGACATCTTCGTCTTCTATCCCGCCGATCTGCAGTATCACCCGCAGGATATCCCAACCCTGGTCGACCCGATCCTGGCCGGTGAAGCCGATATCGTCACCGGCACCAAGCAGGGAAAATACGAGAAGGCCTTCGTCTCGGGGGTCTACAACTGGCTTTGCCGGCTGCTGTTCGGACTCAATGTCACCGATCTCAATTCAGTTAAGGCTTATCGGCGTGAAGTGCAGATTGGCCATGCGCTGAGACCCGACTGGCACCGCTACATGGTGGTGGTGGGTGCAGCTGAGGGCTTCAGGCTCACCAGCAGACCGGTTCCGCTTTACCCCCGGGTTGCCGGTGTTTCCAAATTCACCTGGAAGCGGATCCCTGTCGGAGTACTGGACCTGATCTCGGTCTGGTTCCAGCTGCGCTTCGGTCGCAAGCCCTTGCTGTTTTTCGGGGTGGTCGGCGCCGTGTTGTTCTTCATCGGCTTCATCGTAGGGGTGATTGCCCTGGTGATGCGATTCGGGTATGGAATCGGCTTCCGGCCGTTCCTGAACCTGGTCGAGACCATGGTGATCTCCGGCATCGCCCTCTTCGGGTTTGGTTTCATCGGTGAGATGATCGCCGGACTCAGGGAAGAGCTGCGAGACTCTCGGCGGCGCAGCAGTCCGCCGCCTGACTGATCTCCCACGCGCCGGATGCGCATCCTGGTTGCAGCTCACAACTACCCGCGATTCGCAGGCGATCCCGCCGGTGCCTACATCCGGCGCCTGGCGTTGGGAATGCAGGGCAGGGGTCACCACCTTTCTATTCTGGCCCCCCACGTACCTGGCACTGCCGAGCAGGAAACCGAGAAGGGTGTTCAGGTCCGGCGTTTCCGTTATGCCCCGGAGCGTCTGGAACAGATCGGCTACCGGGGTGAGGCCCAACTCGGTCGGGTTCTCCTCGCCCCGGCGGCGCTGGTACTTCCGCTCTATCTGCTGGCCTTTCGCCGGGCTCTCCAACGTCAGATCGCGAGCTTCAAGCCCGACATCCTCCACGCGCACTGGTGGCTGCCAGCCGGCTGGTTGGCAGCCCGGTTCAGTCCGCGATTGGTGGTCACCAGTCACGGCAGCGATGTCAGAGTGCTGGAGCGGAGTTCCCTCTTGCGCTGGATGGCCCGAGGGGTCTCCCGTAAGAGCTCCAGCTGGACTGCCGTCTCCCGGTTCCTCGCCCGCGACCTGGAGCAGCAGCTCGGGCTTTCAGATGGGACCGTCGAGGTCACGGCGATGCCGGTCGATGCCGAACTGTTCGAGCGCGGCCGGGCTCAGGCCAAGGCCAGTCCGACTCGAATTCTCTATGCCGGGAATCTGCTCTTGAGCAAAGGCGTGGACCTGCTGATCAGGGCGGCCGGCCTCCTGCGAGACCGGGGTGTTGAGTGCCACCTCCGGATCCTCGGCCGCGGCCCGGCTGAGGCCGACCTCCTGAAGCTGGTGCAGAGTCTCGCGCTGGGAGACCGGGTAACCATCGCGCCCTTCGTCCCCCAGTCAGAGATGCCGGCCGAGTATGGCGCGGCAACCGTCACGGTTCTGCCGACCCGGGGGCAAGCCGAGGGACTGGGGCTCACGCTGGTTGAAGCACTGCTGGCGGGATCGGCGGTGATCGGCACCCCAGCAGGAGGGATTCCCGAAGTCGTCGAGGACGGAGTCACGGGCCTGCTGGCGCCCGATGGCAACGCCGAGGCTCTGGCCGATCGCCTGGCCATGCTGCTGGAGAACCCGTCGCTACGCCAGCGACTCACTGCCCAAGGTTACGACCGGGTCCGCCGGACCTACTCGCTGGATTCCACGGTCGACCGATTTCTTTCGATCTTCGATGCCGCCGTTCATCACTCAGCACGGAACTGAAGCGCCGGCCGGCTGGCAGGCGTTCGCCCAAGCCAGGGGGACCTTCTACCACGATGCCCGCTGGATCAGCGGGCTGGCTCGTTGTCTTCGTTACCGGACTCACTGGATTACCACCACCGACTCCGATGGCATCGCGGGAGCCATGGCGTTGGCGGAGGTACCCAAGCTCACCGGAGGCAAGAGGCTGGTCAGCTATCCCTTCAGTTTCATTGCCGGGCCGATGGCTACCTCGACCGCCGCAGCTCACGCAGTACTTGAGCGGGCTCGTGCCCTGGCAGCTGAAGTCGGCTCGAAACGACTTGAAGTCAAAGCGCTGGGCCCCGGATTCGAGGTCGCGCCGGGATTCGAGCGATCCGGCCGGTACACCACCTATCGAATTTCCCCCGAGGGTGGCGAGCAGGCGGTCTGGAAGCGACTGGACCGAACCAGCGTGCAACAGCGGATCCGGAAAGGCGAGAAGGCCGGCGTCACTGTGGTGATGGGTGAATCAGAAGCAGACTGGCGGGCCATGGCGGAGCTTGAGGAGTCGGTTCAGCAGGGACACGGAGTCCCGGCGCCGCCCCGCAGGATGTTCACCGAGCTGCTCCGGGGACTTCAGCGTGAGGGACTGGTCGATCTCTACCTGGCCAGGATCCCCGACGGCCGGATCGCTGCCGGGTTCGTGATGTACAAGGGTCCGACCGACTGGATCTACGCGTTCAGCGCGTCGGTGCCCGAGTTGATCAAAGACTATCGGCCCACTCACGTGCTGCTCTGGGCTGGGCTCCGAGCGGCAGTCGCTGCCAATGTTGTGCTGGATCTCGGCCGTACCGCACCGGAGCAGGCGTCGCTGGCGGAGTTCAAGCTCCGCTGGGGTTCCGCAACTGTGCCCTTGGTCTATGATTACTTCCCGTCGGCCGGCGGTCTCAATCAGGCTCGCCGGGACCAGGGTTCCCTGGCGCTGGCATCGAAGATCTGGAGCCGGCTGCCCCGCCCGGTGGCCCGGCTTGGTTCCGGTCTTTTCCGCTACCTCGGGTAGTCATGGACTTCTTCTTTCGGCTCAGAAAGAAAGTGTTCAAACGCTGGGCTCGGAATGCATTCTTCCCGGGCTGGCGGGTGCAGCTGCTCCGCTGGTGCGGCTTCTCCATCGGGCGGGACGTCTACATCGCCGACGACATCATCATCGCCGAGGAGCTCAAGAGCCGGGGGCTGATTACCATCGGCGACCGGGTCAGCATGGCGCCGCGGGTTACCCTGGTCACCACCTCACATCCTAACAACTCCGCCATTCGGGCTTTCGCTCCAGAGAAGACCGGCCCGATCGTCATTGAGCCTGACGTCTGGCTCGGTGCCGGAGTGGTGGTCCTGCCGGGCGTGACCATCGGGCGGGGCGCGGTGGTAGGGGCGAACAGCGTGGTCACCTCGGATGTCCCTCCCCTCAACGTGGTCGCCGGCCAACCGGCACGCACCATCCGCGTGCTGAATCCGCCGGCGGGCTGGACGTGATCCGGCTCGACCTCGGGGGCTCTCCCACCGGAGCCGAACGCTGGGCGTTCGAGCTGCTGGTGGATCTCTCCCGCCTGCTGCCAGCCCACCCCTCGGCTCCGGCCGGCGTGCAATGCTCCCTCATCGATGCTGCCCCGGGCGAACTCGACTTCGTGCCCAGCGCCGGGACGGTCCGGATCAACCGCGCCGCACTGAAGCGGGTGGTGGAGCTCGCCGGCGCCCGCATCGAACAGCACACCACTGAACGGGACAAGCATGGACGGGTTCCTTCTGGGGCTAATCCCTCGGTAAAGGCGGGGACCGAACGGGATCTCCCCGTCCAGCGGCTGGCCAACGCGCTATTCGAGGCGGTAAGGCTCTCTTCGGCCGCCCAGCCGCTCTTTCGGTTAGTCGGTTGGCCGGAGCAGAAGACCTGGGCAGCAGCGTTCACCCACGATCTCGATGTCGTCACCGGCTGGCCGCTGTTCGCCGCGCTCCGCTGGATCGAGTTGTTCAACAAGGGTGAACTGAGCCGCGCCGGGGCCGCCATGCGGGCCGGGTTCTCGGCCCTCGGATCCGATCCGGTGACAGCGGCCATCG
Organism: uncultured Gemmatimonadaceae bacterium; assembly: GCA_964578865.1. Classification (GTDB taxonomy): domain Bacteria; phylum Gemmatimonadota; class Gemmatimonadetes; order Gemmatimonadales; family GWC2-71-9; genus JADJOM01. Next base: position 2,550 of record CAZOES010000193.1, on the reverse strand, counting down.
AATCAATTCTGGAGCTGGAGCATAGCGCAGGAATCCGGGCTACCTGGTTCGTAATCGCGGGCGAGCCGACCTTCACCAGTTGGCGGCGGGGTGACATCACCTACAAACTCGACAGCCGGACCACTCGGCAGATCCTCGGCCGCTTAATGGCCGCCGGCCACGAGATCGGCCTTCACTCGAGCTTCGAGACCCGGGATCATCCCGAACTGATGGCCCGCGAACGGGCCCGGATCACCCGGGCCTCCGGCAAGGCGCCGGTCGGAGTCCGGCAGCATTTTCTTCGATTTGATCCCGCCACCACGACGGCCGGAGCGGAAAAGGCGGGCTTCACCTACGATGCGACCTTCGGCTTTGCCGATCGTACCGGATTTCGCCTTGGGGTCGCCGACATCTTCCCGCTCTGGCACGATACCGCCGGCACTCCGATGACTCTGGTCGAAGCCCCCCTGATCTGGATGGACCGGACCCACAGCAAGTACCGGGGCGAGGAGGATCCGGACCATTGGGTGGACGATGCGCTGCAGCTGGCCGAGGTCTGCCGTGAAGCTGGCGGGCTGTGGACCGGTCTGTGGCACCCCAACGTGGTCCCGGCGCTGGGATTCCCCGGAGCCTTGGGGGCGCTGGCCCGGCTGATTCAGCAGATGACCAGCCGGGGGCCACACATTGCACCGCTGGCTGAGCTGGTGGCGTGGCGTGCGGCCCGGAGAGGGCTCCGGGGCCGACTGAATGAGAGTGGCGGAGTCGAGCTGGTCAGCGATCGCAATGGCGGATGGAGCGTAGGTCTCGAAGACCTGACCTCGGGCGGACTTTCGGTGTATCCCTGGCCGGCGATGACTCGTGTCTGAGCGGAGCTCGGTCTGGCGTTGGGTCCAAATCATTCTCGGCGTCGCGGTGGTGATCTTCGCGGGCCGAAGGTTGTACCTCGACTGGAACAACCTGCAGAGCCAGCCGGTCGAGTGGCGAGTCAGCCCGCTCTGGCTGGTACTCGCGTTGATCGTGGTCTGGCTTTCGTATGGTGTGCTGGTCGAGGGCTGGCGGCGAGTGGTGCTTTCGATGCGTCAACGGCTGAGCTATCTCGACGCACTGCGGATCACCATGGTCTCCAACCTGGGGAAGTACCTGCCCGGCAAAGTCTGGGCGATTGCCGGCGCCGCGCTGCTGGCGGAACGAGCCGGGGTGCAGCCGGCGGCCGCCGTGGCGGCGGCTTTCATCCTTCAGGCACTTTCGCTGGCCAGTGGTCTGTTGCTGGTGGCACTGCTGGCCCCGGAAGCCATCTCCACCCTCGGATCCTCGGAGAGAATCGTTCTGCTGGTGATTGCGCTCCTGGCCCTGGGTGGGCTAGTGGTCTTTGCCGTGCCGGCGCTGCTGGGGCTGGTTCGGCGCTGGCTCCCCAAGGCCATCAAGGGAATTGAGCCGGTAGCGGTCGGACCCCTGCTGATGGGCCTGGCTGCCAACGCCATCGGATGGGCGGCGTATGGCCTCGCGTTTCAGCTTTTGATCCGTGGTCTCATCGCCAATGTGGACGTCTCCTGGGCCCAGGCGACGGCGGTGTTCACGACCAGCTACCTTGTTGGGCTTATTGCGGCCTTTGCTCCGGCGGGTATCGGTCCCCGCGAGTTCGCCTTTTCATTGTTGCTGACCCCAATCGTCGGCGCCAAGGTGGCGGCCGCACTGGCCATCGCGACTCGTTTGCTGCTGACGATCACTGAACTCGGCGCCGCGCTCCCATTCCTTCCGGCGATGCGACGGGCACCCAAGACCTCATGACCTCTCCGACAAGAGACACCGAACCAGGTTCACTCCCGCGGTGGGCTCCAGCGGCGATCTTCGCTGGGCTCACCGTGGTGGTGTTCGCCAAATACATCTTCTCACCTCCGGGTACCATGCTGATCGGCAACGATACGATCGCGGCCGGGGTGATGATGCGGAAATTTTTCGTGGAGGAGTTTCACCGGATCGGCCGGTTGCCGCTATGGAATCCCTACATGTACGGTGGGGTGCCAACCATCGAGGCCGGTAGCGGTGATATCCTGTACCCGCCGTCGTTCATACTCCACATGCTGTTGCCGCTGGTATCAGCTCTCGCCTGGAAGCTGATCCTGCATGTCTTCCTCGCCGGGCTGTGCATGTACGGCTGCGCCCGGGCCTTCGGAGCCTCGCGGCTGGTAGCCACCTTCGCGGGAGTTACCTGGCTCCTCTCGGCTAATCTGGTGAGTCTGGTGCTGGGCGGGCAGGACGGGAAGATGTACGTAATCACCCTCTTTCCCGCGGCCCTCGGTCTTCTGGTGAGTGCGATGGCCCGGCCCTCGGTAGTCCGGTTCATCTGGTTCGGAGCAGTGGCGGGTCTGCTGCTCACGGCCCACCCGCAGGTGTCGTTCTACGCCTGGGTCGCGCTGGGGATCTACGCTCTCTGCGTCATCGTGGCTCGGCGAAGGGAAGGGACCAGGCTCCTGACTCTGCGGCTGGCGGGTGGTCTGCTGAGCCTGGCCATTGCGCTCGGCGTCGCGCTCATCGTGCTGCTGCCGATGTATCGCTACCTGCGGGATGTTT
>CAZOES010000192.1:0-7103 GCA_964578865.1 uncultured Gemmatimonadaceae bacterium | reverse complement strand
GAAGGGTGACCCGCTCGCCGAAGCCGGCATCCGCTACATCGACTACAAGGACGAGAAGATGCTGCAGCGCTTCCTGACTGAGCGCGGCAAGATCCTCCCGGCCCGTCTGTCCGGTATTACCGCCCGGCACCAGCGCCAGCTCAGCGTCGCCATCAAGCGGGCTCGTTATCTCGCGCTGCTGCCCTACGTGAAGCGGGGCACCAGCTGACGGTTCCCGCCCCTACGCGACCACCGGTCTCGTGGCGGGCAATGTTGCTCCTGGCGGGATACTTGGTGTTCTTCCCGCGTCTGTTCGTGCTGGGTCCGCTGGCCGCGCTGTTGCTCGCCTCGCGGCCCGGCACGTTCAGAGAATGGGCCTGGATCGCCGCGGCAGGTTTGTGGCTGAGCTTGTCGATCACCCAGCCGGCTGGATTGGCGCTGCAGACCGATTACGCCTGGGCGCTGATCGTCACCGCCGGGTTCGTGGTGCTGATGTTGTTCGGCCGAGTCAGTGTGGTGACTGGCGCAGTGCTGGCCGCCGTGGCAGCCGTGGGCCTCTTCACCATCTGGATGGACTTCCTCGGTACCGGCTGGCACGAACTCCAGATTGCAGCCGCGCACCAGGGGTGGGAGGGGTGTCGAGCTCTGCTGGCCTGGGGCCAGAGTCGTCTGGCTCCGGAACGGCAGGAAGACCTTCGCACCACGGTCGACACGCTGAGTGCGATGGTTGCGCTAAGTGCCCAACTGCTGCCGGCGGTGCTGGTGCTCCAGGTGATTCCCGGACTGGCCATCGCCTGGAGCTGGTACCAGCGGCTGGCGGTCAGGCCCTTCGGGGCGCCGGCCGAAAAGTTTGCCGACTTCCGGTTCAGCGATCAGCTGGTGTGGCTGGTAGTGATCTGTGTCGCGGGCTTCATGCTTCCGGTTCCCCCGGAGCTGCAGGACCTGCTGGCAAATGTGATCGTCGCGGTGGGCGGACTGTACGTCGCCCGGGGGGCTGCGATTACCTGGAGTACGATCGCAACCTTTCCAGCGTTCGTGCTGGCGATCGTTGGACTCGGCGTACTGTTCATCATGCCGGTCGCGGTGGGCGGATGGTTCGCTCTCGGCCTGGCCGATACCTGGGTGGATTTCCGGCGGCGCTTCCGCGCGGCCGAACCGACAAAGGAGTGAACCATGGAAGTCATCCTCCGCGAAGACATCAAGACACTGGGCAAGGCCGGTGAGCTGGTGAAGGTGAAGCCCGGCTACGCCCGCAATTTCCTGCTGCCCAAGGGTCTGGCCTACGAGGCCACCGAAGGCAACCGCAAGCGGATCCTGGCCGAGTCCAAGGCCCGCGCCGCCAAGGCCGCCGAAGAAGCCGGCGAGGCCCGCGCCCTGGCCGCCAAGCTGAGCAGCGTGTCGCTCAACCTGAGCCGCAAGGCGGGCGAGGGCGACCGGCTGTTCGGATCCATCACCGCTCAGGATCTGGCCGAGGCGCTGGCCGCCCAGGGCCACTCGGTCGACAAGCGTCGAATCGAACTGGAGCACCCCATCAAGACGATCGGACAGCACACCGTCTCGATCCGTCTGCATCCCGATGTGACGGCCGACATTCGCGTCATGGTGGCGGCGGAGTAGCTGCCACTCGTGTCGGTCGGCATCCGGTACATCGACGGCGCCCGGCTGGCGCGGTCCTTCTTCGCAGCTTCCGACTGGGTCGCCGCCGGCCGGGAGGAGATCAACCGGATCAATGTCTTCCCCGTTCCGGACGGGGACACCGGCACCAATTTCAGTCTGACTCTCCGCGCCGTCGCCGACGCCCTCCGGGCGCTCGGCGACGCGCCGCTTGGGGTCACTGCCAGGACCGCGGCACGGGGTGCGGTGCTCGGCGCTCGGGGCAATTCCGGCATGATGCTGGCCCATTTCCTTCTCGGCTTTGCCGAGGTGATGGGGGACAAGCATCAGGCGACTGCCCAGGAAGTCGCCGAGGGGTTCCGGGTCGGCGCCGAGCACCTCTACGCTTCGCTGGATGATCCCCGCGAAGGCACCATCCTCACGGTCGCGCGCGAGGCGGCCGAGGCCGCGCAGCGCGCCGCCGCCGATTCCCCCGACATTTCCGTGTTCATGAGCCGGCTGCTGGTGGAAGGCGAGCTGGCCCTGGCCCGGACCCCCGAGTTGATGGCCGCGCTCAAAGAAGCCGGGGTGGTCGATGCCGGAGGTAAAGGATTCGTTCGCATGCTCGAGGGTGTGGTCCGCTACATCGACGGCGATCCCATTCTGCCGGTCACCCTCACCGACGAGCCGGCCGAGCTGGCTCCGGCCGCGCTGGTCGAGGTGGCGGCCGAACGCGACTTTCAGTACTGCACCGAGGTTATGGTTCGGGGAGATCAGTTGCCCCCGGCCAACGAGGTCCGGTCACAAATCCGCAACTTCGGAGGTTCCGTACAGGTGGTACTGGCTGGCGACTTGCTCAAGATCCATGTGCACACGGACGCCCCGGAGGCCGTCTTTACTTTCGCGGCCCGGTGGGGAACCATCGAGACCACCAAGGCCGAGGATATGCGGGCCCAGCACCGTCGGCTGGCCCACCAGGAGCGGCGTTCGGTCGCGGTGGTGGCGGATTCGTCGGCTGACCTGCCGGATGCGGTCTTGGACCGCCATCACATCGCCCTGGTTCCCCTGCAGGTGATGTTCGGGGACCAGACTTATCGCGACCGGGTCCAGTTGAGAGGGGAAGAGTTCTACCGGCGGATGCGGGATTCCAAGGTGAATCCCACCACCTCTCAACCGACCCCCGCCGAGTTCGTACGAGTGTTGCGGGATGCGCGGGCTGAAGCTGACGAAGTGGTTGCGGTCCTGCTGGCCTCCCGCCTCTCCGGGACTTACCAGTCAGGCGTCGCGGCAGCCCGTGCGGCCGGCATCGACCGGATCGAGTTCGTGGACAGCGCCACTGCGTCGCTCGGGCTGGGCCTTTTGGCCCTCCGGGGCGCCGAACTGGCCGAAGCCGGCTGGAAAGCCAAGGCAATCGCCGACGAATTACGCCGGGTCCGCCGGCAGTCAGGTTGCTTCATTACGGTCGACAAGTTCGACAACTTGCTCCGTTCCGGCCGGGTGACCCGGGGCAAGGCCCTGATTGCCGGCATGCTGGACGTAAAGCCGATCCTCTCGCTGGACGAGCATGGCGGCATCATCCCGCTCGACCGGGTCCGGGGACGGAACAACGTAGTGCCCCGGGTGTTGAGCCTGCTGGAGAAACGGCTCTCGCCTCGGCCCAACACGGTGCGGTTCGGTATCGTACACGCCGAAGCCCCCGATATCGCCGAGCGAGTACGGGCCGCCCTGGTCGCCGCCTATCAACCGCGAGACTGTTTCGTGTCTCTGGCGACCGGGGTCCTGGGAACCCATGTCGGATTCGGTGCCTGGGGCGTCTTCTGGCAGGTGGAAGACGGAACTCCCGCATCTCCAGCGGGAGCCACCGCATGACGGTGCGCACCGAGCATCCGATGACCCCGCGGGAAGGAGTCAACGCGGCGGTTGCGGCGATCGAGGACCTCAAGGGGCGCGAGCTCCGCATCCTCGATCTGCGTGGCTTGACCGAGGCGACCGATTACTTCGTCATCGCCTCTGGTACCTCGGATGCCCACGTCCGTGGTATCGCCGACTCGGTGGTGGAGAAGTTGCACCATCGGGGCGCCCGGGCCCATCACGTAGAAGGCCTCCCGGGAGGCCGCTGGGTGCTGCTCGATTTCGTGGACTTTGTAGTCCACCTCTTCCATCCGGAGACTCGCAGCTTCTATCAGCTGGAGCGGCTCTGGAGTGATGCGCCGGAGATCAAACCCGGCGCCTGACCGGCAGGTGTTCATGATCCGTCGTTCCGCGCTCGCCCTACTGTTCCTGGCCGGCGCTCCCGCCGTGCTCTCCGCCCAGGGGTATTTCGGGCAGAACAAGGTCCAGTACCGCGCTTTCAATTTCCAGGTGCTCAAGACCGAGCACTTTGACATCTATTACTACCCTGAGGCCCGCGAAGCCACGATGGACGCGGCCCGCATGGCCGAGCGGAGTTATCAGCGGCTGACCCGGATCCTCCGCCACGAGTATCGCGAGCGGAAGCCGATCCTGCTCTACGCCTCCCACTCCGACTTCCAGCAGACCAATGCGCTGGGTGGCGAGTCGCCCGGTGAAGGCACCGGCGGCGTCACCGACTTCTTCAAGCAGCGGATCATCCTGCCCTTCACCGGCTCGTACGAAGAGCTGGAGCACGTGCTGCAGCACGAAATGGTGCACCAGTTCCAGTACGATATCTGGAGCCGGGGCCGGGCCGGGGCCGGGATCCAGACCATCATCAACGTGAACCCGCCGCTCTGGTTCACCGAAGGTATGGCCGAGTATCTCTCGCTCGGGGGGGTCGATCCCAACACCGCGATGTGGCTGCGCGACGCCGCGATCGAAGGCAAGATCCCCACCATTCATCAACTGGAGAACGATCCCCGGATCTTCCCCTATCGCTATGGCCAGGCCCTGGTGGCCTACATTGGCCAGCGTTGGGGCGACGAGGCCATCGGCGCGATCATGCAGGGAACCCTGGCCGGCGGTGGCGGGCTGGAAGGATCGATCCGCCGGGTGCTGGGCGTCGACTACCGCCAGCTGTCGGATCTCTGGAAGGAACACATCCAGAAGACCTATCTGCCGGAAGTGGCCTCCCGCCAGCGGGCCCGGGACATCGGCCGGGAAGTGTTGAGCGAGCTCAAGTCCGACGGGACCTACCACCTCTCGCCGGCGCTCTCGCCTGACGGTAAGCAGGTCGCCTACTTCAGCGAGAAGAACTTCTACTTCATCGATCTCTATCTGGCCGACGCTCAGACCGGCAAGGTCAAGCGGCGGCTGCTCAAGTCCTCCTACAACGCCAACTACGAGACCTTCCGGTTCATCACCTCGGCGGCGAGCTGGTCTCCCGACGGGAAGAAGATCGCGGTGGCGGCCAAGAGCGGTGAGCGGGATGTCATCCTGATCATCGATGTTGAGCACAACCGGGAAGAGCGCCGGATCAAGATCAAGCTGAACGGCATCACCACCCCGACCTGGAGTCCGGACGGCAAGCAGCTGGTCTTTACCGGATATGATGGCGGTCTCTCGGACCTGTTCGTGGTGAACGCCAACGGCAGCGATCTGCGCCGGCTCACCAACGACCGCTATGCCGATCTGCACCCGGTCTGGTCGCCCGACGGCAAGACCATTGCCTTCGCCTCCGACCGCGGCCCCGACACCGACTTCCACACCCTGAAGATCGGGAACATGAAGCTGGCTACGTACGACCTCGCCACCTCCCGGATCGAAGTACTGCCCGGGATGAGCGAAGGGAAAAACGTGAGCCCGCAGTGGTCGCCCGACGGCGCCGAGATCGCCTACGTGTCCGACCGCACCGGGGTGAGCAACATCTATCTCTACAACCTCAAAGAGCAGCAGTCGTACCAGATCACCGACCTGTTCACCGGGGCGCAGGGCATTACCCCGCTGTCGCCGGTCCTGTCGTGGGCCCACCAGGCCGATCGTCTGGCCTTCGTGTATTACACCCGCGACATGTTCGATGTGTACGAGATCGACAATCCCCGAAGCCTGCAGAAGAGTCCGTGGCAGCCGCCCACGATGACCGCGCTGCGGGATTCGGCGACCAAGCAGTTCACGGTGTACAACGACACTGCCGCGGCTCAGGTGGTGCCCCACGCGGACAGTGGCCGGAGTGTCACTGACACCGCTGCCAGCAGCCCGCTCTCTTCGTCCGGTTCGATCTACGTAACCAGGGGCGGTTTCCGCCAGGCCGACTCTACCCCGGCAGTCACCGACGCGACCCTCAAGCCGCTCACGATCAGCGCCCTGATGGATACCCTGAGCATCCCGCTGCCTGACACCGCGGAGTTCAGCAACTCCAAGTACAAGGTGAAGTTCCAGCCGGACTATATCGCCCGGCCCACCATCGGTTACACCAGAGACAATTTCGGCCGGGGATTCTACGGTGGCAGCGCCATCTCGCTCTCGGATATCCTGGGGAATCACACTCTGATCTTCGGGGCCTTCGTCAACGGCCGGATCAGTGAGGCGATGGTCAACGCGACCTACGTCAACCAGACCCACCGGATGAACTGGGCGGTCCAGGTAGGCCAGGAACCGTATTACTTCCTCGAGCCGAGCGAGACGGTCGCCGATACCAATAATCCCGGTGGCGCCATCTTCGTAACCAACCTGCGGCGGATCGTCAGCCGATCGGTCCAGGGCTTCGGCTATTACCCGCTCAGCCGCTTCCAGCGGGTGGAAATCGGTCTCGAAGCCACCACCATCAGCGACCGGCTGCAGCAGATCTTCGAGCCCTACGATCCGGCGTCCGGCCTCGCCACCGACGACCCCTATTCCCGGGAGCGCAGCTTGCCCGGGGCGAGCTACGTCGCTCCATCATTGGCGCTCACCTTCGATAACTCGCTGCCCGGCTGGGTCGGTCCGTTTTACGGCCGGCGCTGGCGGGTCTCCGCCTCTCAGTCGATCGGTGGCTGGCGCTTCTTCGAGAGTCTGGTTGACTATCGCCGTTACGACAAGCTGCTCGGACCGCTCACCCTGGCGACTCGGGCGCTGTACTTCGGCCGGATCGGCCGCGACGCCGAACGGTTCCGGATCTTCCTCGGCAGCACCGACCTGCTGCGGGGCAACACCTCGGGCAGCTATTACCGGAACGAGTGCCGCACCACCGATCCCAACACCGAGACCGGCTGCGTCGAACTCGATCGCCTGGTCGGGACTCAGCTGGCTGTCGGTTCGGCCGAACTCCGCTTCCCCATCATGACGCCGGACATGCGGATTCTGCCGGCGGCCTTCCCGCCGATCGAGGGGGCCCTGTTCTACGACATCGGGTTGGCCTGGAACGAAGGGGATAACCTGAAGTGGAGCCGGAGCGCCGGCGACAACCTGACCAGGGTGCGCACCCCGGCTCAGACCCTGGGCGCCTCGGTCCGGATGAACCTCTTCAACTTCGTGATCCTGCGGCTGGACTACTCGATTCCGCAGGAGCGTCGGGCCATCAAGGGGTACTGGACGCTGAGCCTGGGGCCGGTGTTCTAGGCGGTCAGGCGGTCAGGCGGTCAGGCGGTCAGGCGGTCAGG
>CAZOES010000191.1:0-7142 GCA_964578865.1 uncultured Gemmatimonadaceae bacterium | reverse complement strand
GTCGACCGGGTGCAGGAGTTCCGCAAATGCATCGAGTGCTTCCTCTGCCAGGATGTCTGTCACGTGCTGCGGGACCACCACCTGCACGATCAGTTCATCGGGCCCCGGTTCCTGGTCTACACCGCCGCATTGGAGATGCATCCGCTGGATACCGCCGATCGGACTGAAGACCTCAAGCAGGCTCACGGGATCGGCTTCTGCAACATCACCAAGTGCTGTACCAAGGTTTGTCCCGAGAGTATTACCATCACCGACAACGCGATCATCCCGCTCAAGGAACGGGTGGTCGACCAGTTCTACGATCCGTTGGGTAAGCTGTTCAAGATCTTCAGCCGTTCCGATTCAGCATCTTCCGGGTGACCCAAGATGTTTTCTCCCAGACCGATTACCAAGGAAGGGGTTCCCCTCGCGCTCCAGAAGGCCGAGCGCTACCGGGTGATCAATGACCCTTCATCCGCCGAGAGTATCTGTCTCGACATTCTCCAGGTCGAGCCGGACAATCAGCAAGCCCTCGTCATGCTGCTCCTCGCCATAACCGACCAGTTCAACGAAGAATCCAAGAATCGTCAGCGTCAGGCCAGGGATGTGCTGCCCCGTCTCAGGGACGGCTATCGTCAGGCCTATTACGCCGGGATCATTGCGGAGCGATGGGCCAAGGCCCAGCTCAAGCGAGGCGGGCGGGGGGCCGGGGAAATCGCCTATCACTCCTTTGTCGAAGCAATGAGCTGGTACGAAAAGGCCGAGGCGCAGCGGCCGGCGGGAAACGACGAGGCGATTCTCCGGTGGAACACCTGCGCCCGGATTCTGGCGGCCAACAGCCACATCAAGCCGCGGACCGGTGAACCAGTGGAGCACGGCCTGGAGTAGGCAGGAGAAGGGGATCGCAGGTCTATGCGGGTCATGTCAACCTCCAGCGAGCAGGGCCTGTGTTAGTGCCGAAGCTGGCCACGACCCTTCGTGGCTATACAACCGAGCAGTTCGTCCAGGATGCTGGGGCAGGGGTCATTGTGGGGATTGTGGCCCTGCCGCTGGCCATTGCATTCGGGATTGCCAGTGGTGCCACGCCGGAGGCCGGTCTCACTACCGCCATCGTGGCGGGATTCCTGATCTCGGCGTTGGGCGGGTCCCGGGTGCAGATCGGCGGGCCCACCGGCGCCTTTGTAGTGATCGTAGCTGGGGTGATCGAGCGCTACGGTATGGCGGGACTGTCCCTCGCTACGATGATGGCCGGAATCATCCTGATCGGGCTCGGTGTGGCCCGGCTCGGCGCGGCTATCAAGTTCATCCCGTACCCGGTAACCACGGGTTTTACCGCCGGCATCGCGGTGATCATTTTTTCCGGGCAGGTCAAGGATTTTCTGGGTCTTTCCCTCCCTGAGGTTCCTTCCGAGTTCGCGGCGAAGTGGCAGGCCTATTTCACCCACGCGGGCTCGGTCAATCCATGGGCCATCGGGGTGGCCAGCGGCGCCCTAATCATCATCGTGCTGGGTCCCCGCCTCACTCGGCGTATTCCCGCACCGTTCGTAGCACTGGTGCTGGCTACGCTGGCGGTGCAGCTGTTTCATCTTCCGGTAGAAACCATCGGCGACCGCTTCGGTGCGATCCACGGCGGGCTCTCCCGTCCGTCACTCCCCAGCGTCACGCTCGGGCAGGTCAAGGAGCTGCTCCCATCGGCGTTTACAATTGCGCTCCTCGCGGCCATTGAATCATTGCTCTCGGCGGTGGTGGCAGACGGAATGATCGGGTCGCGACACCGGTCCAACATGGAGCTGGTCGCCCAGGGCGTGGCCAACCTGGCCTCCCCGCTCTTCGGAGGGATCCCTGCCACCGGTGCGATCGCACGGACCGCTACCAACGTCAAGAATGGGGGGCGGACCCCGGTCGCCGGGATCATCCATGCGCTTGTCCTGCTGGCTGTGTTGCTCTTCGCGGGCCGGTGGGCAGGCCTCATTCCCATGGCGGCGCTCGCGGCGATCCTCGTGGTCGTGAGTTACCACATGAGTGAATGGCGCCGCTTCCGGGCCGAACTCCGCGCCCCTCGCAGCGACGTGCTGGTATTACTGGCGACCTTCGGTCTCACCGTGCTGGTGGATCTGACGGTTGCGGTCGAGGTCGGGATGGTGCTCGCGGCCTTTCTTTTCATGAAGCGAATGGCCGAGGTTGCCAACGTGAAACTGCTGTCCCGGGAGTTTGTCGACGAAGAAGAGGAATCTCCGGATTTGAATGCCGCCGGGTTGCGGGCGGTCCCACCCGGTGTCGATGTCTACGAGATCGATGGGCCGTTCTTCTTCGGGGCGGCCGAGTCCTTCAAAGAGGCTCTGACGACCGTCGCACGAAAGCCCAAAGCACTGATTCTCCGCATGCGGAGGGTGCCGGTGATTGATTCGACCGGACTGGCTGCTCTGCGGGATGTGGTCCAGCGATGCAAGAAGGAGGGAACCCTGGTCGTCCTCTCGGACGTCCATTCCCAGCCGGTCGCGGCGCTGACCAGCTCGGGCTTTCTCGAGGAACTCGGAATCGAAAATGTTACCGGGAACCTGGACGACGCCCTGGACCGGGCCCGACTCTACCTCGGCATGAGTACCGGCGAACGCCCGGCCTTTCTTGAGCCGACCGTGGCGCGCGAGACGCCCCACGGCGAGCGGCGGAAACGGCCAAGGCTCTAGCTGAGGCGAGTACACCGGGATCATTCCAGCGGCTTTAGAACACCAGCGGCACTCCCGGCTTGATCGCCGATTTCTGCATGATTCGCGGTGGCGTACCCATTACACCGGTCACGGTCCATTTCCCTTTGGGGGTGGACGTGTGCAAGCCGATGCGCTGGGTCCACGAAATCGCATTCTCCAGCCAGATGCGATCTCCCCGCCCCATGATGTTCTTGGCGTCCTCACCGCTGCCGTAGCAACGATCTTCGCCCACGGTGGGCGAGCCGTTCAGGCAGCTGTCGTCCCCCTTCAGTCCCATGATATGGGACTGACCGATGGCGTGACCGATCTCGTGACCGATGGTATCGTGCCAGATGTTCTCGTCCTTGTCGTACATGTAGGGGCGCATCAGATCGGAGTCGTCGTAGTAGGTCGAATCCGAGCGGAAGGTGCCGGCGTCGAACTTGCCGAGCCGCTTCACCGGCTTGGCCGGGTCGATATTCTTGACCTCGGTGGTCTGAAAGCTGGGATTGGCGATTTCGATGGTGTGGTGGGGATTGGTGTCCACCACATTGAGCCGGAAGAGGCACAATACGTTGGGCCGGATAATCTGCTTGTCCTGCGAAATATCCAGACCGGCGTAATCGGTCGGCGTCTTCAGCAGGAACTGCCAATTCCACACCTTCTCGGCGTGCCCCTTGAACTTGTCGAGAAACTTCTTGCGGTAGAAATCCCCCCACTCGATCAGAGGAAAGAGATAGCCATTCCAGTCCTTGGCGTACCACTTGCCGTCGACCTGGACCGTGTTGCCGCCAGGATTCCGCCCATCGATGAATTTCAGCTTGACGTTCAAATTGATGGTGAGCCAGGCGTTCTGACGGGGGTCACGGCCGCTAGGTATCTCGAGCAGAGACTCGTAGCCATCGAACGGGGTCGGAGCTTCGAGCCCGGTAACCTTGGTCTTGAGTGCCATACCGCCTCCACCTGTGATGTCGCGCACCTGCGGGATCTGCCGTGATAGTGGAGGTACGCGGCGAGGGGGTGGCTCTTCTCACTGGGGGGTGAGCCTTGTTGCCGCTGAGTCAGGCCAGGCCGCGCGGTTCCCGGAAGAAACCGTTTTCACGCTCCCTCTACCCCTTGTGCGGTATGGTTTGGACTGGTCCGGCAGCCTAGAGTCCAGCTCTACTTTTTTCGGAGTTGGTATGGCAGCCCGCGACGTGACGACAACCCCCGATCCCCGGGGTGGCTGGATCAATAAACAGGACGGCACTCAGGTTGGCGTAGTCTACGACACTCAGGAAGAGGCGGCTCAGGCTGGGCGGCAGCTGGCCCGCGACAGCCGGAGCGAGCATGTAGTCCACGGAATCGACGGGACCCTTCGGGTGAAGAACACCTATCGGATGACCCCTCACCAGGATCGGGTAATCGAGAGCTGAATTCGCGACGAAATGGAGAAGGGTAAGCAGGGTTCTTTCGCGTTCTTCGCGTTCTTCGCGGTTGGATGTGGCGGCGAAGTAACCTTCTCGGCGTCCTTGGCGTTCTTGGCGGTGGAATGAACCGCGAAGGAGGCTAAGAGCGCGAAGGTCTTAGAAAGGAAAGCCCCGCTGTCATCATGACGGCGGGGCTTTCGATCCGTGAGTGCGCCCGAGACGATTCGAACGTCCGACCTCTTGCTCCGGAGGCAAGCGCTCTATCCAGCTGAGCTACGGGCGCGTATTGGGGAGGGGGAAAATCGCCTGCCCGGCGACGTTACGCAACCGTAACCGGCCGGGCCGGGTTCCAGACCGGCTGGGCGTCGATCCCCTCCGGCACCGGCTCGCCCAGCCACTCCAGCATCGCCGGGAAAACATCCACCGACCGTAGCGGTCCCGCGGGTACCGGCATATTGCTCCAGACCGGGATCTGCATGTGCGACCGGATCAGACTCCCATGCCCCGATTTGTGCTCCGGCACTTCGAACCGCTTGCGGAAATCGAAGCCTTCCCGGGCAATCACGATCAGATCGCCGGTGCGGCCGGCGCGGAACTGATCGAGCAGCTGGACGCAGGCATCGGGGTAGGGGCTGTCCCACGATGCCTCCAGCCACTCAGACTCCGAACGGGTGAAGTTGCCGCCCAGTTCCAGCGGATCTCCATTGAGCTGACGGTAACCAATCTGCGACCCGGCCCGCTCGATCTCCGCTTCGCCTCGGCTCGAGACTACTCGCGCCACCCCGGGCCGCTCCTCCGCCGCCACGAAGGCCACCGCCTCTTCGGCGACCAGCGATGCGATGACGTCGCGGGAGACTCCGAACGTCTCCGGCTTCCGCAGCCGGTCCACCGGCCAGCGCTCGGCCCGGGGGATGTTGGGCTGGGCGTAGACCAGCGCCGAGCCGTTGCCGGCGATCATGACGGCGGCCTGAGGGGCCTTTTCCCAGATGATCGGGTGCGACATGGTGCGGACTCCCTGAGCCCGGAACCAGTCGGCCAGATCCAGATGCACTTTCACCTCGGCGGCGCCGTGATCGCTCACCATCACGATGAGGCTGTCGTCCAATTCGCCCCGGGCCGAGAGCAGGGCGCGCAGCTGAGCCACGGTCTGGTCGACCTTGCGCAGCGCCTGCAACACTTTGGGCGACTGCGGGGTGGTCTGGTGGGTATACCCATCAACGGCGGGAAACTGGGCAAAGATGAAGCGGTACGGTCCATCAACCGCCCTGAGCAGATGACGGCTGACCGCGTCATCCGATGGCTGATGCCATAGGAGGTAGTGAGCCACCGCGCCCCAGAATTTGCGCTCACCCTGGGAAGGATCCCGCTCGGGAGTCAGCCCTTTGGTCACCGGCGTGAAGATGCCGAAACTCTCCGGCACTATCTCAAAGATGGTTCGAATCCCCGGCGTTACGTCGCCATCGAGCCGGCCGGCCTGATAGCCGCAGTAACTCCGCACCAGCTCCCGATCGGCCCACCAGCGCCCCGAGTAACGAGTCCGTTCCAGCCAGCGAATTGAGGGAACGTTGCAGTGCCCCGGAGTGCAGCCCGTGAGGAAGGGGAGGTAGGCAACTGAAGTGGTCGAGGGAAAGACCGTGACACCGCGAGTGGTGCCACCGTCGCGGACCATTGCCTGCAGCGCGGGCAGCTCACCCCGTGCTAATGCGGCCTCCGCCACATCGGGCCGGAGCCCGTCGACCAGCAGCAGGATGACTCGTTTCTGCGCCACTCAGATTTCCTGGTTCAGTGAGACCGGACCGGAATCTGGCTCCGTGCCGGAGCCGGAAGCAAATCGGACCCGCCCGGTCAGTTCGATGCGGGCGGCAATTTGGTCCAGGCGCTCCAGGCCGGCGTCGGCCAGATGGATCAGGGCGTCGGGGTCTTCGGTGTAACCATAGCGGACGCAGAACACCGGGCAACCGGCCGCCCGGGCGGCGCGGAGGTCGTGCAGCGAGTCGCCTACCACCAGCAGCCGGGCGGGGACGACATCGAGCTGACGGGCGACATGCAGCAGCTGGCCCGGGTCGGGTTTCTTGACCGGCAACGTGTCGCCCGAAATGATCAGGGCGAAATAGTCGGTCAATCCCATCGCCTGGAGCAGGGGGTCGGTGAACCGGGCCGGCTTGTTAGTCACGCAGGTCAGGGTGAATCCGGCGGCCCGTAGAGCGTTCATCCCTTCCAGTGCGCCGGGATAGAACCGGGTGGTCCGGGTCAGACAACGGGCGTATTCCCGGGTGAACATCGCCTGGCCTTCCAGCAGCTGAGCCTCGCTGGGCTCGCGGCCGGTCGAAGCGGTCCAGGCACTCTTGATCAGGTGAATCACGCCCTGGCCAATGAAGCCGCGAATCACCGACGGACCCAGCGGCGGGAGCCCCAGCGCCGCCAGGGTGGCGTCGATCCCGCCGGCGATATCGCCGGCGGTGTCCAGCATGGTGCCATCGAGATCGAGCGCGATCGCGCTGATCGGCCGGCGGTCAATAGTTGCCATACTCCTCATGTCACACGGGAATTGCCCATCTCGTCACTGGTTCACCAACGTCAACTCGACCGGAGAACCACAATGACTACCCGACTGAATCCCTTCAAAGACCACATGCACCTGGTCCAGCACCTGATCCACTTTGGCAATCTCTCTCAGGAGGGCCTCGATCCTACCGTGGTGGAGCTGGTCAAGATCCGGGCCTCCCAGATCAACGGCTGCGCTGCTTGTCTTTACTTCCACCTGGGTGAAGCGCTAAAGCATGGCGAAACTCAGGAGCGGATCATCCTCCTCAGCGGCTGGCGGGAGTCGCCGGTGTTTTCCGCTCCGGAGCGGGCTGCGCTGGAGTGGACTGAGCGTCTGACCAACGTGGCTGATCATGGCGCTTCCGACCAGGCCTACCAGGCCATGCTGGAGTACTTCACCGAGGACGAAGTGGCGCTGAGCATGTTTCCGCTCTTCCACATGGGCGGGTGGGCGCTGCCGCTCGGCTTCTGGCACAGCGGCGCCAGTGTGGTGATTCTGCCCAAGGCCGATCCGCGGGCCATC
>CAZOES010000190.1:0-7259 GCA_964578865.1 uncultured Gemmatimonadaceae bacterium | reverse complement strand
ATCATCTCATCGCAAGGGTACGGCGCTCTCCCTCTGCGCTGGACCTGCCGGCCGCTGCTCCCGGCTTTCTTCGAACCGTGCTCGCGATACTGACTCCCTGGCGCCCCCGGCAGAAGAACGATGTCTTCCGCTGGACCGACCCATTGCCGGCCCTGCGCGAGTCGATCGCATGGCTGCGGGCACTGTCGACATGACTAACCAGCCCAACCGCAAGCCGCGAGTCGCCCATGTCATCCAGAATCTCAACTATGGCGGCATGGAGCGGGTGCTGCATAACCTGGCACGAAACCTCCCGCCCCGCGGCTTCGAGGTTCATGTCGTAGTGCTGCAGTACCTGGGACGCTTCGCCGAGGGCCTGGAGGATTCAGTGCGGTTCCACCAGGTCCCGCCCATGTCCCGCCTGTCGCTGTTGTTCCCCCGGGAGCTGACTGCTTTTCTGAGTGAGCTCCGTCCCGACCTGGTGCACTCCCATACCGGGGTGTGGCTCAAGGCCTCGCGGGCGGCCCGGGCCGCCGGGGTGAAGGCGGTGGTTCACACCGAGCATGGCCGGCCCGATCCAGTCCCGTTGAGCGACCGTTTTCTCGACAACACCGCCAGCCGTTATACCGACAGGGTGATTGCCGTCTCGGATGCGTTGGCCGGTGTGCTCAGCCGGCAGGTGGTGTTCGATCCATCCCGGATCCAGGTCATCGAGAACGGGGTCGACACTGAACGTCTCCGTCCCCGGCGCAACCAGTCCGAACTAAGGGCGGAACTGGGACTGCCGCCGGATGCAGCGGTGATTGGCAGCATTGGACGACTCGAGCCGGTGAAGAACTTCTCCCTCGCTCTCCGGGCGCTTGCTCGTCTCAAAGAGGGCTCGTGGAACGCCCTGCCATGGCTGGTCCTGGTGGGAGACGGGAGTGAGCGGGCGGAACTGGAGAGGCTGGCGGCGAGTCTGGGAGTTTCCTCCCGGGTACGGTTTCTCGGATGGCGAGAGGACGCGGAGCGTCTCTACGGAGCGTTGGACGTCTTTACACTCACCTCGCGGAGCGAGGGGACTTCGGTCAGCCTGCTGGAAGCGATGAGCAGCGGCGTCTGTCCGGTGGTAACCGATGTTGGAGGGAACCGCGCGGTGCTGGGTCCCGAGTTGAGCGACTTGCTGGTTCCGGACAACAACGAGGACCAGCTCATCGCGAGGTGGACCCGAGTGCTGGCCGATCCGGAGTTTCGTTCCGGTATGGCAGCCCGGGCCCGGGCCCGGGTGCAACAGGCTTTCTCACTGCAGCGCATGGTGGAAGAGCACATCGCACTCTACCGGAAACTGCTTCAACCGCTTGGATTCTTTCCCTTCACCTAGCCATTCGCCGCAACGAGTCGGCCAGGGCCACCGACTCGGCCCGGCCGATCAAGGCGCTGGCGGCGGGAAGGATGTGGTAGTCGGCATCGTTGTACAGCCGTTGGCCGCCATGATAGGCGCGAAGCACCGCCAGATTATCCACGAAGACCCAGTTCATTTCCTGCGACAGGCTTCGCAGTTGCTGGTACAGTTCGCCCTCCTCGGCGATCCCCGATTCGAGGGTAATCGGCAGACGTGCGAGCGTCTTAACCAGCGCAGAGTCCACCGGCTTCTCTCCGGTGAGTTCGTAAGAGGGAATCGGGCTCATCACCAGCAGGATTCCCGGATTCTCGGCCCGGATCAGCTCCATCAGAGCCCGGATCCGGCGGAGACTTTCGGCCCGGCTGGGAGGAAAATGATGGAAGAAGAGCTGCTGGTTCAGCATCTGTGAGGTGAAGGCATCGGCGTAGCTCACCGACGGATCGCGGGCATGCCAGAGATCCCGGATATAGTTCACGACGGTGGTGAGCCCGGCCCCTTGTTGCCTGGCCACCCGGCGAAGCTCCATCATCCGCATGTAGAGGCGGCGGATGCCGACTGCATCGGAAAGTTTCCGGGCGGCAAAGAGGACCCGGCTGCGGTAGTGCACCGCAGGATCGTCGAGATTGTACCAGATGGGGGGAGCCAGATGATATCCGGTGGAATCGCTCTCGAAGTGGGGGCGATCGTCCAGCCGGAGAATGTCGTAAAAATCGTTCCCGGTATACAAATTCATGATCATGACCCGGGGGCCATACGGTCGCAGGACTTTTCGAAAGGCGAGATACTCCTGGATCGGCGAATATTTGCCCACGCCGTAATTGAGCACCGCATTGCGGATACCGAGAGAGTCCAGCGCGGTCTCCAGCACTCCGGAGTGGACCTCGCCATTAACCGCGCAGAGGTCGGTGTGAGAGTCGCCGATGACACCGATCTTGATCGAGGCAGTATCGTTGATGAGATCGGCCCGACTCCGACTGGTACGCACTCCGTCTTCGTTCCGGGTGTAATCGATGGCCCGTCCGGTGGAAGGGTCGGGACAGCGACCCAATGCCATTCGGCCGGTGGGAGGAGCGGTACGCCAGCCGAGGTCGGGATCGCCGTAGTTGGGTTGGGGCGGAAAGAGTCCCAGCGCCATACAGGCGAGATCAACCACGAAAAGGGTGACAACGATAATGGCGACGTAGGTCAGCGCGGCGGTGAAGAACCGGCGGGCTCGGGAGTTTTTCAAGACAGTATGGCTCTCAGGGTTGACCGGTACTGCCTGCCGGCAGGCCGGGGGTTCGCCAGAGATGCAGGCAACATTGGGGCCTGAATCTGGCATTGTTGCCGGATTGCGACAGTCGCCCGCCTCGCCCGGCTCTGAAACCACTGTATTCAGCCGAGGATATTGATGCGCCGATTCGGCAGGGAGCAACTCTCAGCATGACCTGGCTGGAGCGGGCGGCCTTAACCGCAGCCCGGTTCGCCGGGACCCGGGGGTCGATTCTGTGCTTTCACGGAATCGACTTGCCGGAGGCGCCTTCTCCCTCATCCATGCACGTCTCGCTGGAACTCTTCGAAGCCATCGTCCATGCAATTCGGCGGGTGGGTCAGATCGTTTCGCTGGAGGAAATCGTAGCTAATCACCGGGCCGGGCGCAGCACCCTGGGTCAAGTTGCCTTCACCTCGGACGACGCGTACGCCTCGCTGCTGAGTGCGGTTCCCCTGCTCCAGCGGCTCGAGGTTCCTTTGACCGTGTTCGCAGTAACCGACGCCCTGGCCACCGGCTCGACCTTCTGGTGGGATCGGATCGAAGACGCGGCGGTCCGGACCGGGGCCGACCGATGGAGCCGATTCGAGGATGAATGTGGCCTCCCGACGGAGTATCGGGCGGGACATCCGGCCCGGGCCGGGAGAATTCTGGCACTGCGCCAGTGGGTTCTGGCCGAGGGGGCGGGCAGATGGCCCAAGGAGTTGATTGCGCCGCTGGAGAAGCTTGAGGCCGAGGCAGGGTACCGCACTTCGCAGCGTTCGATGACGGAGGCGGAGCTGGCAGGATTTCTCAGCGACTCAGGGGCTCAGCTGGGAGTCCACACCGTGAGTCACGCGGCACTCCCCTTCCTCCCGGACAATGAGCTGACGGAGGAAGTCACCCAGGGCCATGAGCGGCTCAAGGCCCGGTTCGGCACCGTGGTGCCCCATCTGGCGATTCCCTACGGATTGTTCGACCAACGGACTCTTCAGCTGACCCAAGCCGCCGGCCTGGTGCCGCTGACGCTCCAGGGTGCACCCCTCGATCGCCCCTTCCAGGATCAGCTCGGGGTCTCCCGGATCTGCGTAGTCCGGGAGCACCGGCCCGGGCTGCTGGCACTCAAGGCCAGCGTGCTGGCGGGCCCGCTTCAACGGATTCGCGGTGGGGTACCCAGCCGGTACCCGGTACTCCCGTCAGCTACAACCTAGGCTCACTTCATGAACCCGATCGGTCCCACCTTGGAGACCTTGATCTGATCGAGCAGCCGTTCTCCCACCGAGAACGGTTCGGCCCAGGCTTCGAACCAGAGCACTTTGATCAACTCGCCGGTGTTGGCCCGGTCGGTCTGTACATCGGTACGCTTGATCCGCAGCGTCGGCGTGGCCGGACAGGAGTTACCGGTAGATCCGCAGCTATCCATCCAGAGTTCAAACACCCCGTTGGCCTGACCCGGAGTATTCAGCTTGAAGTGCACTTCCGTGAAGTACCAGTTCCCCCCAACCAGTTCGATGGCGCTGGCCTGGTTCTGCTTCTGGCAGATATCCATGGGCGGGTTGAAGTGCATCGAGATGGTCCCGGTGGGCTGGGCGTAATCTCCGCAGTTCCACATCAGGTTGCCCCAGCGAATACCGCCACTGCCGGGCTCATCGGCGTTGAAGGTCAGCCATTTCTCCTGACCGAAGGTGTAGCCGGCCTGCGGTTTGGTGTAGAACCGGACCCAGATCTCGGCGGTCCCCTGGGCCAGCGCATGATCGGCCATGTTACCGGTCGTGGAACTGAATCCCGGAGTGCCCTTCACTCCGGTGGTGGCGGCGCAACTGGACTTGTAGCCCGCATTGCCGCACTTGCCGGTTCCCGCCGCCAGTCCCGCATTGTTGTAGATCGTGCCACACCAGCCATCGGTCTGCAGCAGACCGCCGGACTGGTTGGCGTTATCGCAATTCTTCTCGTACCAGGTCCCGTCCTCGAAGTCATCGCAGAGGAGGACGTTGGCATCGCTTCCGCAGCCGGTCTCCGAGGAATTGAAGAACATGCTGGAAGGTGGAGCCCCCGCCACATTGACACTCACGGTATCAGCCGCGCCACCGCCCTGCTGGGTCGCAATCACCAGGAAGGTGCCGACCACCGTGCCGGTAAACGAACCGCTGCTGTTTATGGAGCCTCCCGTAGCACTCCACACCACCAATGGATTGGGCTGAGTTCCACCGTTGCTGAGGGTCGCGGAAGCGGTGAACTGCTGACTTTGATTCACCCCAATCGAAGCCGAGGGCGGCGTGATCGTGAGTCCAACCACGTTCGCCTGGGTAATGGTGACACTGCTGGTGTCGGCCACTCCGCTGGGCGCGGTTCCGATCACACTGAAGGTGCCGGGAGTCGTTCCCGCCACAAAGGCACCGGCCTGGGTGATCTGACCGCCGGTCGCGGTGTAGGTCACCTGGGAGTTTTCCTGAGTCTGGCCGTTGCTCAAGGTGATGGAGGAATTGAATTGCTGGAACTGGCCGGTTTGCAGCGCAGCGCTGGAGGGACTGAGCACCACCGAAGTGACGGTGGGAGATGCGATGGTCACACTGCTGGTGTCGGCTTTGCCGTTGGCGGCTCGGGCAATCACCCGGAAGTTACCGGCGTTGCTGCCGGCGGTGTAACGACCGTTGGAGGTGATACTGCCGCCGGTCTGGGTCCAGCTGACAGTGACCGGCCCGGTGCTTCCGTCACTCAGCAGAGCCTGGGCGGTGAACTGCTGCGATTGACCGAACTGAAGGGTGACGCTGGGAGGAGTGAGAACCACCGCGGTCATGTTGGGCGGGACGGTCGCGACGGTCACCTGGGCGGTGTCGCTCAGGGTTCCATCGTGCTGGGTGGCGACCACCGTGTAGCTCCCGGCCTGAGACGGTGCGGTGTAAGTGCCCTTGAAATCGACCGTACCGGCGCTGGCGCTCCAATCAACCGCCACGGTGGAGTCGCTGCCGTCGCTGAGGACGCCGGTCGCGGAGAACTGCTGCGCACCGCTGGGAACGATGGTCGCCGAACCGGGAGTAATCCTGACCCCGATCAGGGTTCTGGCGTTGGAAGTGATGTCGATGGTGCTGGTATCGGAGTGACCGTTCAGCGTGGCGATCAGCCGGTAGTTACCAGCATAGTCACCGGCCGTGAATACTCCGTTCCCATCGATCTCGCCGCCGGTAGCGTCGAAGGAAACTTCCCGGGTCGTCCCCTCGGTGCCATCGGAAAATCGCAGGGTGACCAGGAAGTCGGCGGTACCGCCGGGATCCAGGCTCACGCTGCTGGGAGATAACTCCAATACGAAATCGGGTGACTGCTGCCCCGCTTCGATCGGTTTGCCCGCAGCACAGGCCCAAAGTATGAGGAGGCTCGCTCCGACGCTGGGAAGCCGGAGAGAATGCAGTGAGGCTGGGTGAGTCGAGACCGTCATGGGCATCACCTGCACAAGCGCATGAATGGGCCGAGTCGGGTCTCCAATGCCACCGCGACCGGTCTTGCAAGAAACTCTTCTGATCAGGGTCACCGTCCGAGGATTATCCCTCAGGAAGCGGCCCACAGAGATAAGGAGTCCCTACCACCAACGCTAGAGCCCCTGGGCGCCCGAGGAGAGCACCCGAAATGATGCCGACTCAAGTGGCATCACGATCGCGCCATTCGAACCCGCGGGTCGAGACCTCTGCTGGGGTGGTCTGGCGCACTTTCCATACCCCCCAGGAGGGTCGACCCCGTCGGAGGATTGGTGACACGCCATTGAGAGCATGCTCCCGCCAGCTCAATATTCACGGCCAGGGTCGGCACCGTATCCTGTTGTGCTGCAACGCCATAGCGAGTGAGACCAGGGGAGTCGGCCCGGCTGGCTCCAGAGCGGCCTGCAACCTGGCGGTGACGGAGAAGCTTCGGGACCGGTCCACTCACCTTGTGACGTTGTCACAACGATTCCCCTGAAAGCACAACGGGCCCGGCGGAGTGACCGCCGGGCCCGCTGCGAAGAGGGAAGATTGCGTCAGGGCATGAACCCGATCCGGCCGCCCTTCGAGACTTTGATCTGGTCGATCAAACGCTCGCCGGTGGAGAATGGATCGCTGGCGTAGGTCTCGAACCACAGGGTGGTGATCTTCTCGCCGGTCTGGCGGTCGGTCAGCACATCGGTGCGACTGATCCGCAGAGTGGGAGTCGCGGGACAGCTGGTTCCGTCCGGGCCGCAGTTATCGACCCACATCTCGAACACGCCGTTGGACTGGCCCGGGGTATTGAGCTTGAAGTGCACCTCAGTGAAGTACCAGTTGCCGGCGGTCCAGGTGATATCGTTACCGGTGTTCTGGCGCTGGCAGATGTCCTGGGGCGGGTTGAAGTGCATCCGCATGTCGCCATTGGTCAGGCCCTGAGTGCCGCCGGCGCCGCAGTTGAACATCAGGTTACCCCAGCGGATGCCACCCGACCCGGCGCCACCGGCGTTGAAGGTGAGCCACTTTTCCTGGCCGAATCGATAGCCGGTCATCGGCTTGGTGTAGAAGCGGACCCAGATCTCGTCCGACCCACCACCCGCCAGCTCATGGTCGGCCATGTTACCGGTCGTGCTGCTGTGGCCGTTCGCGCCGGTGCCATCCTTCAAACCGGCGGTGGCGGTGCAGTTGGAATGGAAGCCCATGTTCCCGCAGCGACCAGTCC
>CAZOES010000189.1:0-7283 GCA_964578865.1 uncultured Gemmatimonadaceae bacterium | reverse complement strand
CCAGACCCCCGCAGAACAGCACCACCTTCATAAGGACCTCGGGTTGAAAGGGGCCAACCTCAGCGGGACACGCCGGCAGTCTGCCACCGCAGCTCCCGGTCCAGCCGCCCCTCGTCCTGCAGCTTCTTGATCTGCTTGAGCCGGAGATAGCGATGACCGAGGAACTGGTCCGCAGTCAGGTTCACCTCGCGGAAGGCCTGATACAGTTCATCGACGCCCTTGCGAACGGTCCACTGGGGACGGAAAGCCGGCAGCATCCGGGCGATCTTGCTGCAATCCACCCGGTAGCAGCGGGGGTCGGGTCCGCCGCCCTCAGCGTAGCGCACGGTGCATCCAGGGACCACTTCCTTCACCATATCGGCAATCTGCCGGACCCGGAGGTTGTCGTCGTTGCGGCCCACGTTGAAGGCCTGATTGTGAATCGCATCGCGGGGAGCTTCCAGACCGGCCAGGAACGCGCGGGAGATATCCTCGATGTGCACCAGCGGACGCCAGGGGCTTCCGTCGCTCTGGATCAGCACGTCGCCCTGGGTCACCGCATATCCCACCAGGTTGTTGACCACGATATCGCAGCGCAGCCGGGGAGAAACTCCGTAGGCCGTGGCGTTACGGAAGAACACCGGGCTGAAATTATCATCGCCCAGGGGACGGACGTCCCGTTCGGTGAGAATCTTCGACTCACCATACGGGGTGATCGGATTGAACCCCGCCTCTTCGGTCAGCATCTCGTCGCCGGCCAGTCCGTACAGGCTGCAGGAGGAGGCAAAGAGGTAGCGCTTGACTCCGGCTGCCTTGGCCATCTTGGCCAGGTGCACCGAGGCGTGGTGGTTGATGTCGTAGGTGGTGGAGGGGTTCTGATTCCCCAGCGGATCATTGCACAGCGCCGCGAGGTGAATCACCGCATCGAAGCCCTTGAGCTCGGCCGCGGTGATATCCCGCAGATCGGTGCGAATGGCCGGCACATCGGGGACTTCGGACCCAAAAGTGCAGTCCTCGTACAAGTAGGTGTCCAGCCCGACGATGTCGTGTCCGGCGCGCTGAAGGAACGGCACCATGACCGAGCCGATGTAGCCGTTATGACCGGTAACCAGAACCCGCATGCTCTTCTCCTTGAGAACCGATAGTGCCGACAATATGAACTGGTGAGCCGGCTCAGGCCGGTGCGCCGGCCGTGAGCAATTCCTCCAGCCAGGTCTCACCACGGAAATGCAGGTATTGCTCCGCCCGCAGCCGATCGGCCAGGCGATCGGGCGGGAGAATCACATCGTTGTAGGTCAGGACTCCATCCTTGGGGATGTCCCGCTTGAGCCTGCAGCCCTCGACCAGACCCTCGGGGAGGTAGCGCATCCGGCTCATTTCCTCGACGTTGACCGCCTCGCCATAGGTCATGTACATGCCGTAGTCGTCCAGCGTTTCCCCTGCCTTGAGGTCACGCTTGGCGCAGGCGCACACTTCCACCACTGGACCACCCAGCGGCTTGGCTACCGAGTCACGGAAGATCACCGCCCGGGCAATGGCGTTGGGTACTTCGAAATGCACCAGATGGTAGGGGATGAAGAACGAATAGAGCGGCCCGTCGCCCATCTTGTAGAGGCTGAGGTAGTGCTGCTGCTTGGGGTCGGGATGCTCGGCCAGGCAGTAGACCTTGGTCAGCGGCGTGCCCACCACGTAGTCGATGACACCACCCAGTTCGCGACATTCATTGATGTCGTAGATCGACCCGATCTTCATGACGTCATCCTTGTACTCGAGGCCGCGAGACATCCCCCGAGTCCGGACTTTGAAGCCGGTGGCGTTGGCGACGATCGCCTGCTCAAACGAAATCTTGGATCCATCAGCGAAGCTGGTGACCATCGCCGGGTTCTGACCCCACTTCTCGGCCCAGCCCTTCTGGGTGGTCGGATTGCGATAGGGGTCCTGGAGGCCCTTCACGTTTCCCATCACCCGGGGAGTGAGCCCCAGCCCCTTCACCCAGCGAAACAGATTGAGCTGCACACCGGGTTCATCGCCTTCACAGGCCGACAGCACTACCCCGTGCTTTTCGGCGTAGACCTGCATGATCGGGCCGAGGGTGGCATCGATCTCGGCGTTCATCAGTACCACGTCCTTCTGGTGCTTGAATCCTTCCAGAATCACCCGGGCTCCAAATTCGACTGAGCCGGTGGTGTCGACCAGTACATCGATCTGCTCCGAGCGAGCCAGCAGGAACGCATCCTCGGTGATCGCAGCTTTGCCGGCCCGAATGGCGTCTTCCAGCTGACCCTGGCTGGTTACCTGGACTGTCTCCGATACCCCGGAGTAGTTGTAGACATGCTGGGCCCGGTGGAGCTTGCGATTGGAGACGGCCACCAGCCGCATACCCGGAACCTTGTTCACGATCATGTTGGTCAGTCCCTGGGCCATGAAACCGGCTCCGAGAAGACCCACTCGAATCGGTCGCCCTTGGGCTGCCCGGGCCTGCAATGCGGTATCGACGAGAATCATCGCGAATGCACCAGTCGAATTAAGGGATACTCAGATAGTCATCCGCCGCTTGACCTCGGCTTCGATTTCCGAGAGCGGCTTGAACGCCTGGTCTTTGTCGGAGACCACCGAAACCGGCAGCGGCCAGGAAAGGCCCAGCCTGGCATCGTCGAAGCGCAAGCCGCCTTCTGCATTGGGAGTGTAGAACTCGCCGACCTGATAGCTGGTCTCGGTCTTGTCCCGCAAAGCCTGATAGCCGTGGGCGAAACGTTCCGGCACATACAGAGCACGGTAGTTGTCCTCCGAAAGCTCCACCGAAATGTGCTGCATGTAGGTGGGGCTTTCGGGCCGCAGATCGACGATGATATCGAGAATGGCACCCCGGGTGCAGCGGACCAGCTTGGTCTCCGCCGCGGGAGGATATTGAAAGTGCATGCCCCGGACGGTGCCGGCCCGGAGGTTAAAAGCCAGATTGGACTGGGCGATTACCGGCTTGAGTCCGTGAGCATTGAACTCATTCTGACAGAAAGACCGGGCGAAGAAGCCGCGGGAGTCTTCCCGCTTCTCCAGATCCAGGATGAAGGCGCCCTTCAGTGCCGTTTCCGTGAAAATCATGATGGCCAGTTTAGAGGTGGAGTCAGACACCCATTTGTTGCCGCGCTCTAATGCAATTCAGGGGCCGGTCTCGGTCTCATTTCGGGGACCGGATCAACAGCCTGAAATAATAGTCTATCACAATGTAAATCAATAACTTAACCGGTAGTAACAGGACCAGATATCAGTCTCCCCAGCTACTTCCCAGCTCACCCCTCGCGCAACCCGCCAAAGGGCCCTCAGCCCCGTAGGGCTGGTGCGACACCTGAGGCTCAGCCACCGCCCCCGGCGGGCCGGAGTTGGGTAGCCTTTCTGGTTCTGGCGAGGTACTTAAAGCCTCGTTCCAGGGTCCGCTTGGGATTGCCCAGGAGGTCCACCAGGGTGGCGGCACCCAGCCGGACCTTGAGACCGGTGGTAAGCGGATAGCCGATGCGCTCGAGGCCCCGGGCGTGGTAGGCCCAGAACGCCGGTTCCCGACCCCGCAGGACTTCTTCTCCCAGGAACTCGAAATACGGTTTGGCCATCCGATCCCAGGCCCGGCGGTACTCGTCCTGATTAAGGAGCTCGGGACCATGGCGCTTGAGCAGCACCAGCGAATGCAGTCCGTACGGGTTGAAGCCGACAATTCCGGCGGTGATGGACTCATTGTCGGTGCGGGAGAAGGTCAGCACTTCGTGCACGAAGCCGAAGTCCCAGTCCTTCAGGATCCGGCAACAGACCTCGCGGTCATTGCTCATGCTCTCTGGATCGAAGAACGGCTGAAGCGAGCGCACCAGATCGGCCCGGTACATGACCGAGGTCTGGGTTCCAAAAACTTCGATGCCAGTTGAGAAGTGCTGCCGCAGAAGCTC
Organism: uncultured Gemmatimonadaceae bacterium; assembly: GCA_964578865.1. Taxonomy (GTDB): domain Bacteria; phylum Gemmatimonadota; class Gemmatimonadetes; order Gemmatimonadales; family GWC2-71-9; genus JADJOM01. The sequence continues at coordinate 3,375 of CAZOES010000189.1, read as the reverse complement.
CCGACCGGAGACCAGCTGACTGGGATAAGGCAGTCCCCGGCAGCCAACATTGACCCCTACGATCATATAGGCCGAGACCAGCCCGACCCGGGGAGAGGCGTCGCCGACCACAACCATTCGCTCGAGGCAGTCGGGGAAGATCCAGTCATCCGACAACACCATCTTGACCCAGCGGCTCTCCCGATGGATCTGACCCAACGCATAGTTGAAATTGGCGGCCTGCCCCCGAAACTGATCCGCGGCTACTACCCGGATCCGAGGGTCTCGCTGTTCGAATTCCCGGGCGATCGCCAGAGAATTGTCAGCACTGCGGTTATCGACTACGATGCATTCCCACTGCTGATAGGTCTGAGCCAGCACGCTCTCGAGGCACTGCGCCAGATAGGGCCCGGTGTTGTACACCGGGACCACGACACTGACGACGGGAGCAGCGGACGGAGGAGCCATCAGAGGCTCGCCGGTCCGGTCTGGCTCCAGCGCCTAGGCCTGGGTGTAATACAGCCGCTTCTGTACATACGGCTTCATCGAAGCAAGCGCATCGGCAATCCGGCCTGACACCTTGCCGTCGCCGTAGAGATCGCTGGGGGCGTAATGACCGTGGGCCAGCTGGCGGCGGATCGCGTCGGCAATTTCGTTTTCGGTGGGCACGACCGGGGTAACATGCTCGCCGGCCTCCCGGCCTTCCTGACGCCGGCCGATCAGCACAACCGGGGTCCCGAAGTAGCTGGCATCACGCACGAAGCTGCTGGAATTGCCGACCGCGCAGGCGGCGCTGGCCAGCACCTTCATGTAGGTCTCGGGATCCAGGTTGGTCAGCAGTCGTAACCACTCAGGATGCTGCTGCTCCCGGAAGATACGAACCGCCTTGCTGATCTGATCGGAGCCGGCGTCGATGTTCGGCCAGAGCAACAAGCAGGGCACTTTGATTTGATCCAGGGCCTTGAGCAAGGCCACCATCTGGGCCCGCTCCCCGCCGTACTCGGTCGTGGTCGGGTGGAAGACCGCGAGGATGAACGGCTTGCTCGGGTCGATCGGCGTGCCGCTGCCCCGCTGATTGAGCAGCTCCGCCGGGATGTGACGATTGAGGCTGCGGGCGATATCGCTGCCGGGGCAACCGACTCCCAGAATGGTCCGGGGATCCTCACCCATCCGGATCAGATAATCGGCCGAACGCTTGGTACTGGGGAAATGGAAATGGGAGAACTTGCTGATCGCGTGCCGGGCGCTTTCGTCGATCGACCCGGAGACCTCGCCGCCCTGCAGATGGACCACACAGACATTCATGTAGGCCGCCGCAATTACCGCGGAGAGCGCTTCATAACGGTCCCCGATTACCAGTACGATATCGGGCTTGAGGCGCTGGAACTCGGCGGCAAACTCGATCACCCCGAAGCCAACTGACTTGGCCATGGTGGTCGGGGTCGAGCCTTCCAGCTCGATGTAGATCTGCCCCGAGATGGGGAATCCGTCCTGGCGCACCACCTCGACCGGCTGCTGGAACCGCTCCAGCAGCATGGTGCCGGCGGCCACGACCTGGAGTTCCAGGCGGGGATCGGTCTTGATCGCCTCCATGACCGGCTTCAGCCGGCCATAGTTAGCCCGGTCCACCAGGACTACGCAGATTTTCCGTTGGCCTGATTCGCTGGTACTGGTCTGCATCTCTGGCGCACTCTCGCGTGAGGGTGATGACCTGACAAAGACTCGAAGGAAATCGACTCAGTCGCCCAAATCGGTTTCTTGCAGCACATGTCCCGCGCCCAGCGGATGCCGCAGCCGGCGGCCGATGACCTGGGCCATCCGGGCCGCCGGTATCCCAGTCCCGGGCTTCCGCGCCAGGAGATCCTGAGCGGTGAGCACCGCACCGGCCGGGAGATCCGATCGCAGGGTAACACTCTTGGTAAAGATCGACCGCAGCGGCACCAGAGCCGGATCCAGCTCCTGTTTGGCAACCGGATTGGCCCGCATCCGTTCGATAAAACGAATCCCGTCCACCAGGGTCCGGAACTCTGCACTGGTAATCGACGACGCCACATCGGGTCCGAAGGTCTCGCGGCTGAAGGTGATGTGCACCTCCAGGAAATCGATCCCCAGCGCAGCCGCCGCCAGACCGGCGAAGATCGTGCCGGAATGATCGGAGAGGCCGACTTTACAGCCGTACCGCTCGCGATAGAACGGAATAACGTTGAGTCCGACTTTCTCCGGCGGACAGGGATACATCGAAGTGCACTGCAGCAGGGTCAGCGGAACCTTCCTCGCTTCGACCCGCTCCACCACCGCATCGACCTCGTCCACCGGGCTCATCCCGCTGGAGAGAATCACCGGAAGACCGGTAGCGAGGATCCGGTCGAACAGCTGGGTGTTGTTGATTTCGCCGGAAGCGATTTTCCAGCCGGCCACCCCGACCCGGCTCAGCAGATCCACCGCCTCGAGCGAGAAGGGCGAACTGAGGAACAGGAGTTTCTTCTCGTCGGCGTGCTGCTTGAGCCCCACCCACTGGGGTTCGGTAAACTCCATCCGCTTCCAGTACTGATACCGGGTGTCATCCTGGGGACTGAACTTGGTCCGCCACGGCTCGGAGGGAGTTGATTCCGCCGCCGCGATGTGGGTCTGAAACTTGACCGCATCGGCACCGGCTTTGGCCGCCGCATCGATGTAGGCGTGGGCGGTCCCCAGACTGCCGTCGTGGGCCTGGGCCACTTCCGCTACAATCAGACAGCGCTGCCGGCCTGATCCGATGGCGGGATCTCCTATCACGGTTCCCTCAGTGTGGTCGCTCATTCGACTTCCCACTCATGGGCCACCAGGAAATCTCCGATCTGTCGGGGCGGCAATTTGCCAGTTCCGTAAAAGTCGCCTTCCACCACTTCCAGCTTGCCGGCGTCTCGTACCATGTCGGCCACGGTTTCCCCCACCGAACACCAGATGGTATAGGTGTAGGTACCGGCATGAAGCGGCAGCGAGGGGATCCGGCAGACAACCCGATGGCCGGGTTGGAGTACCATCGGATCACGTCGGGCGGCCCGGGAGAGACAGGCGAAGAGCGGCTGGCCGAAGAGACCAAAGAACTTGATCTGCACGGTGACATTCTGCAGCGGCACCGGGTTGGCCGAGCTGAAGTCGAGCGCGATGCTGATGTCCTGGCCCGACGCCACCGTCTCCATGGCTTCCTTGCGATCGTTGAGCACGGTGGCGCGGGACAACCGCACCTGACCGTCGCCTTCCCGATCGGTCCGCTCGGAGAGCGGTGTTCCCGCAGTAGCCCGGGCCCGGGTCAGATACTGATCAATCACATCCTGAGTCGTGCCGGAATAGTGGAGCCGGCCTGAATCCAGCAAGACTCCCCGGCTGCACAGCGCCGCGACCGCCGCCATGTTG
>CAZOES010000188.1:0-7726 GCA_964578865.1 uncultured Gemmatimonadaceae bacterium | reverse complement strand
TCGAGCGAGAAGATCGAGATCAGGTCGGATAGGTCGGCTACCGAGACGGTTTCGTCCAGCGCCACGCACAGATGATGGCTGTCGAGCTTGCGGAGATTGATCTTCCGGGCCCGGGCCGCATCGAGGATCCGGGGCATATTGGCGGGCCGGACTTCAACGCAGATGGTATCGAAGAAGTGGGGGTTCACGATCCGGTAGCGCAAGCGGCGGAGCGCCGACGCCAGCATTCGCGCCTGGGTATGCACCCGCTCGGCGATTCGCTTGAGACCGTCGGGGCCGTGATACACCGCGTACATGCTCGCCATCACCGCGAGCAGAACCTGGGCGGTGCACACGTTGCTGGTGGCCTTGTCCCGCCGGATATGCTGTTCCCGGGTCTGCAGCGCCATGCGCAGAGCCAGCCGGCCGCTGGTGTCTTTGGAAACACCGATGATCCGGCCCGGCATGTGCCGCTTGTAGTCATCCTTGGTTGCGAAGAAAGCGGCGTGGGGTCCGCCGTAACCCATCGGCACGCCGAAGCGCTGCGAGTTGCCCACTGCGATATCGGCACCCCACTCGCCCGGAGGAGTGAGCAGAGTCAGCGCCAGCAGATCGGTTGCCGCGGTGACCAGGGCACCAGCCGCGTGAGCCTTCTGGCAGAGCGCCCGGAAATCGGTGACCCCGCCGTCGGTGGCCGGGTACTGCACCAGGCATCCGATCACCGAGCCATCGAAAGCGAACTCGGCGGCGGGAGAGACCTTCACTTCGACGCCCCGGGCTTCGGCCCGGGTCTCGATCACTGCAATGGTCTGGGGATGGCACCCCGCATCCACCAGATACACCGCCTTGCCACTGACCCGCTTCACAGCCATCGACAGATTCATCGCTTCGGCTGCGGCAGTGGATTCATCCAGCAGCGAGGCATTGGCGATCGGCAGACCGGTGAGGTCGGAGACCATGGTCTGGAAATTCAGCAGGGCTTCCAGCCGGCCCTGCGCGATCTCGGCCTGATACGGGGTGTAGGCCGTGTACCAGCCGGGATTCTCCAGGATGTTCCGCTGAATGACCTGGGGCGTGAAGGTGCCGTAGTAGCCCATGCCGATGTACTGGCGGGCCAGCCGGTTCTGGCTGGCGATGCCGCGCAGGGCCTGCAGCACTTCTCGCTCGGAACGATTGGGCGGAAGATCGAGGGGCCGGCGGAGCCGGATGTCCTCTGGAACCACGGCGTCGATGAATCGGTCGAGCGACTCATACCCCAGCGCGTCGAGCATCTCCTGCACTTCGGTCCGACGGGGGCCGATGTGACGGGAGACAAACCGCTCGGTACGGAGCAGAGTGTAGGAGGCGTCGGGCTGGGTGGAAGCGGTCGTGTCAGTCATGGCGAATCGTCAGTGCGAAGGGGCGATTGTAACGTCCGCACTGCAGTGCGGACGTACAAACGCCCCGCGGAACGGCTGCGGGGCGTTCAGACAACAGGAACGGGAACGGCAATTGGCGTTCATCCGCCGAGCTTACTCTCGTAGGCACCGGCGTTGAGGAGACCGTTGAGATCGGCCGGATTGGAGAGTTTGAGCCGGATCATCCAGCCGGCCCCGTAGGGGTCGCGGTTGATGGTGGCCGGGTCGCTGTCGAGGGCCGAGTTGCTCTCGACCACTTCGCCCGCCACCGGACAGAACAACTCGGAGACGGCTTTCACGGCTTCAACGGTGCCGAACACCGCCATCTTGTCGAATTTTGCGCCCGCTTTGGGCAATTCGACGAAGACGATGTCACCCAGCTCACCCTGGGCGTAATCGGTAATACCGATTTCGACCACGCCAGCGGTGCCGGTTTTGCGAACGTACTCGTGCTCGGGGGTGTAGAGCAGATCGGCGGGGATGTTAGACACGAATTTCTCCGGATTGCGTGCCGCAAGTCTAGACTACCAAAGAGACAGTATCAAGTAGGGCGGCCTGACAGAGGAATGTAGTTCACTCCTCGCTGTCGGCGGTGGCGACCAGCTGGTCCCACACTATTCTGGCCCGCTGTTCCAGAGTGGCAAGATCCCCGTTGTTGTCGATGATCAGGGGGCCCCGGCCCTCGGGGTCACGCCAGGCCCGTTTCCGGCCTGAGGGCCACTGTGCGGCCATGATCCGGCGCGACTCCACTTCCGACAATCCGCGGGAGGCCCGCAAGCGGGCCAGCCGCTCCGATTCCGGGGCATCCACCAGGACCACGGCGTCGAAGGCCGTGGGATCGAGGGTCTCGAACAGGAGCGGAATGTCGTTCACCACGATGCGCACTCCGTCGAGCCGGGCCTGATGCTCCAGCACCAGTCGACGTTCGGACACGGCGGGATGAATGATCCGCTCGAGTGCCGTCCGGGCGACCGGATCGTTGAACACGATCTGGCGCAGGGCGGCCCGATCGAGTGAGCCGTCGGGGGCCACCACGCTGGTGCCGAAGCAGTCGACGATTTCCTGGAATTCGGGGGTGCCCGGAGTCTGAATTTCGCGGACCAGCTGATCGGCGTCGATCACGGTCGCGCCCCAGCGGCGGAACAGGTCGGTCACCTGAGACTTGCCTGCCGCGACGTTACCGGTCAGAGCTACGGAGAGCATCGAGTGGGAAGGGCCCGAGTTTGGCTGAGAGCCAAGAGCTAATAGCTAATAGCTATGGGTGCAGCGGGATAGCTGTCAGCTTTCAGCTCTTAGCCTACAACAGCGCCGTCTGATCCTCATCCTTCCGGGGCACCCGATGACAATGCCGGCACCTTGCCTCGTAAGTCTCGCGGCCCCCGACCAGGATGGTGGGTGAGTCGTAACGGGCCGGCTTGCCGTCCACTAGCCGCTGATTGCGGGTGGCCAGGTCGCCGCAGATGACGCAGATAGCCTGCAGTTTGTCGACCGATTCCGCGATCGCCAGCAGCCGGCCCATCGGGCCGAACGGTTCGCCCCGGAAGTCGGTGTCGGTTCCGGCCATGATCACCCGGACTCCCCGGGCGGCCAGTGCCGAGGCCACGGTAACCAGTTCATCGTCGAGGAACTGGGCCTCGTCGATGGCCACCAGCTCGGTATCGGGCTTGACCAGGCGGAAGATTTCGGCGGCGGTATCGACCGGGGTGGCCTCGATCTCCCGCCCATCGTGGGTAGAGACGCTATAGAGGCCGGTGTAGCGGCTGTCGAGATGGGACTTGAAGACCTGGACCTTCCGCCGGGCAATAATGGCTCGGCGGACTCGGCGAATCAGCTCTTCGCTCTTTCCGCTGAACATCACGCCGGCAATTACTGCGATCCATCCGGGCCGTGACCCGTGGTACATCCAGCACCGCCTCTACGTAATGTTTGGGGGGACGAGGGTCGCTCACGATACGGCGGTCGATGATGCCGGTCAAGCGAGCGGATCACACCGCTTGCGGTCACTCCGAGCGGGTCGCCATATTCCGCGCCCTTCAACTGCAGCTATGGGTTAAGGGCTATGGGCTATGGGAGCACATTCCCGGCGCCTTAGCCCATAGCCCACAGCCCATAGCCAAATCTAGTGACCAAACAGCAGCTGGTAGCCGCAGTCGCCGCGAAGCTCGGTCGTCCCAAAGCCGAGGTCGCTCGCACCCTCGAAACCCTGTTTGGGGCTGAGGGCTTCATCGTCGGCGAACTCAGGAAGGGACGCAAAGTCCAGCTCTCCGGCTTCGGCAACTTCGAACCCCGCCGCCGCAAAGCCCGCACCGCTCGAAATCCCCGGACCGGCCGCACCATGAGTATCCGGGACTCGATTGCGCCGGTGTTCAGGGCCGCCAAGAAGCTTAAGGATGCGGTCAACCGGAAAGAACGTGAAAAGTGAAATGTGAAACGTGAAAAGGGCCTGCAACGAGGCACTTTTCACTTTTCACTTTTCACGTAGTTCTCTTACCGATCGCCCGGTCTCTCATCCCTCGACAGCCGAGGTCTGGTAGGCCTTGAAGGTCGATCGACCTTGGCAGTCACAGTACGCCGCCTGACCGTCTTCCCCGACAACTTGCGCGCGATCTCTTCAGCATCGGCTGCCGGGACTTCAACTAAAGAAAACAGCTCCCGGATCTCGATCCGGCCGATTTTTCCCGCCGCCATCCCGATCTCTCGATTGAGCACCGCTACCAGGTCGGCCGCGGTGGTCCCATCCTTCTTGCCGGCACTGACCCAGATCTTGGAAGGGAAGGGACTGGACGGGGCCTCCGCCGCTGGGGCCGCGACAGGAGCAGTCGCCGCCTTCGTCCAGAGCCGGCTCAGTGCGGCCGCGATAACAACCGGGTCGTAGCGTTCGAACAGCGGGGCCAGCGCCAGCAGTTCACCGTCCAACTCTCCCGACTCGGCTTCCTGGGCGATTGTGGCCCGACGACGAGCAGCCTGCTCCCGCACCATCTCCAGTACGCCCGGAATTCGCACCGGACTCTGTTTCGAGGTGGTCCGGGCCAGATAGGTGGCCGCATGCGGGGGGGCCAGCAGCACCAGGTCGCCCAGACCGCGCAGCTGGTTCAACTGAACCGGGGCCGGCAGATCCCAGGCGACCACCAGCGCCGCCTTCTTTCCTTCACCGGTCCCAATCTGGACCGCTTCATCGCTACTGGGTACCGACGCCCTGGCCTCGGCGGCACTCGCTTCATCGGCACACCAGACACTGATCGACGCGGGATCCTCGGTTTCCAGAAGACCGGCCAATGCGCTCCCCCGCTGATTCCAGCCCGCCGTAACCACCCGGACCGGCGGCCGAGCCGGAGTTTCGGCTTCCGGCAGGGGAACCATCGGGCCGGTCACCAGGCACCGGCGGGCGTAGCGCTCGACCAGAGGGTGATTGGCAGTGGGGGTAGCGAGAATGACGATCCGCTGCGCTTCGGCGGGAACATCCTGCATCAGCGGCACCAGCGGCTCGTCCGTCTCGAGGAGATCGGGCCAGGCCAGCACCACATGACCGAGCTGGTAGGCCTTGAGGGCCGAACGCTCGAGCAGAGCCAATGCGGTTGCCGGAGAAGTGACCAGCAGTTGCAGCTGGCCTTCGGAGAGACGGCGGGTGGCGCGGGCCGGAGTTTGGGCGACCAGAGCGGAGATTCCGGCGGCCCGGGCCAGAGGCAGGACGATGTTGCCCCACTCATTCAATGAGTGAGCCGGAGCCAGGATCAAAGCGCGGGACGAATTTGTCAGCTGGGCGCTCATCATCCCTGAGAGCGCCGGTGCCGAATACCGGGCCGCCGGGGGCCAAGCCAGCGCCAGGTTATGCCCCCGGGCGGCGGTCGGGACCTGGTCCCGTACCGCCTGATGCTGAGCGGTATAGCCCAGCGCTTCGAGGGCACCCGCCAGCGCGGGGGCCAGATGAAAATCCGTCAATCCAGACATCGCCGACCTCAGTTTTCAATGAGCCTTCTGACGGCAAGCAAGTTAACCGAGCAGGGTGCCGGCAACCAGTTGACTTCTCCAGTCCACTCAAAGAACTTGACCAGTCCACAGCAGCATCGTCGCCCATGGGGCCCGCCAGCACCGCGGGCCTTCCGATTGTCTGGGCCTCCGGCCCTCCACACCGCAGGACTCGCCATGCCCGATCAGCTCTCTTCTAACCTCGCCTATCTGAAGCCGTCCGAGACGGTCGCCATCAGCGCCGAAACCAAGCGGCGCCGCGCCGCCGGCGAGGATGTGATCGACCTGAGCGTGGGCGAGCCCGACTTTGACACGCCCAAGGTCGCCGCCGAGGCTGGTCTTCAGGGAATTGAGAAGGGGATGACCCGCTATCCGCCCAATATCGGCATCGCCGAGCTGCGGGCGGCCATCGCGCGCAACCTGTCGCTGATGTCCGGCGGGCGGGCCCTCAACCCCGATCAGCTGGTGGTGAGCTCGGGCTCCAAGCAGTCGATCTTCAACGCGTGTTTCACGCTCTTCGGCCCCAAGGACAAGGTGCTGATCCCCTCGCCCGCGTGGGTCTCCTATCCCCAGATCGTCTCGCTCTGCCGGGCCGAGCCGGTGCTGGTTCCCGGCGATCCGGAATGGGGCCTCAAGGTCAGCGTGAAGGACCTCGAGAAGAAGACCGACAAGCTGGTGAAGGGTCTGATCATCTGCTCGCCCTGCAATCCGACCGGCGCCACCTACAGCGCCACCGAAATCAAGGCGATCGCCGAGTGGGCCCGGGCCAATCAGGTCTGGATCATCGCCGACGAGATTTATCGCCGGATCTACTATGGAAATGCCGGCGCTCCGGCGCCCTCGTTCCTCGATCTTCCCGATGAGTACCTCGAACGGCTGGTGCTGATCTATGGCGCTTCGAAGGCCTACGCCATGACCGGCTGGCGCATCGGTGCAGCCTATGCCCCGATGTACGTGGCCAAGGCGATGGCAGCGTTGCAGTCGCACACCACCACCGGCGCCAACCATCCGGCCCAGTGGGCCGCCGCGACCGCCTTTACCGATGAAGCGGTCGAGAAGGATGTGGTGAAGATGGTTGCCGCCTTCCGGGGCCGGCGTGACAAGGTGGTCCAGCGGTTCCGCGACTCGGCCCCCGGTGTCGAGTTCGTGGAGCCGACCGGCGCCTTCTACTTCTTCTTCCGGGTCGACGGGGTTACTCCCACCCACGACTATACCGGCACCGCCTTCTGCGAAGCGGCCATGGCGGCGGGTGTCGCGATGGTTCCCGGCGCTGCCTTCGGTGACGACCGCTGGGTCCGGATGAGCTATGCGGCCAGCGACAAGGATCTCGATAAAGCGCTGGACCGGTTGATGGGTCTCATCGCGCGATTGGCCAAGGGCACGTCTGCCAAGCAGCCTTCTGCCGTCTAGCGGTCAGGCGTCATGGACCGCGATCCGAAAAGCCCTTTCGGCTCGCGGTTTGACTCCCGCCACCTGGATCCCGGCCTCCAGCGAAGGACGCGCTGAAGAAGCCACCATTCAACCGGCCACCAGAATAGAGGAAGGCTCCCTCGCCGGCCGATCGGTCGGCCCGGCGGAGCCGTGGCCCGGCCCGGTGGCCTTTCTGGATGGATCCCAGCGCTACGAGGTGATGGCCTACGCCGGCGCGACGCCGATCGTGGCGGCCGAGATCGGGGCCGCGGTGATGGAACGCGAGTCCCGTCAGCTTCACGTGGCTCTGGCGTCCCGCCGGCGATTGATCATCGCCCGCCAGTCGGTCCTGGCCAATCTGGCTGAGACCATCGAGGGCCTCAGCACCCTGGCCCTGCCGGAAGACGACCCGATCCACCCGATTCACGACTTCCAGTTGGCTCGCCGGGAGATTGACCGCGCCCGCGGGCGGCTGGAAGTGGCAGTCGGACTGGCCTACCGGGAACGGAGCGATGCCTGGCTGGTGGTGGACGGCTCTCTCTCCGAGAGCCCCCAATGGTCCAACGATCCCCGTATGCTGGGGATCACCAAGAGCCACGCCACACTGCCCTTCGCAGATCGGGACCTGGAGCAGTATCTCCGGCTTCCCGCCGGTCACCGCTCTCCGGTATTCCAGCCGGCCGGCCGGGAACTCACCCCGGTGTACTCCTGGGCGCTGCGCTTGTGGCCGTGGGAGGGGAAGGACCTGCTCCACGGGTTGATTCGGATCGAAGCCCGGTGCCATCCTGAGACCGTCTCCAGCGCCGATCGGCTGTCCCGCTGGCTCCTGGCCGAGCGGTCCCCGGTGAGCACCCCGGACCCGCGGTGGGATCGGTTGCTGTATGGGATCAGGGCGGTCGAGGAGTATCTCCGGGTAGGCGGCTAGGCGGGGTAGGCGAAGGTGAAAAGACGCACCTCATCCCGAGGAGCAGAGC
>CAZOES010000187.1:0-7773 GCA_964578865.1 uncultured Gemmatimonadaceae bacterium | reverse complement strand
TCCGGATCGCCAGCTGTTGCTTCAAAGCTGCCTCTAATTCAGCCATCTCCCGGCTGGTGTGTCATTTCGGCAGCGCCCGCTTGTGGCGCTGGATCTCCCGGATGCTGGCCGAGAGTAGCGAAACCAGTAAGTCACGATTGATGCACAGCTCCACCGGCATCAGCATGTTGATGCCACGTGGCATGTCGTACCCACCCGACCGGGGCTCGGCTGCATCCCCAGCATGATCCAATTCCTCAGCATCCTGCTGATCGCCCGGTTCCACCGGACGGGGCATTTCCGGATTCCAGTTGGCGAGGAGGTTGCGGATACGGTTCTGCATCGGGCAGTCCTTTGAAGTCTGCCCTTAGTTCTCGGAGAAAAGCGGTGAAAACTTGAGGCTTTGGATTTACATTAGAAGTGCAAGCAGCGTCAGCGGTTACATCCCGTCCCCCGGGCTCCCATGGCCAGCAATCCGTCGTTCGACGTTTCTACCGGCGCCGACCTCCAGGAAGTGGACAATGGGGTCAATCAGGCCCTCAAAGAGATCGCCCAGCGCTACGACTTCAAAGGCACTCACTGCACCATCGAATTCGACCGAGGCAAAGCCGAAATCCGGCTCAGCGCGGATGACGAATTCCGGATGGACCAATTGTTAGAGGTTCTGCGGGGCAAGCTGATCAAGCGGGGGGTGCCGGTGAAAAACCTCGAGATCGGCGATCCGGTCGCCGGCACCGGTACTTCGGTGCGGCGCACCATCGGATTGACCCAGGGGATTCCTCAGGATGCGTCCAAGAAGATGGTGAAAGCGATCAAGGACCAGGGCTTCAAGAAGGTCCAGACCTCGATTCAAGGGGATGAGCTCAGAGTCACCGCTCCTTCCCGCGATGAACTGCAGGCCGTCATCGGGTTCCTCCGAACTCAGGACTTCGGCATCGAGCTCAAGTTCGGCAACTATCGTGGCTGAACGGAGTCATCGGAGACCGAACCGCTGGGGCCTGGTCTTCCGGGTCGCTGGGCTCACCGCGTTGGGAGTTACCTGCACCCCACCGCCCGGTCCTGACATTGGGGTGAGGCCGTCGCAGGGGCCTGATGCCGGCCCTGCGGCGGTTGCTCCGGAGATCAGGATTGGGATCGTCATCGGGGCCCCGAGGGTCGAAGTCTCGGGGGACAGCGGGCTGACTATCCTCGATGCGGATAGTGGTATTGCCGGCGCCGTCGATCCGCGGGTACCGTGGACCGTCCGGCCGGACGGTCCGAGGATCGTCGGCGGAGGTGTGACCGGCTGGCGGCTGGCCAACCAGGTGGCGCTGACATTCTCTCCCAGCGTGGCTCACGGCGTGGTGACGGTGAACGGGAAATCCTACCGGGGCCGCATCACCGTAGTGCGAGACCGAACTGGTGTCTCCGTCATCAATACCGTTGGTCTCGAGGACTATCTCTACGGCGTGGTCCCCGCCGAAATGGGCCGGAGGGACCCGACTGAAGCCGAAGCGCTGGCCGCCCAGGCGATCATCTCGCGAACCTTCGCCATCCGGAACCTCGGCAAGCGGGCGACCGAAGGGTTCGATCTCTACGCGACGGTAGTCGATCAGGTCTATGGTGGGGTGGGGGCCGAGAATTCGCTGACCACCGGCGCGGTCCAGCGCACCACCGGGCAGATCGTGACCTGGCAGGGGGCCCCGATCGACGCGTTCTTCTTTTCGACCTGTGGCGGGCGAACGGCAGAAGGGACCGAGGTTTATGCGGCAGCCGATCGACCGTACCTCAAGTCAATTCGGGATCTGGATGATGCAGGCCAGCCCTGGTGCCGGATCTCGCCCCGCTATCAATGGCGAGAGGTATGGAGCGCTGAGCAGCTCCGGGTGGTGATGCGGCAGGCCTTGCCGGTGGTATCGGGCACGCCGGGGGAAGAGGCCGGGACTGTCACCGGCGTTTCGGTCGCCAGCCGCACCGGATCAGATCGGGTGGCCACCGTCACCGTTCAGCTCCGTCGCAGGACGGTCGACGTAACGGGGCCAGCAGTCCGTCAGGTGCTCCATCCGGTTACCGAGACCCTGTTACGCAGCGCGGTCTTCCGGCTCACCGAAGTCCGCACCGACGGCACGCTCCAGCGACTCATAGCTGACGGAAATGGCGCAGGGCATGGAGTCGGGTTCTGCCAATGGGGAGCGGTTGGCCGGGCTCGCGGAGGGCAGGATGCGCTCACGATTTTGACCGCCTACTTTCCCGGAACCACAGTCAGCCGGGCCTACTAGGCCCCAACTCAGGGAGCCAGCATGTCCGACCCGATCAGAGTCGGGATCATTGGAGCCGGTGCCATCACCCAGGTCGCCCACCTTCCGGTGCTTCGGAAGCTCAAAGGGGTCCAGGTCGTGGGCATCTGCGACAACGACGTGCCCAAGGCACGGGCCCTGGCCCAACGATTCCAGGTCCGCGATGCCTTTGCCGACATCGAGGAGTTGCTGGAGTTCGAGCAGCTCGACGCGGTCGCGATCTGCACTCCCAATCACCTGCACGAACCCCATGTCGTTGCGGCGCTGTCCGCCGGGGTCAACGTGCTGATCGAACGGCCTCTGGCGATGAACCTGACAAGCGCCCAGCGGCTCCTCAAACAGGCGGAAAAGAAGGGCAAGGTGCTGTTCGTCGGGATGAATCACCGTTACCGGGCTGACGTGCAGCTGGTGCGGAGCTTCGTCCAGAGCGGCGAGCTGGGGAAACTGGAGAGCGTGCGGGGCAGCTGGCATGTGTTCCGGCCCACCCGGGCACAGCTCGGCTGGCGCCAGCGGCGGGATGAATCGGGTGGCGGCGCGATGCTCGATCTGGGGCACGCCATTCTCGATCTGGGTCTCTGGTTCTGCAATTTCCCCAAGCCGGTGCGAGTGAGCGCCAGTCTCTACGGCAATGAGTCGGGCAAGGGAGTCGAAAGTGCGGGCAGTGCCTTCGTGGTCTGCGAGGGAGGATTGTCGATCTTCCTCGACGTGACCTGGCATCACGTGGGAGAAGGGGAGCGTTTCGGTCTCGGCCTCCGGGCAACCAAGGGCACCGCGGGTATCAACCCGCTGCACGTCTGGAAAGAACTCCATGGGGTCCCCACCGATGTCGCTCCCACCGGGGCGATCAGCCGGGAGAATGCCTTCACTGCCTCTTACCGGGCCGAGTGGGCCCATTTTCTGGCGATTCTCAGGGGTGAAGCCAAGCCATTTGATAATGCGGAGCAGCTGACCCTTCATCGGATTCTCGATGCGGTCTACAAGTCGGCGGCTGAGGGCAAGGATGTGGAACTGTGAGGGCGGGCGGAAGGGCGGAAAGGCGGAAGGGCGGAAGGGCGGAAAGGTTGAGCACGAGTTTGATTCAGGTGCTTGCTGTCGCAATGCTTCTGTTCACACGCTCAACTGAATCCCTAGCACAAAAGCCTTCCGCCCTTCCGCCCTCCCGCCCTTCCGGCCCAGGCGAAGAACTCACGATTTACATCATGACCATGGGCGTCGGGGCCGAGGTGTGGGAACGCTTCGGGCACAACGCCATTGTCGTGGAAGATAGGAATCGGGGGACGGCGATCGCCTATAACTATGGGATGTTCTCCTTCAGGCAGGAGAATTTCATCCTGAAGTTCGTGCAGGGCCGGATGGATTACTGGATGGCGGGTTATCCAGCCGAAGATGAGTTGCCGAGATACCGCCGAATGCAGCGCACGGTGTGGCGTCAGGAGTTGAACCTCACTCCGGCGCAACGAGCGCAGCTTCGCGACTTTCTCGAGTGGAATGCCCTGGACGAGAACAAGTTCTACCACTACGAGTACTATCTCGATAACTGCTCCACCCGGGTCCGCGACGCGATCGACAAGGTCCTTGGCGGCGCAATCAAGGCGCAGTCAGGTGGTCCCGCCGCTGGCAACTTTCGTTTCCATACCCAGCGGCTGGTCGCGGCGAATCCGTTCCTGTTCATCGGTCTGGCCATGATCGAAGGGCAGCCGGTCGATCGTCCGATCTCGAAATGGGATGAGATGTTCCTCCCGCTCAAGTTCCACGAGTATCTCAAGGACATCACCGTTACCGACAGCACCGGCGCCAGGATCCCGCTGGTCAAAAACGACGAAGTTCTCTACGAGAGCAAAGCCTTCCCGGCCCCCGATGCGCCGCCCAGCTGGATTGCTCCACTATTGCTGATCGGGGCGCTGCTGGGCGGTCTTTTCTGGTGGGGCGGAGTGAATGGAAGGAAAAACAGCGCGGCGAAATATTCACTCCTGATTGGCGGGAGTTTCTACGCTCTCATCATCGGCGTGGCTGGGCTCATCATGGTAGGACTCTGGCTCTTCACCGATCACGCGGTCGCCGCCAGAAACGAGAATGTCCTGCAGTGCCCCGATCTCGCGGTTCTGTTGGCCCTCGTGCTCCCCTTTGCGATGGGCGATCGCCGCTGGGCGCTCAGCGCCGCCAAAGTGCTGGCGGTTCTGGTGGGCGGATTGTCGATTCTGGGGTTGCTGCTGAAGGCGTTGCCGGGGTTTGGCCAGGCCAACTGGCAGGTGATTGCAGTTTTCTTGCCCGCGAATGTTGGACTGATGGTGGGGGTCCTTAAGTGGGAAAAGAATGGAATGTCGTCCCGAACGAAGTGAGGGATCTCAAAGGTTGATGATTTGAGATCCCTCGCTACGCTCGGGACGACACCGTCTCCCGTCTCCCGTCTCCCGTCTCCCGTCTCCCGTCTCCCGTCTCCCGCTAAGGCCGATTAACCGCGACACTCGCCCGCGGCTTCTCCTTCTGCTCCTCCCACACTTTTGCCTCGACAAACACCCGGAACAGCTCGCCATCCAGGGCACCGTGCTCGACTTCATCGACCATGATGTCGAGGGCCCGGTCCATCGGCAGAGCCCGTTTGTAGGGGCGATCCTGGGAGGTTAGCGCATCATAGATATCCGCGATGGTCATCATCCGGGTCTGCAGCGGAATCTCCTCGGCCCGAACCCGCCGAGGGTAGCCGGAGCCGTTCAACTTCTCGTGATGGCCCAGGGCGATTTCCGGGATCCGGGCCAGCCCGCGAGTCCAGGGAATCCGCTCGAGAAATGCGAAAGTGTGATTGACGTGGCTCTCGATCTCCAGCCGTTCCCGTTCGTCCAGGCTCCCCTTTCTGATCGAGAGATGTTTCTGCTCCTGCGGCGTCAGGAAGGGGCGGCCGGCGCCATCGATATCGACATACTCCCGGGTGGCAAACTCATTGAGCTGGGCGAAGTCGCCCTGGGCCAGCACGGTGGGCTCGTTTGAGGCGAGCACGACCTTGAGAAAGCGGTCGGCGGTGTCGATCGATTCCCGCTGCTGCTCGGCCAGTTGCTTGAGAAACCCGTCGTACCCATCCCGCCCGTTCTGGAACAGGTAGTCGGCCCTGGCCTTCTCGTAGACCCACTCGGCGCTGCGCCGGATGAAGGCATGGCGTTGGCGGATCAGAGCCAGCTCACCCTCGTAAAGCTTTTTGGCTTTCACCAGCACCTGTTCCCGCACGCCGACCTTCCCGAAATCGTGCAGCAGGCCGGCGTAGCGCAGCTCCCGAATCTGTTCCCGGGTGAAGCTGATGAGCTTGAAAGGGCCATCCTGGATCCGATCCAGGGCCTCGGCCAGGGCAACCGTGCGGAGTGCCACCCGTTCCGAGTGACCGGAGGTCGTGGGGTCGCGCTGTTCGATGGCATGAACCGCGGCGCGGACGAATCCCTCGAACAGCCGCTCGATAGCCTCGTAGAGCTGGCTGTTTTCGATCGACACGGCGGCCTGAGAGGCAAGCGCGTTGACGATCTTCACCGTGTCCGGGCTGAAGGGGATGACCTGACCCTCGGCGTCGTCGGTCCCGGCGAGCCGGGCTTCGGGATCGCGCTTCCGGTTGATCAGCTGCAGCACGCCGATCACTTCCCCATGGTGGTTCTGCATGGGGATCACCAGCATGCTCCTGGTGCGGTAGCCGTAGCGCTCGTCAAACGACCGGTTGAAACTGTACTCCACGTCGGTCGGGAGGGTGTACACATCCTCGATTACCAGCGGGGAGCCCTCGGTCGCGGCGTAACCGGCCAGCGAGCTGTGATTGATCGGGATGGTGAACTCGACGAAGGGAATATCCGGCCGGCTGTGGTTCTGGCTCAGCTTGAAGCAGAGCCGGCGTTCGCCGTCAGGTTCGCTCTCAGCGATATACAGGCTTCCCGCGTCCGACTGGGTGACCCGGCGGGCCTGAGTGAGGATCAGATTGAGCAGGGTCTCCAGGTTCTTCTCGGTAGTCAGCTGCACCCCGATGTCAGCCAGCTCGCTCAGTTCACTGAGGCGGGTGTTGCTTTCGCGCTGGGCCCGCTGGTGCTCACCGGCGAGGGCCGAGACGCGGAACGCCGCCCGGAGGGCCACCAGCAGCTGACGGGGTCCGGCGGTCGACAGGAGGAACCCGCTCAGCAGCTCCATCGGGAGGTCGGCGGGGACATCGGTTTCTCCCGCGACGCCCAAAGCGAGCACGGCAACACCGGCGTCCCGCAGTGTGGCGAGGACCTCGGGAGTCGCCTGTGCTCGGCTGGGGCCGTCCAGCAGGTAGGCGGTGGGCCGTTCATCCGGCTGGATCTGGGAGGGACTCTGCACCACCCGCCGCTCCACCTGCCCGGCGGCGAGCTGCGCCGCTACCGGCTCAGGCGACCAGGTGGGCGGGTGGAGCAGGAGGTACTTCATGGGGCGGATGGTTCAGCCAGAATCGAGTCGCGCGAGATCGGATGGATGCCGGTCAGCAACCGGTGAGGGCGGCGGCTGACCTGATCCATGAAGTACTCCATCTTGGCGCTCATGACCCGCATGGTCTTGAGCGTCACCCGGATATCGGGAGCCAGGTCGGTGGTCAGGCCGTTGATGTTGGTGGTGAGCGTGTCGGCGTGATTGAGCAGGCGGCGGGTATCGGCCACCAGAGTCAGCAGGGAATCCTGCATCGTGGCCATGGTGGTGTCTGCCCTGGACATGGTCCGGCTGGTCTGGGCCAGCACCGGCTCGAGCCGGTCCAGCACACTCCGAGCACCGGCCAGCGTGTTCCGGATTTCGGGTCCGGTTTTGGCGAGCTCGTCATTCGCATTGCCGGCGGTTTTGTCCAGCGTCGCCAGCAGCCGGTTGGTCTTGCTGAGAATGCCAGACACCTGGGTGCGCAGCGTGTCGGCGACCTCCTTGAGCACGTCGGTCCAGCCCTCAGTGAGGGTTCCCCGGATGGTATCTCCCGGCTGCAACGCTGCCTTGATGTGACTCTCGGGGACGATCAGCGAGATGACCGCGTTGCCGATCAGTCCACTGGAGCTGATCTCGGCCCGGGTACCCAGCGGCATCCGGATCGGCATCCCGTTGGCGTAACTCTCACGCAGTCTCAGCGCCACCACGAAAACCGGCGGTCCCATCCGCTCGCCCGAATCGGGCAGCGGGGAGATTTCCTTCACCTCCCCGATGGTGAGGCCCTGAAGTTTGACCGGGGTCTGCACGTTGAGATCCTGAACCGACGAGCTCAACATGTAAACCACCACGCGGCGTTCGGTCCAGCCGCGGGTGATCACGAGGGCGACGAGGAACACGATGATCGCGCCGAGCACCAGGGCACCGATCAGGGCGTCAGCAGTGCGGGGACGCAGACTCACGCGGGTACCTCGAGCCGGCCATGCCGGATCCGGAGATGGCGGTCTACCCGGCGCCGAAGCAGTGCAGGGAGGTCCTGGCCGGTGATGAAAACGGTGCGACGGCCACCCTCGGGAACTTCACCGCCACGGGCGAGTTCCAGCATTTCGGCGGCGGCTCGCACGGTCAG
>CAZOES010000186.1:0-7804 GCA_964578865.1 uncultured Gemmatimonadaceae bacterium | reverse complement strand
CCGTTCGGCTTGACCAGCTTCACCTCTGTCTCCAGCTCCGCCCCGAACTTTTCCTTCACCTTTTGTCGAGCCAGGGCGATCAGGCCCTTCACGTCGGCGGCGGTAGCGTTGCCGGTATTCACAAAGTAGTTGGCATGCATCGGCGACACTTCGGCTCCCCCGATGCGGGTGCCTTTCAGCCCGGCAGCCTCAATCAGCTGACCCGCGGTCCGGGGCCCTTCGGTCTTCTTCCAGCTGGGTCCGCCCGGGTTCTTGAACACACTGCCGCAGCAGGGCTGGTTGAACGGAGTACCCTCCTGCCGCCAGCGGAACAGCTCGGCCACTTCGGCTTGAATCACGGTGGGATCGGTTGGCTCCAGTTTGACGATGGTCTCCAGCACCACCCGCCCATCCAGTCCGCTCCGCCGATAGCTGAACGGCACCTCGGCACGAGGCAGCACAGCGTCGTTGCCGGCCTGGTCCATCACCGTAACCGATTCGACCACCTCAGCCCACTCGCCGCCGTGACAGCCGGCGTTCATGTAAACCCCGCCACCCACGGCGCCGGGAACTCCCACAAAACGATGGAGACCGGCGAAACCGGCTTCCGAGGTCCGCCGGGCCGCCAGCGGCTGGGGTAGCCCGGCCCCGACCCGCCAACGACCATGGCCGAGATGTTCCAGTCGGTCGAGCCCCTTACCCAGCCGGATGACCAGGGCCTCGAGACCCTCATCGGGAAACAGCAGATTGGAGCCCAGCCCCAGAGCGAACCAGGGAACCTCCCGCTCAGTAGCCAGTCGAAGCGCCACCGCGATGTCTTCCGGCTGGCTGGCCAGCAGAATTGTGGCCGGCCCCCCGATGCGGTAGGTCGAATAGCGAGCCAGCGATTCGTTCTCTTTCACATCACCCCGCACCGAAGTGCGGAGCGACGTCACGAAGGCTGCCTCCCGGGCGCTGGTCATGGAGTGACACCCGTCTGGCGGGCGCTCTCATGCCATTCCTGCAAGGACCGCACGTTCCGCTCTTTCTCCCGCAGCGCCACGATGGCATCGCAGGCCGCCGACGCGGCCGACATGGTGGTGGTATAGGGGATCCGGTGCGACAGCGCGGCGGCGCGGATGATGTAGTCATCCCGCTGAGTCAGTTTGCCGAGCGGAGTGTTTACCAGCAGGTGGATCTGGCCCGAGAGCAGCAGGTCCACCACATTGGGCCGACCCTCATACACCTTGAGCACCGACTCGGCCGGAATGCCCCGGACCCGGATATGCCGGGCGGTGCCCTCGGTAGCGAAGATTTTGAAGCCCAGCTGGTGGAGCCGCCGGGCGATCGGTACCACGGTCACCTTGTCGTGGTCGTTGACGGTGATGAACACCCCACCACTCATCGGGAGGGCCCCGTCAGCTGCATGCTGGGCCTTGGCATAGGCCATCCCGAAGGCTTCGCTGATCCCCATCACCTCACCGGTCGAGCGCATCTCCGGACCCAGAATCAGATCGACACCTTGCAGCTTGTTGAAGGGGAACACAGCCTCCTTTACCGCCACGTACGGCATGGTCACGCTGTCTTGCAGTCCCAGTTGATCCAGCGTCTTCCCGGTCATCACCGCGGCCGCGAGGCCGGCCAGCGGCACTCCGGTGGTCTTGGAGACGAAGGGCACCGTCCGGGAGGCCCGCGGGTTCACCTCCAGCACGAACACGGTTCCATCCTTGATGGCGTACTGCACGTTGATCAAGCCCACCACGCCCAGCTTGAGTGCAAAGGCCCGGGTGTATTCCCGCATCTGCTCCACCTGGGTCTCGGAGATGAGATACGGTGGCAGCACGCAGGCCGAGTCGCCCGAGTGAATCCCGGCGTCTTCGATATGCTGCATCACTCCACCGATGACACAGCGCTTGCCGTCGCAAATAGCGTCTACGTCAGCCTCGAACGCATCTTCCAGGAACCGGTCGATCAGGACCGGATGCCCGGGAGCCACCCGAACCGCCCGGCCGAAGTAGTCCCGCAGCGAATTCTCGTCGTAGACGATCTCCATCCCTCGCCCGCCCAGCACATAGCTCGGCCGTACCAGCACCGGGTAGCCGACCTGATCGGCAACCCGGGACGCCTCGTCGACCGATAGCGCCGTGCCCGCGGGAGGCTGGGTTACCCCCAGCTCCCGGGCCAGGGCTTCGAACCGCTTACGATCCTCTGCCGCATCGATGCTGTCAGGCGAAGTGCCGAGAATTTTCACTCCGGCCGCTTCCAGACCTTTGGCGAGCTTGAGGGGAGTCTGGCCTCCCAGCTGCACCACCACCCCAATCGGCTTCTCGACGTGGACGATCTCCAGCACGTCTTCCAGGGTCAGCGGCTCGAAATAGAGGGTATCGGAGATGTCGTAGTCGGTGGAGACGGTCTCGGGGTTGGAGTTCACCATCACGGTGCGATACCCCATCTCCCGGAAGGCGAGGGTCGCCCGGACACAGCAATAGTCGAACTCCACCCCCTGCCCGATTCGATTGGGACCGCTGCCGAGGATGATCACGGTCTTGTCGCCCTGAGACTGGGCCTCGTTCTCCTCGTCGTAGCTGGAATAGAGGTAAGGAGTCTTGGAGGGGAACTCTCCGGCACAGGTATCGACCGTCTTGTAGGCCGGGCGGATGTTCTGTTCCTGCCGGGCAGCGCGGACTTCGCTCTCCTCCATGCCGCGAAGCTGAGCCAGTTGGCGATCGGAGAAACCGAGCTGTTTCATCCGCCGGAGCAGGTACCGCTCGCTCCCTTCCCCGGTCCGGCGGGAACTCCACTCCCGCTCGGCTTCGACCAACTCGAGCATCTGATCGAGAAACCAGGGGTCGATCCCGGTGCGCTGGGCCAGCTCGTCGACTGTGACGCCCACCTGCAGGGCCCGCTTGATCTGGAAGATTCGCTCCGGGGTGGGCTTTCGCACCGAGGCTTTGAGGGCCTCGAGCGAGGTGTCCTCCAGCCGGTCATCGGCCGGCGTGCGGCCCAACTCCCACCCTGCACGATCGGCCTCCAGAGCCCGGAAGCCTTTCTGGAAGGCCTCCTTGAAGGTCCGGCCGATAGCCATAGCTTCGCCCACGGCCTTCATCTGGGTTCCCAAAGTCGGATCGGCGGCGGGGAATTTCTCGAACGCGAATCGGGGAACTTTCACCACCACGTAATCGAGCACCGGCTCGAAGGAGGCCGGCGTGGTCCTGGTGATGTCGTTAGGAAGTTCATCCAGCCGGTAGCCGACCGCGACCTTCGCACCGATTCGGGCAATGGGGAATCCGGTCGCCTTGGAGGCCAGTGCCGAGGAGCGAGAGACCCGGGGGTTCATCTCGATCACCAGCTGTTCGCCGGTGGTGGGACTCACCGCAAACTGGATATTACAGCCGCCCGCCGCCACTCCGACTTCCCGGATGATCTTGATCGCGCTGTCACGCATCAGCTGGTACTCGCGGTCGGTGAGCGTCATGGCCGGAGCCACGGTGATCGAGTCGCCGGTGTGGACTCCCATCGGATCGAGATTCTCGATCGAGCAGACGATGACCACGTTATCGGCCCCGTCCCGCATCACTTCCAGCTCGAACTCCTTCCATCCGATGATGCTCTGTTCCACCAGCACCGATCCGACCGGGGATAGTTCCAGTCCGCGGGAGACCGTCTCGACCAACTCCTCGCGATTGTAGGCGATGCCGCCACCGGTCCCACCCAGGGTGAAAGACGGACGGATGATGGCCGGATACCCGGTCTGGCTTACCGCCTGCATCGCCTCTTCGACGCTCTTCACCGTGCGGCCACGGGGGGTGGCCAATCCAATGCGGACCATGGCCCGGGCAAACTCCTCCCGGTCTTCGGCCACCCGTATGGCCCTCTCGTTAGCCCCGATCAGCTCGACGCCATAGCGGGCCAGGGTGCCGTCGCGTGTCAGAGCCATCGCGACATTGAGCGCGGTCTGGCCGCCCATGGTGGGAAGCAGCGCGTCGGGCCGCTCCCGCTCGATTACCCGGGTCACCCACTCGGGAGTCACCGGCTCGATGTAAGTCCGATCGGCGATCTCCGGATCGGTCATGATCGTGGCCGGATTGGAGTTCACCAGAATGACCCGGTAGCCCTCTTCTCGCAGAGCCCGCACCGCCTGGGTTCCGGAATAATCGAACTCCGCTCCTTGTCCGATGATGATCGGCCCGGAGCCGAGCAGCAGGATGGAGCGGAGATCAGTCCGTTTGGGCATTCAGCAGATCCTGAAGCGTCTGATCGAACGAGATTCGAGGGGACCAGCCGGTGTGGGAGTGCAGCCGGGCCGGGTCGCCCACCAAGTGGGGAATGTCACCGGTCCGGACCAGTGCAGGATCCGGTTCGGCGGTCGCCGACACTCCGACCTTCTGAGCCAGCAGATCGAATACTTGCTGCAGACTCCGGCCCTGGCCCGAAGCCACATTGTAGATCTCGCCCGGTTTCCCCCGCTGCAACAGGGTGAGGTAGGCGTCGGCCACGTCACGCACATCGAGAAAATCCCGCACCGGCTGGAGATTCCCGGTCTTCACCCGGTCGACCCCCATTCGCCTGGCCGCCTTCAGTCTTTTGGCCCAGGCCGCCACGACGTAGCGGTCGGTTTGCCCCGGACCGGTGTGGGGAAAGGGCCGAGCGATGATGACGCGAAGCCCGGTGCGCCGCGCGGCTTCCTGGGCCGCGAGCTCAGCGGCCGCCTTGCTGGCACCGTAGGGAGAAATCGGTGCGACCCGATCGGTCTCCTGGCGGAGCTGTTGAGCCGTACCGATCCCGTAGACCTCGGCCGAAGAGACCAGCAACAGCAGCGGGTCGCCCTGGCCAGCCTCTTTTCTGGATCCGAGCGCGTCGGCCAGGCGGGCCGTCCCGGCCGCGTTGACCTCCCAGGCCAGCCCGGGATCGCGCCGCGCCTCGGCCACCGATGCCAGGGCAGCCAGATGGATCACCGCGTCTACCGGTTCTTCAATCAAAGCTCGGACTGACAGGGAATCGCGAAGATCAAGCGGAAGCCAGCGGGCCCTGGGCCGATCGGCGGTGGGAAGGATCTCCGGGGGAGCTTCGCCGGGCATCCTGGTTCCGCAGACGTCGTGCCCGGCGGCGAGGAGATGGGGGAGCAGCGCGCTTCCCACGAAGCCCGCGGCACCGGTCACCAGAATCTTCACTTGCGGGCGCCCAGTCGCTGAAGGTCGGCATCGACCATCATCCGGACCAGCTGTTCGAAATTCACTTTGGGCGTCCAGCCTAACTTCTCCTTCGCCAGTGTGGGATCTGCCAGCAGGGTATCCACCTCGGCCGGGCGCATGAAGCGGGGATCCTGCTTCACGTACTGCTTCCAATCAAGACCAGCGTGGGCAAAGGCGATTTCTACCAGCGACTGGACTGTGTTGGTCTCCCCGGTTCCGATTACGAAATCCTGCGGCTCCGGTTGCTGCAGCATCAGCCACATGGCCTCCACGTAGTCGCCCGCGAAGCCCCAGTCCCGATGGGCATCCCGATTCCCCAGCGCCAGCTCCTTGGCCAGCCCCGCTTTGATCCGGGCAACGCCATCGGTGACCTTGCGGGTGACGAACTCGATGCCCCGCCGAGGGGATTCGTGATTGAAGAGGATGCCGCTGACGGCGTAGAGGTTGTAGGACTCGCGGTAGTTGACCGTGATCCAGTGGCCGTAACACTTGGCCACCCCGTAGGGGGAGCGAGGATAGAAGGGAGTGGATTCCTTCTGAGGGCTTTCCACCACCCGGCCGAACATCTCCGAGCTCGAGGCCTGATAGAACCGGGCCGTGGGCCAGGCCAGCCGGATCGCCTCCAGAATCCGGGTGACGCCCAAAGCGGTGAATTCGCCGGTCAGCACCGGCTGGCTCCAGGAGGTGGGGACGTAGGACTGGGCGGCCAGGTTGTAGACCTCGTCCGGCTCGGTCTCCTTGAGGACCACGGTCAGGGAGTGCTGATCGAGCAGGTCGGCTGGGAGAATCTGGATCCGGTCCAGCAGGTGCTCGATCCGCTCGTAGCTGTGGTGGCTGGTCCGGCGGACCACCCCGTAGACCTGGTACCCCTTCGAGAGCAGCAGCTCGGCCAGATAGGACCCATCCTGGCCGGTGATCCCCGTAATCAGTGCCTTCGGCATGCGATGTTTGACCCTTGGTGTTGTGTCAAGCGGTTCAGGGGATTATACTTCCGGGCTCATTTGGCAGCTTTTCCGACCGCTATTTCTGGAGAGTTTCGTATGGCCCGGGCATGTACGGTGTGTGGCAAGGGGCCGATCACCGGCAACAACGTCAGCCACGCCAACAACCGGAAGAAGCGCCGGTGGTATCCTAATCTCCAGACCGTCCGTGTCCTGGTTGAGGGAGCGCCGCGCCGCATCGCCGTGTGCACCCAGTGCATCAAGTCTAACCGGGTGAAGAAGGCGACCGGAGCGCGGGCGTCGGCGTAGACTGAACTGGCGGATGTGGGGCCAAGGCATGCCTTGGCTCCACAAAGAAAAAGGGGACCCTTCAGGGGTCCCCTTTTCTGTTCTGCCAGTTCAGTCCTCACTCCGGCAGCAGCTCGATGCGCGCGACTTCGGCGCCGTCACCAGAGCGATGACCCAGCTTGAGGATCCGGGTATAGCCGCCGGGACGAGCCGCGAAGCGGGGACCAATCTCGGTGAAGAGCTTGGAAAGCGCTTCCCGCTCCCGGACCTTCTGGGCCACCAGGCGGCGGGCATGGAGATCGCCGCGGCGGGCCAGAGTGATCAGCTTCTCGGCATAGGGCCGCAGTTCCTTGGCCTTGGCAACCGTGGTCTCGATGCCGCCGTGCATGATCAGGCTGGTCGCCATGTTCCGCATCAGAGCCCGACGGTGTTCGGAGGTGCGGGAAAGCTGTCGCCCCTTGGCCTGGTGTCGCATCAGCCCTCCTCGGCGGAATCAGCCGCGGCGCGGGCAGTCGGAGGCGAACCAGGGTTCACCACCCGGAGATCGGCGTCAGTGTCTTCGAACCGCATGCCGAAATTGAGATCCTGAGCCCGCAGCAGGTCGGCGATTTCCTTGAGGGCCTTCTCGCCGACGTTCTTGACCTTGAGGAGTTCATCCTCGGTGTAGGTCACCAGATCGCCCAGAGTCCGGATATTGGAGTTCTTGAGCGAGTTGAGCGACCGCACCGAGAGACCGAAGTCATCGATCAGGCGACCCAGCTTCTCGCGCAGCTGGCCGGCCGAACCGCCGGTGGCGCCACCACTGGCACCGGGCCGGGCAACCGGCACCTTGCCGAATTCGACGAAGTAGCGGAAGTGCTCCTGAGCCAGCGCAGCCGCGTAGGCGATCGCGTCTTCGGGAGTAATGGTCCCGTTGGTCTCGACGCTGACCGTCAGCCGGTCGTAGTCGGTGCGCTGACCCACCCGGGTCTCGGCCACCGAGAAGTTGGCCCGGCGCACCGGATTGTAGATCGCGTCGATGGTGATCAGATCCACCGGCAGGGAGCGATCCTTGGGGTGCAGCTCGGCTTCGACGTAGCCGCGGCCCTTGTTCACGTACAGCTCGCCGTTCACTTCGCGGTCGTCCTGTACGGTGAACAGCAGGTGGTCGGGGTTCACCACCCGGACCGAGCCGCTGGGCACGATGTCGCGGGCGTACACCGGGCCGGCGCCGTCCTTCTTGATCCGCAGCACGGCTTCTTCCACATCATCCGCCACCACCAGGGTCAGGGCCTTGAGCCGCTGAATGATCTGGTGGACATCCTCGTGTACCCCGGGGATGGTCTGGTGCTCGTGCACCACGCCGTCGAGCCGGAAGGCCCATACGGCGCTCCCGCGGAGCGACGACAACAGCAGACGCCGGAGCGACTTGCCCAGCGTGTATCC
>CAZOES010000185.1:0-7876 GCA_964578865.1 uncultured Gemmatimonadaceae bacterium | reverse complement strand
AGACCCGCCTCGGCACCAAGACCGAGGTGAAGAACATGAACAGCTTCGCCAACGTCGAGCGGGCCTTGATCGTGGAACGGGATCGGCAGATCAAGCTGGTGGAAAGCGGCGGCCGGGTGGAGCAGGTGACCATGCTCTTCAATGCGGCCAGTGGCGAAGTGCGGCCCATGCGCTCCAAGGAGGAGAGCCATGATTACCGCTACTTCCCCGACCCCGACCTTCCGCCGCTGGTGCTCAGCCGGTTGTGGATCGAGCAGCAGCATGCCGCCCTGCCCGAACTGCCCGACGCCAAGCGGGATCGCTTCATGACCGTGCTGGGATTGCCGGCGTACGATGCCGGCGTATTGAGCGCCGAGCGGCCGATCGCGGATTACTACGAGGGTGTCGTGAGCGCAGGCGTTGATCCCAAGGCTGCAGCCAACTGGGTCATGACCGAAGCGATCAGGAGTTACAACGAATCGGGGGCCTTTGCGGTTGAACCGGCCTGGCTGGCGGAGCTGATCCTGGCGGTGAAGGACGGCACGGTCAGCAACCAGGCGGCCAAGCAGGTCTACGCCGCCCGCGCCAGCTACGGATCGCTCTCGGTTACCATGGAGGTCCGGACCAGCGGGGAACACGCGCTGTCACCCAGGGATCTGGCCGCCAAACTCGGCCTGGTGCAGGTGCAGGATGCCGATGCGCTGAGCGGCTGGGTGGACCAGGTGATTGCGGACAACCCCAGGGAAATCGAGCGCTACAAGGCGGGCGAAACCAAGCTGCTGGGATTCCTGCAAGGGCAGGTGATGAAGAAATCGGCGGGAAAGGCCGATCCGAAAAAAGTAGGAGCTCTTCTTACTGAAAAGCTGAGGTGATAAAGCGTGAAACGTGAAATGTGAAAAGGGCTGAGGGTACTATTCCATCCACGTTTCACGTTTCACTTTTCACGTGGTTTCTCGGTACTGTCCCTGCCAAGGAGTGCAAGGACCGACATCGGATCCACCGTCACTGCCCCATACCGCATGATCCAGTGCAGGTGCGGACCGGTGACCCGTCCGGTTCTACCAACTCTCCCAATCACCTGGCCCTTCTCGACCATCTGTCCCGTCTTCACCAAGGCTCGGCTCAGGTGAAAGTAGCCTGAGATCAGGCCCTGGCCGTGGTCGAGGTAGATCACATTGCCGGCCAGGTAAAACCGAGCCACCAGTGCCACCCGGCCGCGGTTGGTCGCGACAATTGGTGCGCCGATCTTGCCGTCGAAGTCGGTGCCCATGTGACGGCTGGTCACCTTCCCGTTGTATTCACGGCCCATACCGAAATCGCTGGTGACGCGGCTCGGACGCGGTAATCTGAAGCCGCCGTCCCAAAGCTTCTCTGTCGCGTGCCCTGCGCGACTCACCGCTTTGGCTCGCTTGGTATCCTGGGCAATCCGCACTCGGCCGGCGCTATCCGGCTCGGCCATTCGCGGGGCGACGGTCAGCTTCTCGCTCGGGTAGGCTGGCTGGGTGACTGCGATTGCGGTGCGCACGGTGTCTGCCTTACCGGAGTGCACCAGAATCAGCAGGACCGCCAGTGAGTCGCCGCCTTCCACTTGAACCGGCGCCAACGCGGTCCAGGTGATGCCGTTGTCCGCCGAACTGAAATGCAGCGGCTCCGCGTCGACCTCACCGCGCAGCTCGGTGACCAGGTCGTTGAGTGTAGGGGTGACGTGGAGACGAATCAGGGCGCCCCGTTGCGGGCGAGCTGGCTCAGACTCGAGGGCGAGCTGCGCGCCGGCCTTTTGGGCCACCGTAAGAAGAAAGCAGGTAAGCAGTAGTCGAAGCACCAAAACAAACTAACCCCAGAGGCCCAAAGTGGAGACGGGGTTCTGGTCTCCCGCCTCACGTCTCCCGCTTCAGGTCCAGCTCCGCGTGACTCTCCGCCAGCAGCTTCAGCCGCTCCCGCAGCTCCTGGGCAGCCTCCAGGTCCGCGGTCAGCTGGTCAGCAACTGCGGTACCGGCGTGGAGCTTGAGCAATCCTACCCGCAGTGACTCCAGCAGCGTCACCGTCTCCTTGAGCCGGGTAGCCCATAGATCCCGCGCCTCCCGAAGCTCGGCCCCGCCGCCGTCACCGCCGGCCTGACTCTTCTCGCCAAAGAGGGTATCGGGTGCCGCGGTCGCGATGAGGTCGTCCAGCTCTTCCAGCTTCCGGCGCATCTCCTGGGCCTGATTGGAAAGGAAGTGAATCTCCCGCGGCAAATGCTTGAGGTCTTTCCGTTGAGCCGATGGCAACGCCTTGTACAACGCCTCGGCCGCTTCGCCCAGTGCCACTTCGGTAGGCCGGTGGAGGGTATGCTCTGGTGCGCTGCGGCGTTTCAGCCGCCATCCCGCCAGCTTCATCAGGAACTTGCCAACCCTGCCGCCCCAGAACTTTTCCTGAAGCGAGGATCGGAGATCCTTGGCCGGAATTTCCCGTCCCGGCACGAACACCCCGACCACGGCGCCCAGGATTGCCGAGCCGGCCAGGGTCATCCACCCGTAGGCGAAGAGGGGGGTGAAGCTTCCCAGCCAGATCAGCGCCAGCGGGCCCAGGAACGTCAGCCCGAAGGCGGTCCAGGTAAACCGTCGAAGCCACCGCCCGATCTGACTGGGCGGCTTCCCGATATCGAATGCGAGCTCCTCCCGCCGGCGGTCGGCCTGGGCTCGAATGGCCAGCACCAGATCGCTGGCCGAGTAGCCGGCCGCCAGCACCTTTCGGGTGTGCACTACCCGAGCGGCGGTGAAGAGCAGCAAGGGAACTCCCAGCATGATGCCGAAGGTGATGGCAAAGGGAAGCACCCCCGGGAATCTGCCTAACATCATCCCGATCATCGAGAACAGCGCCGGGATGCCCCAGAGCGTGCTCCACAATCCCAGCGCTCGGCGGGCGTCGTTCCCCTTGGTTAACCAGACCCGGAGCGGTACCGGCAGTTCCGACGGCGCCACCGAGAGCTGATCCAGCGCTTCGGCCAGCTGCTCCGCGGTTTGAAACCGGGCATTGGGAAAGTGGGATAAACAGCGATCGATCGTGCGGCAGAGTGCCCGCGGAACGTGGGGCGCGACGTTGGCCAGTTGAGCCGGCGCCCCGGCCAGGTGTTGGGAGATCAGCTCATCCAGGGTTGCCGCGGAGTAGGGAAGCCGGGAAGCAAGCGCGCAGTATCCCACCACACCGAGTGCGTAGATGTCGCTTCGGCCATCGACCGCGTCTCCTCGGGCCTGCTCCGGACTCAGGTACCCTACCGTGCCCACCACCCCAGCGTCCGATTCCGCCCGCCGAAGCGCGGGAGCCGCGATGCCGAAATCGGCAATCAGGGCCCGGCGACTGCCCGCCTCCAGCAGAACATTGTCCGGCTTTACATCCCGGTGCACCACACCTTGAGCGTGAGCGTGGCCAAGGGCCCAGGCCACATCTCGAATTACCCGGCTGGCTTCGGCCGGTGGCAAGGCGCCGCCATTCCTGATTCGCTGGCCCAGACTTTCACCGGGGATGTAGGCCATGACGAACCAGACCAGCTGCCCCGACTCCTCGACCGCGTGAATCGGAACGATGTTGGGGTGAGAAAGCCGAGCGGCAGTGCGGGCCTCGCGGAGAAAGCGTTCCCGTAAGGTTGGCTTGGCCGCCAGTGAGGGAGGGAGGAGCTTGATCGCGACCAGCCGGTCCAGGCCGACATCGCGGGCCAGGTAGACAATGCCCATGCCGCCCCGGCCCAGTTCGCGCTCCAGCGAATAGCGTCCGGCCAGGACGCCCTGCAGTTCCAGGAACAGTGGGTCAATTGTTTCTGCGCTCATCCCACGGCTTCTTGACGGTGGCGCCAGGCCAGAAGTCGAGCTGACGGTCCGGCAGGCCAAAGTGTTTCTCGGCCTGGGCCTGGATTCGCTTCTGGTCTTTCCACCCGCCAGCCAATAGCGCCTCGCGGCGCATCCGTTTGGCTTCGCGGAGCGGTGTTTCGCCGGCCGGATCGTGCCGTCGCGGCTCCGATTCGGGGTTCGCCAGCATGGCCATCACGAATTCGAACGAGTGGGCCAGATGGCGCTCGACATCGGTCACCGGAAGGTCCCACCGGCTTCGCTTCTCGGCCACCTGGAAAGCCCGTTGCCACCCCTGCGATTCGGTGAGATGCACCATGCCGCGGAAGAGCCGCCGGTTGGTCTTCACACTGAAGATGGTCGGGGCAATGATGTCATCCAGATGGGCATCGGCCCGGCTGTGATCCAGGAGAATCACTTCCTTGGCGGTACGGGCAAACCCATCGCCCAGCGGGACCTCGAAGCGGGTCTCCCAGTAAGAGTGACCAAAGCCGGTGCTGGAGCTGGTCAGCACCAGCTGCCGAGGCACGAAGTAATTGTGGGCCACGACATCGGCCGCGAGATGGGACAGGTAACCCAGACCGAAGGCCCGCAGTGAATCGGTGCGGGCCAGATCGAAGATCTCCTGACCCACATGCCAGGAGTGACAGTGGCGTCCCACCGGGGCGTATTTCTTTGCGATGGAGCT
Source organism: uncultured Gemmatimonadaceae bacterium (assembly GCA_964578865.1). Classification (GTDB taxonomy): domain Bacteria; phylum Gemmatimonadota; class Gemmatimonadetes; order Gemmatimonadales; family GWC2-71-9; genus JADJOM01. The sequence goes on along the minus strand of CAZOES010000185.1, from coordinate 3,388 downwards.
ATCGGCCGCGATGTTGCCGTAGAGGTAGTCGAAAGGGAACGCCCGCAACAGATCCGCCGCCGCGGCGGGCAGCGCACTGAGGTTGGCCAGCACCGACTGACCCAGATAGATGTGCGTGCCCGGAGTCCAGGCGAACAGGGGATGAGGCAGGATGAGGAGAACCAGTCCGACCAGCAGCACGGCGGTCAGTATACGGGGAATGCTCAACGTCCTCGCCCCAGTCGCAGGAGTCGGCGGATCACTCCGAACCAGCTGGCGCCGGACCGGAAATTCCGCAGGGTCACCGCCGCGTCGATCGCGGTCTCTTCCACTTCCTCGGCCAACACGTCGTACACGGCCTCGAGGTTGACCAGCTTCTCCCGGAGTCCGACCCGCAGCGCTTTGCTGGCGTTCACCACTTCCTCGGTCTCGGTGCTGACCAGCGCGGCCAGCCGCTCGCCCTCATTGGAGAAGGTTTGAATCGCCTTGAGAGCAGGGGAGAGGTCGTTTTGCAGTGACTGCATCGCCTTGGAGAGATCGTGGATCTCCTGGGCCGCCTTTCGGAACGCCAGGGCCATGGACAGGGCGATCGTCACGAACGAAAGCGCTATGATAATCAGGGACAGGGCCATGGTCGTTCCGACCCAGCCGGCTGCCACATCACTTTGCAGTATCAGAAACATATGCCGCCTTCCAGAGAGCGAGGCGCTGCGCTTTGAGGGACCGCATGGTCAAGATAATGCGCCGCTTGACGCACGCACCATGCGCCCCAAGTATTCGCCATGCCCCCACGCTTCCAGGTTCAAGGCGGCCGCCGACTGTCCGGAACAGTCCGCCCCGCCGGCAACAAGAACGCCGCGCTCCCCGCCATCGCCGCGACCCTTTTGGCTGACGGTCCGGTCGAGCTGGGCAATATCCCCCGCATCCGTGATGTCGAGACCATGCTGGCGCTGGTCGCGGATCTGGGTGCCACCGTGGAATGGATCGCGGCTAACACCGTCCGGATAGACGCCAAGGGAGCGACGGCCAAGCCACTCAATCCCGAACTGTGTGCCCGGATCCGGGCGTCGATTCTCCTGGCCGGTCCGCTGCTGGCCCGCTTCGGGAAGGTGCAGTTGCCCCCGCCCGGCGGCGACGTGATCGGCCGGCGCCGGGTGGACACCCATTTCCTGGCACTGGAACAACTGGGAGCCGAGCTGCGGGTAGGGGAGCGCTTCGAGATCGAGGCCAAGCAGCTCAAGGGCGCCGAGATTTTCCTCGATGAGCCTTCCGTCACTGGCACCGAGAACGCCCTTATGGCTGCGGTCTCGGCTAAAGGGCGCACCGTCCTTCGAAACGCCGCGGCCGAACCGCACGTGCAGGACGTGGCTCGCCTGCTGGTGGCGATGGGAGCCTCGATCGATGGGATCGGCACCAACGTCTACACCATTGAAGGCGGTGCCCCACTTCACGGCTGCAGCTACACCATCGGGCCCGATCACATCGAGATCGCCAGCTTCATCGGGCTGGCGGCGGTTACCAACGCCCAGCTGACAATTGAAGGGGTTCGGGGGGACGATCTCCGCAGCACCCTGATGGGGTTCGACCGGCTGGGAGTACGCCCCCGGTTGGACGGAGACCGGCTGATCGTTGATGCCGGTCAGGAACGACGGATCCGGCCCGACCTTGGCGGCCACGTCCCCAAGCTGGAAGACGGCCCCTGGCCGGCGTTCCCGGCCGACGCCATGTCGATCGCCGTGGTCGTCGCGACCCAGTGCGAGGGAATGGTCCTGATTTTCGAGAAGATGTTCGAGTCCCGGCTCTTCTTCGTCGATAAGCTGATCGGAATGGGCGCCCGGATCGTGCTTTGCGACCCCCACCGGGTGGTCATCTCGGGGCCGTCGCCCCTCCGAGGCGGGACTGTCGAGTCGCCCGATATCCGGGCCGGCATGGCAATGCTCCTGGCAGCGCTGGCGGCCGAGGGGTCCAGTACGATTCACAACATCGGTCAGATCGAGCGGGGTTATGAGAACATCGACGACCGATTGAGGGCTCTCGGCGCACAGATCCAGAGGGTGGATTAGGGCGTTTGTAGGGTGACGGAATAGCGGGAGACGGGAGACGGGAGAGGGTACTCCCCGATCGCCTGTCTCCCGTCTCCCGTCTACCGAAAAGGAGAATCCAAAATGGCAGAGAAAGTCACCAAGTCCGACACCGATTGGCGGAAGGACCTGACACCGGAGCAGTACCGGGTGACCCGGGAGCACGGCACCGAGCGGGCCTTTACCGGCGAGTACTGGAACAGTCACGACGCAGGGGTCTACCGCTGCGTGGCCTGCGGGGCTCCGCTGTTTTCTTCGGAGGATAAGTTCGATTCCGGCACCGGGTGGCCCAGCTATACCCGGCCGACCGAGCCCGGTGTTGTGGAGACCACCGTGGACCGGACCTTTGGAATGGTTCGGACAGAGGTCCACTGTGCGCGGTGCGAGTCGCACCTGGGCCATGTGTTCGACGACGGGCCCAAGCCTACCGGCCTCCGGTACTGCATCAACTCGGCGAGTTTGAAGCTGGAGAGAAATGACGGATAAGGGTACCGAGTACCGAGTACCGAGTGGGGCATCCGAGGGATCAGGACTCGGTACTCGGTACCTGGTACTCACAGAAACCCGCTTGCCCGGCGACGTTCCCCGCTACGAAATCCCCGGCTGGCGCCAGCAGTACGGGGTGGTGGCCGGGATTACCGGCAGGGGGGAGCTGGGGGGCCGGGGGTTCGATCTCGGATTGTGGACCGAAGCGCCCGTCGGCGAGGTAATGACTCGCTGGCGGGCGTTCAGGCGTGCCGAACCGGGTTTTCGGGCAACCATACTGGGCAATCAGGTCCACCAGACCGACGTGGCCTGGCACAATGGGGGAGAGGGGTGGATCCAGATTGAGGGGGTCGATGGGCATGGCACTGCCACGCCGGGTCTGCTTCTCACCGTCACCGTCGCGGACTGTATTCCGGTGTACCTGGTCGATCCGGTGGGTAAAGCAATTGCCCTCCTCCATAGTGGCTGGAAAGGAACGGCTGGCAGGATCCTGGAGCGTGGGGTTCGCCTTCTGGTTGAGCGAAGTGGAAGCGATGTTAATAACATTGTAGTTCATTGTGGGGTATCGATTTGTGGCCAATGCTATGAAGTAGGTTCTGAGGTCATGACTGGCTGCGGGTTGGCAGCAGATGGGCCGGGGCCATGGCACGCTGACCTCCGCGCCATCGTGGCGGATCAGGCTAGCTCTCTGGGGATCTCCCAGATTTCAACATCACAATTGTGCTCAGCGCACGACCGCGAATTGTTCTTTTCCCACAGGGCGTCCAAGGGCCAGGACGGCCGAATGGTGGCGTATCTGGGATTTCCATCTTTAGCAGGCTAGTGGGCTCGTGGGCTCGTGG
>CAZOES010000184.1:3986-7883 GCA_964578865.1 uncultured Gemmatimonadaceae bacterium | reverse complement strand
GGCTCAAGGCGGTTGACCAGAAGACCGGCAAGGTCCTCTGGAAGTTCAAGACCCCGTCGGGCATCATCGCCTCCCCGAACACCTATCGTGGTCCCGATGGCAAGCAGTACATCGGGGTGTACTCCGGTATCGGTGGCTGGGCTGGCATCGGCGTGGCCGCTGGCATCGGGGCCGAGGATCCGACCGCGGGTCTGGGCGCGCTGGGCGCGTTCGGCGATGCCGGTCAGTTCTCGACTCAGGGCGGCGTCCTCACCGTCTTCGGTCTGTAATCGCATCACTCTGCAGGGGCGGGAGCGATCCCACCCCTGCAGAGGCCGGTACCACGGCGATAACTTGAGACAGGGGCGGGGTCGCGCTGACCCGCCCCTGTCCTGTCACCGGAATCCCCGCTGACTCGATTGACCTATCAGCCGATAGTCCGAGATACGCTGTGAATCGCACTCCCACTTTCCGACGCTTCACCCCGCTCGCCGCCCTGCTGCTGTTGGCCGGCGCGGCGCCCCTCTCGGCCCAGCGTCCGGCGCCGATGCAGGCAGGGCTCCTCCGGGTCTGTGCCGATCCGGATAACATGCCATTCAGTGACTCCACCGGCGCCGGCCTGGAAAACAAGATCGCCGAGCTGATGGCCCGGACCTGGAATTCCAGGCTGGAGTACGTCTGGTGGGCGGCGCCCCGCGGCATGATGCGAATGCTGAACGGGTTCTACTGCGACGTGACCATCCAGATGCCGGTCCTCTCCGATATGGCCGGTGTTACCCGGCCCTATTTCCGCACCAGCTACGTGATGGTGCAGCGCAAGGACGCGGCCCATCAGGTGACCGGACTGGACGACCCGGCTCTCAAGAAAATGAAGATCGGAGTCCACCTCTTCGCCGCCGACGGCGAGAACACTCCCCCGGCCATGGCGCTTTCCTCCCATGGCGTGGTGGGGAACCTGGTGGGCTTCAGCACCACCTATGTCGGAGGGATGAACAAGCCCGAAGACATCGTCCGCGCGGTGGAAGACAGGACCATCGACATGGCCTTCGTGTGGGGACCGATCGCCGGCTACTACGCCAAGCAGATCGGAGCCGATCTGGTCCTGACCCCGGTCGGGGACGATTCGGTGTCCCACATTCCCTTTGTCTACAGCATGGGAATGGCCACCCGCCGGCGCGAACGCGAACTCAAGGACAGCCTCGAGAAGTTCATTACCAGCAAGTCCGGTGAAATCCAGGGCTTGTTGCAGCAATACGGTATTCCCCTGCTGCCGCTCGCCGCCGATTCCAGCGGCAAATCGGCACCCGGCGGGTCCCGCTAATCATCCCCCAACGACCCTCGGCCGACCACGCGTGGAAAGGATCTGGGATCGCATGAAGATTTGGATGACAGTTGCCGCCGCACTGATGCTGTGCGCCGGATCGGCTTCCGCCCAGGCGAACGATGCGTATCACTCAGCGCCTCGAGACACCATCAGCAACGACGCCTATCAGGGCTGGAAGCAGTTCGAGCTCAATTGCTCCCGCTGCCACGGCGAGTACGGGGTCGGCTCGTCCTTCGCCCCGGCCCTGATCGTCTCGCTCAAGGATGGCGGCACCATTCCCAACCAGGAATCCTTCATTACTACCGTTTGCGCCGGCCGGCCCGACAAGGGTATGCCCTCCTGGTGTGCGCTGGGCCTCGAGATGGACAAGATTCAGCGGATGTACCTGTATCTGAAGGGACGAGCCGACGGGAAGATCGGCATCGGAAGACCAGCCGTCCGCGACAACAGCTAATCGGCTGGCGGCTTGCTGACCTGGACCGCGGCTCCACCGCGGTCCTGTTCTTTTTGGGGAGGGCCCAATGGACCAACGACAAATAGTCCTGCTGATTGCGCTTCTGGCTGCCGCCACCACGGTTCGGGCTCAAGACCCGGCCATGCCAACGATGGGGGCGACCAGCGCGGGCCCCCCTGCCACTCGCCCGCCGGCCGATTCGCTCAAGACCGCCCAGCAGGTCCGGGCCTACCTCGATCGCATCACCGTGGGCCAGACGCCGGATCTGTCCGGCCTCGATCTCAGCGGCATGGATCTGACCCAGGTCGATTTCAAAAAGGCCAACCTGGTCGGCGCCAGATTGTCCCAGGCGCACCTCGACCGGGCCGACCTGTTTGCCTGCGATCTCACCGATGCGATCGCGCCGGGCGCCAGCTTCGAGAACGCCAATCTGGATGGAACTACCCTGAGACGGGCCAATCTCCGCGGAGCCCGGCTCCGCAAGGCCAGTCTCTTCGCCACCATCGTCGAAGAAACCGACCTGCGTGAGGCGGATCTGCGGGAGACGCGTATTATCGGGTACCTGCGAAAGGCCAAGCTGAGCGGGGCCCGGCTCTCCGGCGCCAACATCGGAGCTGACCCGGGAAACCAGTCCATGGGGGTGATGCGGGCCCAGTTCGTTGGTGCTGATCTCACCGGCGCGGATCTGAGTCAGACCAACCTTTTCAAGGCCGACTTCTCCTACGCCATCCTGGTGGAGGCCAATCTGGCAGGCGCTGACCTCAGTAACGCCGACCTGGTTCAGACCGATCTGAGCCGGGCCGACGTTACTGGTGTTGATCTCAAACTGGCCGATCTGAGCGGCACCATCTTCACCGGCGCCAAGGGGGTGGCTACCCTCAAGGGCCTCGCCCAGGCTCGTAACCGGGAGAAGGCCCTGTTCGACCAGTAACCGGACCCTAAACCCAACCCTCGAATCCATCGCCGATGCGAATTCATCTCATAGCAGCCCTGGCGGTCCCCCTGGCCGCCTGCAGCCCGAAGAAGGAAACCCCACCGTCCGAACCCCCCGCCAGCTCCACGCCGGCCGCGCCCGGCGAACTGGTCTACGTCACCAACGAAGATTCCCGGAACCTCACCGTCATCGATGCCGCCACCGATTCCGTGGTCGCCACCATCGATGTCGGCACCCGGCCCCGCGGCGTGAAGGTGAGCCACGACGGCAAGACCGTGTTCGTGGCCTTGAGCGGCTCCCCCAAGTGCCCGCCCACCATGCCTGACGAAGAGTGCGACAAACTCAAGAAAGATCCGACCCAGGATGGCGTCGCGGTGGTCGATGTTGCCACCCGGAGCAAGATCAAGACGCTGCCGGCAGGCTCTGACCCGGAAACGTTCGACGTCAGCCATGACGACAAGACCCTGTTCGTATCCAACGAGGATGCCGGAGTCGCCACCATTGTCGACATTGCGAGCGGCGTGGTGGCCAGCACCGTGAAAGTGGGTAAGGAGCCCGAAGGCGTCACGGTACAGCCGGATGGCAAGATCGTGTGGGTGACCGGCGAGACCGATCACAATATCGTCGGCTTCACCACCGAGTCAGGCAAGGTCGTGGCGGACATCGACGTGGGGAAGCGGCCCCGCTCAGTCGGCTTCACCCTGGACGGAAAGAAGGCCTACGTCACCAACGAAGTCAGCGGGACCGTCTCGGTGATCGATATGGACAAAAAGCAGAAGATCGGACAGATCGACATGGGGAAGGACGCGCGGCCCATGGGTAACGTGGTGGCACCCGACGGCAGCCGCATTTACATCTCATTGGGCCGGGGCAAACAGGTTGCCGCTATCGACCCGACGACCGACCAGATCGTCGCGACGGTCGAAGTGGGCACTCGGCCCTGGGGAGTGGGGATCACCAAAGACGGGAAAAAGCTCTACAGCGCCAACGGTCCCGATAATAACGTGACCGTGGTCGACCTCGCGACGATGACGGTGCTCAAGAAGGTCCCGGCCGGTTCGGTGCCCTGGGGGATCGCGATCGGGCCGAAACCGTAGACGGCTAGGCGGCTAGGCGGCTAGCGGGCTAGAAAAAGCATGAAGGGTGGGCTCCGCGAGGAACTCACCCTTCATGTTGTTACTACCCGCCTACCCGCCTACCCGCCTA
>CAZOES010000184.1:0-3886 GCA_964578865.1 uncultured Gemmatimonadaceae bacterium | reverse complement strand
ATCCATCCATCGAGCCCCCACGCCTTCCCCGACCGCGCCAGAAACAGCACGCTCAGCGTAATCACCAGCATGTAGTGAAAACCCACCGAGGACGGTGAGAGGTGGGCCGAGGCAAGTCCGTAGTTGATGCTGAGCCAGAGCGCCCCCAGCGCACCCAGACCGGCGAAGCAACCGGTAGTCAGCGAGAGCCCGGCAAGCAGCTCGCCCCACGCGGTCATCTGGGCGAACAACGCGCTATGAGTAAGGACGGTCTGCTCCAGGAAGGCCTTGTACCAGAGGATCGGATTCTCCGCCGCCTGTTTGGCCACGATCACCGGCATCGTGTCGATCCAGCGCTGCTCTACACCAAGAAAAGGGAAGAACCCACCCAGAAATACCAGGTCCATCTTGCTCCACAGTGCCTTCACAAACCAAAGTCCAACAAGGATGCGCAGTACCGCCAACCACCGGCTTGGGTGCGACATATCGACCGGGGCGGGCACCGCTGCATTCGGTGCAGTCATCGAAACACTCCACAATGGGAAGCCGGAGAAGGTACTTCGCGCGCGGCCCCTGCGATAGACGAGTCCGCCCCATGTAACGAGGCCTTACATCCGGAGCCCCAGCTCGGTAAACACGAAGCTCCAGGTGTCCACCAGCTCCTCCAGCACCTTGGAGACCGGCTTGCCGGCGCCGTGTCCGGCCCGCGATTCCAGCCGCAGCAGAACCGGATGCTGCGAACTGCTCGCCGCCTGCAGCCGGGCGGCCATTTTGCGCGCGTGCAGCGGATCGACCCGGGTGTCGCTCTCCGCGGTAGCCAGGAGCACCGCCGGATAACTCACGCCATCCTTAACCTGCTGCAGCGGAGAATAGGCTCGGAGCCATCGGAACTGATCCGCGTCATCTGCGGACCCGTACTCCGGAATCCACAGCCGGGCGATCCGAAACAGGTGATACCGCAGCATGTCTAACAGCGGGACCTGCACCACTACTGCCCGGAACAGGTCGGGTCGCTGGGTCAAAACCGCACCCATCAGCAGACCGCCGTTCGATCCACCGGCCACCGCCAGATGCTCCGGCGCGGTGTACTTCTCCTTGATCAGGTACTCCGCCGCGGCGATAAAATCATCAAAGGTGTTCTGCTTGTTCCCCAGCATCCCGCCCTGGTGCCAGGCTTCGCCGTATTCACCGCCGCCCCGAAGATTGGGTACCGCAACTATTCCACCCTGCTCCATCCACAGCAGCAGCGACCGGGAGAATCCGGGCGACATGCTGATGTTGAATCCGCCGTAGCCGGTCAGATAGGTCGGGTTCTTCCCGTTGAGCTGGAGCCCCTTTCGATTGACTACGAACATGGTCACTGGCGTTCCATCGCGGGACGGATAACTCACCTGTCGCGATTCAAACCGCTCAGGATCGAGATCGGCCTCGACTCGGCGCCAGAGCGAGCTGCTGCCTCCCGTCAGCTCAACTCGATAGACGCTGGGCGGGACCGTATAGGAGGAGAAGGCGTAGAACAGCTCCTCCCCGTCAGGCTCACCTCCCCAGCCGAACAAACTTCCGATGGTGGGCAGCGGGATCTCCCGGCGATTACCGCCGTCCAGGTCGGCCACCAACAGCCGGGAGCTGGCCCGCTCCAGATACGAAAGCCCCAAGGTGCGCCGAGTCAGCATTACTCCATCGAGTACCGCGTCTTGCCGCGGCGGGATGATGGCCCGCCACTCTTCCCGGGCCGGGTTTGACGGATTGGCCAGATAGAGGCCGTAGTTGCTCCCTTCGATGTTGCTCCTGATATAGAGCGCGTCGTACCCGAGTTGGCCTTCGAATTGATGGGGCAGATCTTTGACGACAGGACTGAGCGGCCCGCCGGCCACCCGGTCCTGCAGGTAGAGATCGGTCTGATCGAAGGTCCGCGCCACAGTAATCAGCAGCCAGCGGCCGTCAGGAGAGACGGTGACTCCGGGCCAATGCTCCTTCTGGGCCGGTTTGAGAATCACAGGATCCTTGCCGGGGTCATCTCCCAGCCGGTGGAAATAGACCGCCCGGTGGTACTGCAGCTCTTCCTCCGGAACCTCTCCGGCCTGGGGATAGCGGGTGTAGTAGAAGCCCGAATTATCGGGCAGCCAGGCAACGTCACAGGCGCGGGTATCGGGGATCTGGTCCGTCAGCTCCACACCGGAGTCCACTTTCAGAATCCGGAGGACGCTTTCCTCGCTGCCATTCTGGGAAACTCCGAACGCCAGCAGCGCCCCGTCGTCACTCGGGAAAAACCAATCGAGCGCCGTGGTGCCGGCCGCATCCAGCGCGTTGGGATCGAGCAGCACCCGATCCTCTCCCTCGACCCCGGTGCGGACGTAGAGCACCGGCTGATTCTGGGTCCCGTCCCGGCGCTGATAGAAGTAGCGTCCCTTGGCCGGACTGGGCGCCGAGATGGCGCCGATCGTGAGGAGCTGTTCCAGTCGCCTGCGGATGGCGTCGCGGGAAGGAGCCGCCTCGAGGTAGGCCCTGGTGGCCGCATTCTGAGCCGCAGTCCAGGCCTGGGTCTCAGGGGAATCGCCGTCCTCTAGCCAGCGATAGGGATCAGGGATCCGCTCGCCGTGGAGGATGTCGACGACCGAATCGGTCCTGCTGAAAGGGTAGATCGGCTTGGTCATTCAGTAGGCTAGTGGGCTGGTGGGCAAGTGGGCTAGTGGGCTGGGCCTGCGTGCAGTTACTGGCCCACTAGGCTACTAGCCCACTAGCCCACTAATCACCCAGGCTGATCCCCAAGTCCCTCGCCGTCAGCACGGTATCGGAGTCGAGATTGACGTTCTTCATCCGGCCCACCACATCGATGATGGGGATCCGCACGATCTCGGGCGGGGCATACCCGACCATCATTCCGAAGGCTCCATCCGCCACCGCCCGGAGCGCCGCGCTGCCGAACCGCAAAGCCAGCAGCCGGTCGAACGTGGTGGGTGACCCGCCCCGCTGGATATGCCCCAGCACCAGACTGCGAGTCTCCTTCCCGGTCCGGTCCCCGATCGCCTTCGCCACCATCGAGCCGATGCCGCCCAGCCGATCTACCGTACCGGCCGAGCGTCGCTCGATGATCAGACTCTCGCCTCCCAGCGGCTTGGCGCCTTCCGCCACGACCACGATGCTGAAATGCCGCCCGGCAGCTTCACGAGCCCGGATCTTGTTGCAGACCCTTTCGATATCGAAGGGTATCTCGGGCAGGAGAATCACGTCGGCGCTGGCGGCGATCCCGCTGTGCAGCGCGATCCATCCGGCATCCCGCCCCATCAGCTCCACCACCATCACCCGCTCATGGCTCTCGGCCGTGGAGTGGAGCTTGTCGATTGCCTCGGTGGCGGTACTGACCGCGGTATCGAAGCCGAAGGTCGCCAGCGTCCCCATCACATCGTTATCGATGGTCTTGGGTACTCCAACCACCGGCATGCCCTTCTTCCAGAGATCGTGCGCAATCTTGAGACTGCCATCGCCGCCAATCGAAATCAGCGCGTCGAATCCGCTGGCCGAGAAGGCGGCGATCAGATCGTCGGAGCGATCCACTTCTTTGTCCCGCCCGTTCAGGTCTTTCACCACCCAGCGGAATGGATTACCCCGGTTGGTGGTGCCCAGGATGGTGCCGCCAAGATGAGTGATGCCTCTGACCTTGTCGGGGGTGAGGGCCATGATCCCGTCATCCCCCAGCAGGCCGTTGTATCCCCGCCGAATGCCGTAGGTGTGCCAGCCCCGGTTGTAGGCCGAGAGTACGATCGCGCGGATCACCGCGTTGAGACCTGGAGCGTCGCCGCCGCCGGTTGATATGGCTATGCGCATCGGATGGTTTCTGTAGGATAATAGCTAACAGCTAAGTGCTACAGGGGTGTGATTCGAACTTCTGCTCAGTTCTGGATAGCCC
>CAZOES010000183.1:0-7916 GCA_964578865.1 uncultured Gemmatimonadaceae bacterium | reverse complement strand
GCCCTGGCCCAGCTCCCGCTCGATGCGGTAGCGGTCGGCGAGGGCGGCGGTGAGGAGCACCAAACCGTCGTTCATGTTCCCTCAGTCTGGGCCGTGCCGATAAGGGCATCGAATGCAGGATTACCCGCGAGCGGAGCGAGAAAGGGATCGGTGGCAATCCACCCGGGTGTTGCCGGTCCGGGGCGGCCGATCAGTCCCGTCAGCACCGCGATGGCACTATCCCTGGCCCCGGCGACGGCCAGCAGTTCGGCGAAGGTGAGCTGGGTCCACGGTCCGTTGCGGGCGTCGCGGCTCACCGGGCGCAGCGCCGAGCTGCGGGCGCCCTCTTTGACGGCGTCGGTCTGCTGTCCCGCCAGCGCCAGCGCGAAGGCGAGCCGCATCCCTTCTTCATCGTTGGTGGGATTCGCTGCCACATCCTGTCGGGCCCATGGGATCGCGGCCCTGGCGGCCTGACGGGCCCGCTCAGTCCGGCCGGCGAGCCAATGAATCTGGGCAAAGGCGAGCATTCGACGAGACTGGTGGCTCTCGAACACCTCTACCGGAGCTGCCAGCAGCTCTTCTCGAACGGCAGGCCCATAGAACCAGATTCTGCCGTAGAGCAGCCCGCGAGCCGCGATCGCTGCCAGCCGCGAACCGGCATAGGGCGCCTGGCCGAGGTAACGCTGGGCACCGGCGAGATCACCCTGCTGTATCAGGGCCAGGGCGCGAAGAGCGATCGGGATGCTGGTTAGCGAATCGACCTTGGTGGCACGGTCGAGTGCCGCGCCGGCCTCGCCATACTGATGCTGGGCGATCGCGATATCGGCCACCCGGAGCATCCCCTGAATGTTCTGCGGCTCCAGCGCCTCGGCTCGATTGGCGGGTCCCCGGGCCTGGTCCCATTGGTTGAGTGACATCAACACCGCCACCAGCATCGTCGAATTCCCGGCATTCCACGGCGCCAGCGCCACCGCGCGTTCCAGGTGGATCCGCGCCTGGGGGAAATCCTGCAGCACATGGCGGGCGTACAAACCCGCGGCGTACCGCGAATCGGCAAGGTTCGAGTCCAGCGCCATGGCCCGCAGGGCTCCTCGCTCGGCACAGGCCCGGCTCACCGGGCTCTGGGTATTGCGGTAGTTCAGGGCGCATTGGGCGCTGAGGCTGGCCCATGCGAGCGCAAAATTGGAGTCGAGGGCGACGGCCCGGTCCAGCCGGGTTTGCGGATCGACCGGGTCATCATCGAGTTCCATCAGGGCCTGGAGGTACTCGAGATATGCCGCAGGCACTCTGGTCGGGATTGCCTCGAGCCGCGCGGCATTGTCACCCCGAGGGGTGCGATGCAGCACAGCCGCGAGGCTATGTACGATGCGAATCTCGGCCCGGAACAGTTCCGCCGGCGCCACCGAAAGCGAATCGCTCCAGCGTACTACCGGCGGTGCTCCTACGGAGATCTCCAGCAGCCGAGGCTGAAGCTGGATCACCCCGCCGCGCTCCTCCCAGCGTAACCCACCTGCCAACACATAGCGCGCTCCGACCCGCAGCGCATAGCGACCAACTTCAGCCGAGTCGGAACCCGACTCCCCGCTACCGAGGTCGTGGCTGGCGGAGAGGTCGATCTGCGGAAGCAGGGCGAGTCGTCTGGCCAGGCCAGGAACCAGGGTCTGGGCGAGGGCGCGATCATGCTCGGTTTGACCCGGTGCCGTGAATGGCACAATGGCGAGACCGACCGATTCGTCCGGCAGACCGATGCCACGACGCAGGTACAGCCCGCCGGCGAGCAGCAGCAGCAAGACGACTCCCACTGCGACCAGGGCACCCCGAGGCACTGATCGGACAATCGGTTTCTCCGGCTCAGCCTTGGCTACCGGGCCAGAGATGGTGGAGAGGGCATCCAGGTCTTTCAGGAAGGCCGCCACGTCGGGAAAGCGGGCGTTCACATCCGGTGCGAGCAACCGGCTGAGCAGGGGATCGAGGACTTTGGTTTCCGGACGGAGCCGGCCGACCGGGGTGTACTGGCCCGAAAAAGCCCGGGCGATCCGGGCGTGGGGCGTTGGCGCGTCGAACGGCATTTGGCCCACCACCATCTCGTACAACACACATCCGAGTGCGAAGAGGTCGCTGCGTCCGTCGAGCGACCGGTCCCCCGCGGCCTGCTCCGGACTCATGTAGCCGGCGGTGCCTACCACCAGGCCGGTATCGGTCAAGCGATCGCCCTGGGCCCGTTCCATGGGCCAGGCAATCCCGAAATCGGCGACCAAGGCATGGCCGTTGGTGAGCAGAATGTTGTCGGGCTTGAGGTCGCGATGCACGATCCCGCGGGCGTGCGCGTGACTCAATGCATCGGCCACTTCTCGCGTGAGCCTGACGGCCTCCGGCAACGACAGGGTTCCCTCCCGGCCAAGCCGGTCACCCAGCGATTCGCCGTCGATGAACGGCATGGTGTACCAGCATAGCGGTGCGCGGTCGCCGTCGGGCGTTTCCCCCGAATCCAGCACAGTCAAAATGTTTGGATGGGTGAGACCCGCAGACAGCCGTATTTCACGGGTGAAGCGTTCCGCCCCTACCAGCGCGGCGAGTTCCGGCCGCAGCACTTTCAGGGCGACCTTGCGATGGTGTTTGAGATCTTCGGCGAGATACACCGTGGCCATGCCGCCCTGGCCGAGTTCTCGCTCGACCCGGTAGCGATCGGCGAGAGCCTCGGAGAGACGCTCCATGGTCATCGGAGTCACTTCCCCGCGCTGTCGACGGCGGCCTTCATGTGGGCCACCCAGTTGGGGATGACCCGGAGATATGCGCTGCCATGCTCGTCCGGCGCCTGGACGTAAATGATGGCGCCGTCCGTGGTCGGGCGATTCGACCAGCCTGAAGTATCGGAGAACCGGGGATCCCTCGCCCAGAAGACCGGCGGACCCCCGGGCTCTCCGGTCTCCGGATTCACGGTAACCTTGTACCAGCTGAAACCATCGCGGAACAGCAGTTCGGTTGCCGTGAGCCAGATCGGTTCGGCTCCGACTGATGCGACTTGCCAGCGGCGCATTCCAGGGCCCAGGCCCATCACCATGATCCGGTTATTCTGCTGCGTCTGATAGCTCAACAGCTTGCCATTCCCGGAGACACTTCCGAACGTTGCACCCGTCGCCAGGGTCTCGAAGACCGGTTTTGCCGCAGTGGGGTCGAAGCGAAGGGTGCTGAAGTTCGACCAGTCCTGGGCGATGGCGGCGTGCTCATCATGCCAATCGACCGGATCGAGGCCGGGCTGACCACTGTACGTCGTGTCGAAGAAGGTGACCGGCTCGGCTCCTGAGCCTGGTTCGCCCCGGAGCAGACGCCAGCGTCCCCCCTCGACGATGCCGTACATCAACGAGCGGCCGTCACGGCTCCAGAGCGGGTGACGCACCATATCCCCTTCGGCCCAGATCGATTCCTGGCGATTGATCAGGTCGTAGATGCGCAGCTCGCTGTGTTGCATCCCGGTCACTGCCGCCGCAAGCCAGCGGCCGTCACGGCTCAGGCCGAGACGCTGGAAATCGGCGGCCGGGACCGGCAGGGGCTCCGGCACCCCACCAGCCCGCAGCTTCACGACCCGCCCCTGGGTGGCATCGACCCCTCGGGCATAGACGAGGGTGCCGTTGCCGGCGATATCAAACTGCCCCTCACCCAGGGTCTCCCTGCGAATGCCACTCAGCAACCGCACCGGGCGTGAGACGAGATAGGTCCGGGTGTCGAAACGTGCCCCGACCAGCATGCCGTCGGTTGCGAAATAGATGATGTATTTCCCGCCAATCGGGATGAATCCGGTTCCCGCAACCGGGTCGCCCGGCGATCCATCCGGCTTCGTCATCCGCATCGGCCACCGGGTGTCATTCTCCGGGTCGAGGACGGTGGCGGAGCGATTGTAGCTGCAGATCAGTCGATTGGATTGGGGGATGAGCCGGGCAAACGGGCAACGAGCCATCCGGCGGGTTCGCGGTGCACCACCTTGAATGTCTACCCAGTTTCCGCGGAAGCCGTCCTCGGTGCCGACAATGAGCTGAGTCGGGCTGAGCCAGTTCACGGCATCGGTGCTGACGCTGCCGGACAACAAGACCCGCGGCTCCCCGCCTGTGAGCGAGACCAGCATGACGTCATCGCCCAGCAGGTAGGCTACATGGGCACCGTCGGGGGAGAAGCGTGGTGCCGTTGCACCAACGGTCCCCGCCAGTGGACGGGCTTCTTCGTCGAGCAGGTTGCGAATCCAGAGCGTGGTCGTATCACCCGGGGCTGCCGCGTAGACCACCCGATCGCCGGCAGGAGCAACCGTGATATTCCGGAACGATTCACCGTGGGCGACGTTGGATGAGGTAAGCCCGAAGCTGATGGGGGCACGTTCGGGAAGGACGGCGTCGTAGACCGTGGGTCCACTGGAAGCCTTGCCCCGCAGCAGGGCCCAGGCCGACACTGCGATGAGAGCAATCGTGGTGAGGGCGAGTGCCACCTGCAAGGCGGTCCGGCGGTCCGGCGGTTCGGCGGTTCGTGGTTGAACGCCTGTCCGTCTGACCGTCTGACCGTCTGACCGTCCCTCCAGCGCCTTGGCGAACTCCGCCGCCGTCGCGAACCGGTCTGCCGGCAGCTTCTGCAGTGCGGTGAGAACCGCATCCTCGACGGCCGGAGGCACGGTCTTCCGCTGCGACGTGAGGCTGGCGGGCTCGGTGGTCATCACCTTGGCGATGATCGCCTGGGCCGTCGGTCCGGTGAAGGGCGGTTCGCCCACCAGCATCTCGTAGCTGATACAGCCCAGCGCGTACACGTCCGAGCGGGCGGTGATCTCCCGTTCGCCCATGGCTTGTTCGGGCGACATGTAATGCGGCGTGCCGAGCGACATCCCGGTCTCGGTCATCCGGGTGCTGCCGCCGGCGCTGGAGACCGCCAGGGCGATGCCGAAGTCGGCCACCAGGGCTCGGCCGTCGTGCAGCAGGATGTTTTCCGGCTTGATGTCGCGATGGATCACGCCATGGCGGTGGGCGTAGTCGAGGGCGCCGGCAACCTCGGTGGCGAGCCGGATGGCATCGGCGACTGGAAGCTGCTTCTCCCGGGTCAGACGATCGCGCAGCGATTCGCCGTCGACGAACGGCATCACGTAGTACGCCGTGCCGCTGACCTCGCCGCTGTCGATCAGGCCCAGGATATGGGGATGCTGGAGATTGGCGATGGTCCGGATCTCCCGGACAAATCGCTCGGGGCCGATTACCGCGGCCAGCTCCGGCCGGAGGACTTTGATGGCGACCTTGCGATGATGCTTGAGGTCTTCGGCCAGATACACCGTGGCCATCCCGCCCTGACCCAGCTCCCGCTCGATGCGGTAGCGGTCGGAGAGGGCGGAAGCGAGCGTCGCAGGGATCATGGCGCGAAGATCTCCGGATGGGCCTTGGCTGCCTGGGCTCGCATATCGGCCACATCCTGCTTCATATGCGCGACCACGGCCCGGTAGCGGGGTTCCGGATGAAGCGATGCGAAGAATGGATCGACTTCCAGAATCACATAGTCCTTGAAGCCGGCCCGGTAGCCTTTCTCCAGCCAGTCGAGCGCCTCTCCGGTGTGGCCTTGGATCGCGTGAATCGCCGAGAGTTCCATCGAGGCAGCGTACCCTTCGTGGCCAACCTTGATGTTCCGCTCGGCCGCAGCAGCGGACTTGGCCCACAAGGTGTTGGCTTCCCCTGCCTTGCCGGCCCGTTGCAGGGTCAGGGCGTACATCGAACGCATCGATTCGGTCAGCATCTGACCCTGGGATTCGGGATCCTGGCGGGCCAGCGGTTCGAGCAGGGTTAAGGCCTCGGGATCATTCACCGCCATCGCGAGCTCAGCCCGGATCGGTGGGCCCTCGGTGTTGTCGGGATTGTTGCTGATGAGCTGTTTGGCCCGCTCGGTGGCCGATTGATTGTTGCCCCGTCGAAGATCCAGCCAGACCAGCAGTCCCTGAATGCGGAACTGTCCCGGAATCTTCCGGTCTCCGCCCAGCAGATAACGCTCGGTTGCCTCGTCGTCCGCCAGCCCAAGCAGCGGCAGCCCGACATGATACCAGCCATGCGGCTGGGCGGGGGCTCTCTGCTGGGCTTTGAGGGCCCAGTCGAGCGCTTCATCGAATCGACCCAGTGCCACATAGACGTTGGCCAGATCGGCCATCGCGCCATCATGACCGGGCCGGAGTTCCAGCGCTTTCAGGTAGGCCCGGCGGGCGTCGGAGTACTTCTCGGGCTTCACCAGCAGATCACCCAGGGCGAACCAGGCCTGGGCTTCGGTTGAATCGAGTGCGAGCGCCTTTCGTACCGCCGCAAAGCCGGAGTCGATCCAGTTCGGTTCACCGGCGACCCCCCGGAACATGTAGGAGCGAGCCAGGGAGGCGTAGGCCAGGGCGAAGTCCGGGTCAAGCTTGATGGCCTGGTGGAGCAGGTCGGTCTGAGCCTGGTTGCCTGCCCGAAGGAAGGGTCTCTGCTCCATGGCGCGGAGATAAAGCTTGTAGGCCTCCGGGTTCCGGGTGGAGATGTGTCCCACCCGGATTGACTCTGCCGGCGTGAGCGTCGCCTGCAGCGCCAGAGTCACTTGCTTCGCCACGTCACCTTGAACCGCAAAGATGTCGTCGATCCGCCGATCGTAGGTCTCGGCCCAGAGCGACTGGCCGGTGCGCACATCGGTCAGCTCTACACCGATGCGGACCGCGTTACCCGCCAGTCGAACACTCCCTTCCACCACACTTCCTACCTTCAGGTCCGCCGCCATTCGCTGCAGCCGGTCAGTCTTTCCTTCATAAGGCGCGGTGGCGCTGCGGCCGAGAACCTTGAGGGCGCCGATCCGGGAGAGCTGGGTCGCGATTTCCTCGGTCATGCCGGCGCTGAAGTATCCCTGCGCCGTGTCCTGGGAGATGTTTCGGAAGGGCAGGACCGCGATGGTGCGGAGAGTGTTATCGGCAGCTCCGCCGGCGGGTAGGCGATTGCGGAGCGCCATGAAGGCGCCGATGGCAAGCACCACGGCGATGCCGGCCGGGAGCGCGAAACGGCGGGAGCTTTTTGTCAATGTGATTCCGCCGGCGGTGCCTGGAGCCAGCGCCTCCCCAAATGCCGCCGCCGTGGGGAATCGATCGGCCGGGGTACGTTGCAGTGCCCGATGCACCGCCTGATCCACCGCCGGTGGCACCGTGCTGCGCAGACTGGTGAGCGATGGCGCCTTCGCGGTCAGCACCTTGGCCACGATGGCCTGGGCCGTCGCTCCGGTGAAGGGCGGCTCCCCCAGCAGCATCTCGTAGAGGACACAGCCGAGAGCGTAGATGTCGGCCCGACCGTCGATCATCGGCTCGGCCATCGCCTGCTCGGGGCTCATGTAGCTCGGGGTACCCACCGACATGCCGGTCGATGTCAGCTGGTCGCCGCCGGCGCTGCTGATGGCGCGAGCGATGCCGAAGTCAGCCACCACCGCGTGACCGCCTTCGAGCAGGATGTTCTCGGGTTTGATGTCGCGATGGACGATGCCCCGCTGGTGGGCGTAGCCCAGCGCGTCGGCGATCTCGCGCGCGATGGCGAGCGCCTCGTCGACCGGCAGCTGCTTCTCACGATTGAGCCGGTCACGCAGCGATTCCCCCTCGATCAGCGGCATCACATAGTAGAGGAAGGAGCCGGCCGCACCCGAGTCGTACAACGGCAGGATGTGCGGGTGCCGCAAGTTCGCCGTGGTCGCTATCTCGCGGAGGAATCGTTCCGGCCCGAGCGCCAGCGCCAGCTCCGGTCGTAGCACCTTGATGGCGACCTTGCGGTCGTGCTTGAGGTCGCGCGCGAGGTAGACCGTCGCCATGCCGCCGGCGCCGAGCTCGCGCTCGATGCGGTAGCGCCCCGCGAGCGCGGTATTGAGTCGGTCAGCCTGGTCGTTCACGGTGACAACGCCCTCTCCAATTCGCGTTCCCATCCGCGAAC
>CAZOES010000182.1:0-8016 GCA_964578865.1 uncultured Gemmatimonadaceae bacterium | reverse complement strand
ATGGATTTGAACCTACGGCCCTCGGCAAGAATGGATTCGCCCGGGCTTTCATCGGTACCCGCCAGCATCGAGCCCATCATCACCGATTCGGCGCCGGCCACCAGCGCCTTCACCAGGTCACCGGAGTACTTGATCCCGCCGTCGGCGATCACCGGCACGTCCCCGGCGCCCCGCACCGCATCGATGATAGCGGTGATCTGGGGAACCCCGACGCCGGTCACCACTCGAGTGGTGCAGATGCTGCCTGGACCGACCCCGACTTTCACCGCATCCACCCCGCGTTTCACCAGCTCCCGGGCGCCGGATTCGGTCGCCACGTTGCCGGCGATCAGCTGAGTATCGGGGAATGCCTGACGGAGCAGCGCCACGGTCTGCAACACGCCCTCGCTGTGTCCGTGAGCCGAGTCGACCACAATGGCATCGACCCCGGCATCGATCAGGGCCTTGGCCCGGATCTTCGCCTCGGGTGAACCGCCCACCGCGGCGGCCACTCGCAAACGGCCATGCTGATCCTTGTTGCCTTCGGGATACTGTTTCCGCTTGAAAATGTCCTTGACCGTGATCAGGCCGCGGAGCACTCCGGTGGAATCGACCACCGGCAATTTTTCAATGCGATGCTTGGCCAGAATCCGTTCGGCCTCATCGAGACCGGTACCGACCGGAGCAGTGACCAGTCGCTCCTTGGTCATCACCTCGCGGATCGGCTGATCGAAATTCCGTTCGAACTGAAGATCCCGGTTGGTGATGATTCCAACCAGTTTGCCGCCGCCGTCTACGATGGGGACGCCCGAGATACGATAGCGTGACATCGCGGCGGCAGCTTCCCGCAAGGGACGATCCGGCGAGAGGGTCACCGGGTTGAGAATCATCCCGCTTTCGCTGCGCTTCACCCGGTCGACTTCGGCCGCCTGTTTCTCCACCGACCTGTTCTTGTGGATCACGCCGATACCGCCGGACCGGGCCATGGCGATGGCCATTTCCGCCTCGGTGACGGTGTCCATCGCGGCGGAGATCAGCGGGATGTTCAGTGGGATGGTACGGGTGAGGCGGCTGGTGACGGAGACCTGTCGGGGGTGGACCGTCGAATGGCGCGGGACGAGGAGGACGTCGTCGAAGGTCAGCGCCGGTGTTGCTCGAATCGTGCTCATGCCTGGGGCAGATGTGACAAGACCTGTCTGGCGCCGCCAACGGCGTTTGACAGGCCTGAATTGGTTCGGGGTTCCATCTCTAAGGATAGAGGCCCGAACGGGCCCCCGCAAGGAAGGGTTGCGGAGGTGAACGGCCGCCCCGCCGGCTCAGCCTCGCCCGCGGGGCTTCCAGAAGTAGTACACCGGAACACCCAAGGCGACGATCGCCAGCCCGAAGAAGGAGTATTTCCGCTGCACCGGGTCGTTGAGCAATACCCAAAGCAGGAACGCCACTGCGGCCAGATACAATCCCGGCAGCACCGGATAGCCGAAAGCCTTTACCGGACGGGGCAAGTCCGGCTGGGTGATCCGCAGGCGAAACAGCGCCAGGGTGGTCAGGAAGTAGAAGACCAGCGAGGCGAAGATGACGTAGGTCAGCAGCTCGCTGTAGGTGCCGCTCAGGCACAGCAGCATGGCCCACACCGCCTGAGCCATCAGACCAAAGGTCGGAGTCTTGTAAGTCGGATGGAGCTCGCCGGCCTTCTGAAAGAACAGCCCGTCGCGAGCCATGGCGTAATAGACTCGCGGTCCGGCCAGCACCAGTCCGTTCACACAGCCGAAAGCCGACAGCATAACGGCGATGGCCATACCGATCGCTCCGACCGGTCCGAATATCACTTCGGCCGCCGCCACTGCGACCCGATCCTGGGCCGCGTGCTGAATGCCCCGGGCCAGCGCATCGGCACCGTCCGCAGCGCCCTGAAACGGCAGCAGGTTGAGATAGGCCACATTGGCCAGCACGTAGAGCGAGGTAACGATCGCGGTGCCCAGACCGAGGGCCAGTGGAAGGTTCCGTTTGGGATTGCGAACCTCGGCCGCGGCGAAGGTCACGTTGTTCCAGGCATCGGCCGAGAAGAGTGAGCCTACCATGGCGGCACCGAGAATCGGCAGCACCGCAAGTGACCAGGAACCGGTTCCCCAGAAATTGGAGAAGTTGGCCGAGGCAACTTCGGGCTGCCGGAACAGGGTGAGTCCGAGCACTACGATCAAGCCCAGGGCGCCGACTTTGGCCGCTGCGAAAATCGTCTGCACCGTGGCGCCCAGAGTCACGCCCCGGGCATTGATCAGGGTGAGCACCAGCACGACGGCGAGCGCCAGCACCCGTTGGTGAGAGAGTCCCAGCTCGACCGCTCCGCCAACCATCGGTAAGTGGCCCAGCGAGAGATACACGTCGGGCGTGATACCCGGGATCAGCACGCTGAGGAATTTGCCGAAAGCCACCGCCACCGCCGCGATGGTTCCGGTCTGAATAACGGTGAAGAGGGTCCAGCCGAAGAGAAATCCGGAGAGGGGATTAAGACCGTCGCGCAGGAAAACGTACTGCCCTCCCGCGGTCGGCATCATGGTGGCCATTTCCGCATAGGCCAGCGCACCGGTCACCGTCATCAGGCCGGTAACCATCCAGACGATCAACAGCGCACCGGGACCCCAGGGGTTCACCTGCCGCCCGATATCGGCCGAGACGATGAAGATACCCGAGCCGATCATGGTGCCGACCACCAGCGAAATTGCGTCGAGCGGACCAATCCCTTCGACAAACCGGGTGGCCCCGGCAGTTGCCTGCCGGGTGGGGGCCTGCGTTGTGTCGGTCATCAGCCCTGGGCCTTGAGGGGAGGATTACCCGGCGGGGGAGGCACGCTCTTCGATGGCTGCTCGGCGCCGGGAGTCACCGGCGGACCCGGCTGGCTGCTGGCGGCCTTCACCGCTTCGTCCACCACGGCCTGACCGGCCGCAGCGAGACCTTTCATCAGCTTGGAGGCGCTGTCGACCACGCTTGCAGTTCCCGAGATCGCCTGCACCGGCAGCTTGGCCGCCCGGATGGTGTCTTCGACTGTCTCGGTGATCTTGGCCAGAATTCCGGTCGGGTTGGACCGTTCGGCGTACTTGCTTTCCAGAAACTCGATGAAATCGAGGATCTGATAGGCCCGCTCGTCGGGGAGGGATTCAAGACGGCGGAGAATGCGCTGGCGGAGGAGATCGTTCATAGGGCACACCGAGTGGCCTGGGCCCTTGAATCTACCACAACACCTCATCCCGAGCGGCATTGCCGCGAGGGAGCTGCTCGAAAACCCTCGAATTATCCATGGCAGGTCCCTCGCTCCGCTGGGATGAGGTGCGACGGGTACGCCTCTAGTCGCCCAAGCCATCCATGACCGCCACCAGATCCAGCACCGGCGTCGGCAGATACTTGGTGGCGGCCGAGCGGATCTTGCCGCGGACCAGCAGTTCCTTGAGCGCCGGTAGCGCCTCGAATCTGGTCCGTTGATCCGATGGAATGACCACGTAGACGAAGCCCGGCTCTGGCAGCGGTCCCCGAGTCAGCAGATAAGACGCGCCTTCGGGCATCTCCGGGCGAAGCTCATCGGCCTTCTGCAGGGAGACGAACTGCAGTCGCCACTGGACCACCTGTCCGATGTACCTGGCCGGATCGGAACGAATCTCGGCCTGGGAGAGTCCCACCAGCACACCGGGCGGGGTGCTGGAAACCGCGCTATCTGGCACCCAGGCTTCCACCTGGATTCGGCTCCAGCCTCCCGAACGGGCGATCAGCCGGGCAAAGGCGCCCGAATCGACCGCACCGAGGGTTGAACCTCCCGGCGTGAGGGAGAGGGGAGTGCGAACTCCGACTTCCACCCGATCGGGACCTTCGGGCACCACCGCGGCCGGCGCAGTAATTCCACCGGTCACCGCGCGGGAATCGATCCAGACGGTGCGGCGAACTTTGGCCCAGTCACCCTGGGTCTCGGCCTTCACGAAACCGACGCCGTTCATCAGGCGGGCGATGACTTTTCCGTTAGGCCCATCGCGCAGCGACTCGGCACGGGTCGCCACCGCATTGAATCCATCACGATTGAACGAACCCAGCGAGCGCGACGCGATCCAGCCCTCGAGCGTCACCTCTACCGCGCGACCCGAGGTTCGTCCCGGCTTCACATCACTGCCGGCCACCAGCGTCCCGAGGGTCTGGGAACTGGGTGCCTTGTAGAAGCGGGTATCGGTGGCCAGGCGCACTCCCGCCTGTCCCGCCAGAGGAGTCGTTATGAGAGCGAGAAGCAGCGCCGCCAAGGCTGGTAGCTGACAGCGGGGCGGACTAGATTGGGTCGCGAAACGCACGGTCACGATTGTAGAAACGCCGGAGAGTCATGTCAAACGGGAGCGGGCCCAAAGGGCCGGTCGTACTGGTAGTCCTGGACGGGTGGGGCTACCGTGAGGCCCGCGAGGGCAACGCGATCGAGCTGGCTCGGACTCCGGTATGGCATGGCCTCTGGGCCGGCTCGCCCCACACGCTGCTGGAAGCCAGCGGGCTCGCAGTCGGCCTTCCCGAAGGCCAGATGGGTAACAGTGAGGTCGGTCATCTCAATCTTGGTGCCGGCCGGGTGGTCCCCCAGGATCTGGTCCGCATTTCTCAGAGCATCCGGTCCGGCAAGTTCTATCAGATAGAACCACTGGCCGAGCTTTGCCGCAACCTCAAGAAAAGTGGCGGCACCCTCCACCTGCTGGGACTGCTGGGCCCGGGCGGGGTCCACGCCATCGACGAGCATCTCCTTGCCTGCCTCGAATTGGGAGTGCGGTTCGATCTGCCCCGCATCGCCGTTCACGGCTTTCTCGATGGCCGTGACACCCTGCCGACCATCGGCGAGCAGGTGGTTCGCAAGCTGCAGGATGATATTGCCCGCATCGCCCCCGGCCGGGCAGTCATTGCCTCGCTGGTGGGGCGCTACTTCTCGATGGACCGGGACCGCCGCTGGGAGCGAACCAGGATCGGTTACGATGCCATGGTCCGGGGCATCGGTACTCCCAGCGAGGATCCGGCCGGCGCGGTGCAGGCGGCCCTGGCCAAGGGCGAGACCGACGAGTTCGTCAAACCGATCGTGATCGTGAAGGAGGGAAAGCCGGTCGCGCCGATCCGTGACGGGGATGGCATTTTCTGCTTCAATTATCGCAGCGATCGGATGCGTCAGATCGTCCGGGCGTTGCAGACCGAGGGGTTCGATGGGTTCGATGTGAGCGACCGTCCCCGGACCTCGATGGTCACCATGACCCAGTACGACCGGACTTTCCCGGTACCTCAGGCTTTTCCGCCGTTCACCATGGCCAGGATCGTGGCCGAAGTGCTGGCCGACCATGGCCGGACCCAGCTGCGCACCGCCGAAACCGAGAAGTACCCTCACGTCACCTATTTCTTCAACGGTGGGTACGAGCCACCCTACAAGGGCGAAGAGCGGTCGCTGGTTGCCTCACAGAAAGTGGCTACCTACGATCTGGCGCCGGAGATGAGCGCGGTGGGCATTACCGATGTGCTGACCCAGGCGATCAGCCGGAAAGCCCACGACTTCATGCTCTGCAACTTTGCCAATGCAGACATGGTAGGACACACTGGGGTGTTGCCGGCGGTCATCACCGCGGTGGAGACCGTGGACCAGTGTCTGGGCCGGATCCTCACCACCGCCGAATCGGCCGGGGCAACGGTGCTGGTGACCGCCGATCACGGCAATTGCGAATTGATGATTGACCCCGAAACCGGCGGGGCGCACACCGCCCACACCACCAACCCGGTACCCTTCGTGGCGGTCCGGGCCGGAGCCGACCACCTTCGTGCCGGGGGCGCTCTTTGTGATGTAGGACCGACCGTTCTCCGTCTCCTCGGCATAGACCCACCCAGTGAGATGACCGGGCGGGATCTTCGTCAGTAGTACCGAGTACCGGGTACCGAGCTCAGGGCTGGCTCGACTCTCGGTACTCGGTACTCGGTACTCCTCGACTATCTTCGTTCATGCGACTGACCACAACAATTACAATCGCTTGTCTGGCAACGAGCACTCTTCAGGCCCAGGTCGGCCACGACCCGGCCCATTCGCCCTACCGCGACATCAAGTACGGCAAGTCGATCACCCTGCTCTATGGCGATGTGGGCGGAGACGGTGGCAAAGTCGGGGTGGGACCGCACAACGGCCGTTCCTACGGGGCCCGCTTCGACCTCCGGCTTTCGGCCCCGATTCAGTTCGGCCTCACGGTGCAGAAGGCCGAGTTGGAGCGCTTCGTGGTGAGTGCCGATGACAGCATTGCCACCCGGAAGACCGGACCGTTCGATCAAGACCTCACCATGATCGAGCTGACCATGCAGCTGAACCTGACGGGGAAGAAAACCTGGCATCGGCTGGCGCCCTTTATCAGCGGCTCGGTGGGCTGGGCCCACAGCACCAGTCTCCCCGGCAGTGTGTCGGACTCCAGCGGCTTCAAGTTCGGCAACAAGCTGTACCTGGTTCCGGCGGCGGGTCTTCGGGCCTACGTGACCCAGAATCTTTTCCTCCGGGCTGAAGCCCGGCAGCTCTTCTGGAAGCTCAACTATCCCAGCTCATACCTCGATGAGCCCGCGGCCCAGCCCTCCTCCGATCCCGATCGTCCCAATGCGGTGATCAAGGACGGGAAGCGATCCGAGTGGGAGGGCGGCCCCGAACTCCGGGTTGGACTGGGTTTCTCCTTCTAGGGCCTGTGCTGGGGCCGGGGGGTGGCGCCGTCTCCATCCGGCCCGCTGTCCTCCGGCAATAATCACCCTGCCCCTGGTGTGAGATGAATCGGCTGCTGTTCCCCCCGCTGGTGGCCCTCGCGTCGCTGCTTTCGGCCACCGTCACGAGCGCTCAAACTGCCGACCAGGCCAGACTGATGTTCAGTCTCGGCATCGGCCAGTCCTCCGGTGGCGGAACGCTGTGGAGTGTCGGGAACCAGCCCTTCGTCGCAAATGCGAGTGAGACCGACACCCTTTCGCTCAGCCGTGCCTTCTCCCGCAGTCTCGCCGTCGTGCTCTCCAGCACCTATTTCCCCGGCAACCATCTCGGCATCAACGTGGAGGCTCAGCTGCTGGGACTGGGCAGCGAAGACGATTGCCGCATTACTTCGCAGTTCTCCCTGGCCATCACCCAGGAACTCTGCAGGGACATTGGCCGGTCCAGCCGGCGCGGTTCGTCGGCCGCACTCTCGGGAGGACTGGTTTACCGGGTGGCCAGCCGCCAGCCGTTACACCCGTACGTGCGGGCCAATGTCGGCCTGATGATTACCCAGCAGAGCTTCATCAAGACCACCGGACAGATCTCCACCGCCACGCCCGGGATCACTTCCACGGTGACCCTCTTCGAGGATGAGAACCCCTCGACGGTGAAGCCATACCTTTCGTTCGGCGGCGGGGTGGTGGCGGTGATCGGACGGGGTTACCAGTTCCGCTTCGAGTTGCGTGACAACTACGTTCAAGCGGCCCGGGTCACCCACAACACCGATCGGCAGAATCTCAAGCCACCCTATGACTTCGTGGGCAAGCATATTCTGACCGCCACCATCGGCTTCGACGTAGTCCTCGAACGGAAACGGGGACGACGCTACTGAGCGACCAGACCAGACCTCGGATCCGTGGGGCGATCCTCGCGGGCGGCGGGGCCACTCGCTTCGGCGGCGAGCCCAAGGGTCTGGAAACGGTTGGCGGCCGGCGGATCCTCGACATCCTGGCCGACTCATTTCTCGCCGCACTGGGCGAGCGGCCGCTGCTGATCGCCAATTCCCCCGACGCACCCCGCTGGCGCAGCGATCTCGAAGTCGCTCCCGACATCAAGGCCGGTCTCGGATCCCTGGGGGGCCTCTACACCGCGGTTCAGCTGCGCGCCCCGGTGGTAGTGGTCGCCTGGGACATGCCCTTTGTCCCCCCGGCCCTGATTCGGGCGCTGGCCGGAGGCCTCCCCGGTCATGACGCCAACCTCCCGGAAAGCGGCGGACCGCGGGGCCTGGAGCCGATGTGCGGCTGCTACGGCCCCGGGTGCGGCCCGGCGATCGCGGCCTCCGC
>CAZOES010000181.1:0-8058 GCA_964578865.1 uncultured Gemmatimonadaceae bacterium | reverse complement strand
TCTTGAGGTTGTGTTACCGGGCGCCGCGGACGACGAGGTACTCTTGAGCCATAGCACGGGACCGTACGGGGGGTGATAGGGCGGATTCAAGGCTGGGGCACAACAGGGACGGGCGGGACGGTCAGGACGGTCGCGGGGTGCACAGGCACTGTCTCATCTGCCCCCGACCGTTGCGACCGTCGCCCTTACGATGCCGAACCTCCCGCCAAGGAGTACAGTTGTGCTCCCAGGTACAGTACCACCGGCCAGTGGTTCAAGAGCCACCGGACTCCGGTACGGATCGACTGTCCAGCCACGCTCCACACCCAGTGCCCGCCCAGGATCCCCGCAAACAGAGCCGCCAGGTAAATCGGAATGTTCAGCGGACCCAGTTTTTCAGTCGGCAGCCGGGACATCAGGCCCAGGCAGATCGCGATGCCGATCGCGCTGAGGACGTAGACCACGCCCTTCCCGGCCGAAAATCGGCCTCGGGGCGAAGTGTCCAGCTCCGACTCCAGCAGCAGCTTGTCTTCGAGAGTAGCCAGAGCAGCGTCGCTCATCTTCTCGAGGTCCGCGTCCTTCACCATGATGGGGATTGAGCCGAACATGGTCAGCTCCCCGTCTGCATGCAGAGGACTGGCCGCACTTCGGTAGGCCGGCTATTGCCCATTGACATCACCGCCGGCGCTTTTCCATCGCCCACCTGAATCCCCCGGTGCCCAAAGCCCCAGACACTCACCTGCCGGCCGCCGAAGTCGGGATAGCGATCCAGCTTGGGCCACTGTCCGAGCTCGAAAGGAAGGCTCCACCCCGCACCGATGTCGGAGCAGGCCTTGAAGGCCTCGTCGTAGGTCGCGAAGCGGAGTACCCCGCCATCGTGGAGGATTCGCCAGCGGGGGTGAGTGGCGGCTACCGTGTCTATTACCACCCGCTGAGACCGCTGCCTAGCGTCGAGGGCCGCATTTTTCTCGGCGATCCACCGGGTGAAGAATCCGCTCACCGATGATTTGGCCGACGGTGAGTTACTCATCAGAATGGCCAGAAGCACCAAGAGACACGCCCCCACGATACCGATGGTGGTCCAAGCCTGCTGCACCTGCCGTCCGATCCGTTTCCAGAGCCGCGCCACTCCCGCATCGGCGGCCCCTACCGCCACGGCGGCAACCACTCCCCCCACTACCCCGGTGCCGAGGATCCGTTGAACCAGGACCGCAGCCAGTGCCATGGCTCCGAAGCGGAGCACCAGCCGAGTCAGATTGGTGGCCGAGAAGATCCCCACCCGTCGCTCCGGGTGGCGCCGATCCTCCAGAAGCTCGCGAATCCGCTCGATCCGTTCGGCACGGTCGGTCATTCAGGTCCTGGGCTGATCGGTGAAGGGGAGAATCATCCCAAGTCTAATAGGGACGGTCGCGACGGTCGCGACGGTCAAGACGTCACCAGTCGCACCTTTTCTCCGGCGCCCGACCCTATGATCATTCATGAAGAGCGCCGGTTCTTCGGGCGCGACCTTCACGCGACTCAACATGCCGCTCCACAACTCGAGGGCCACGGGACTCGATTCCCTGGTAAACGAGCTATTCGGGACGTCGGGTCTCGAGGGCGAGCCGGTCTCCGATGAGCCGGATGTCGGCTACCCTCAGCGGCCCTTCTCCGCCCTGGTCCCTCAGGACGATCTGGTCGCCACCGAGCCGCGCACTGACGAATCTCCTGCCGAGCGACTCTACCGCCGCGCGGTAGAAGCCACCGGCCGGGGCCGAGTCAGTGAGTCGATCCAGCGCTATCGCGAACTGCTGGCACTGGACCCCAGCCATGTCGCCGCCCGGAACAATCTCTCGGCGCTGTTGGAGACCACCGGCGATCCGGGTGAAGCGCTGGAGCAGCTCTCCGCGGCGATCCGCACTTCGCCCGATGATGTGAACCTGCTGGTTTCCCGGGGTGCAATTCACGGCCGACTGAAGCAGTACGGCGAGGCCGAAACCGATCTGCGCCGGGCCCTTCGGCTTTCGCCGGCGCACGTGCAAGCCCACCTCACCCTCGGACTGGTCCTCTGGCGGAAAGGGGTGGCTGGCCAGGCCGCCGACGCTCTCCGCAAGGCGATCAGCCTCGAGCCCCAGAACACCCTGGCCCACTACTACCTCGGAGAGGCGCTCAATCAGGCGGGCGACCTCAAGGGCGCTCAGATCGCGCTGGAGAAGGCGGTGGAGCTGGGTCCGCCCAGTGGAAAGGCCTTCCGGCTGCTGGGGCGGGTGTTCGACCGGCTGGGCAAGGTGGAAGATGCTCGGGAGATGTACCGGCGAGCCCGGGAAGCGGGAGACACGTGATTCGGCTGACCGAAACCGGGCTGGGACAACTCAAAGTGAATGCCGTGGTCCGAGCCGCCGATGAGCATCTCGAGCCGGTCGGCCTTGCCAGTGAGGCGCTGGACCGGGAGGGTGGTGACTCCCTCCGCCAGTTGCGCCGGGTCCAGGCTCCGCTCGATGTAGGTTCCGCCGTCATCACCGGCGCCGGAGATCTGGCCGCCGAGTTCGTGCTTCACATCGTGATCCAAGGGAAGGAAAGGGCTGCCTCGCGAGACACCGTTCGGCGGGCGCTCACCTCGGCCTGGCACCGGGCCGAGGGGTGGGAACTTCACCTGGTCGCGGCCCCCCTGGCTGGACTTGGCGGCAGCACTCTTTCGCCGGAAGAAGCCGCAGTCGCGCTGGTGGAGACCTTTCGCGACCGCCCTCGTTCCACCAGGTATCCCGCCGAACTGCACATCGTGGTAGCCTCGCCGGCCGAACGTGGCGCGGTCGAACCATACCTTCAGCAGGGATCATGACTTCCTTCGCGTTGACCGGATCGATCACCCGCCGCACCCTCGCGACTCTGATCCTCACGCTCTGGATTGGGGCACTCGGCTGGCTGGTCATTCGCCATTACCTCGGCCGCCCCAGCCGGGAGAGCGCTTCGCGCTGGCCGGTCCCGCCCGGCGCTGCCTTCCAGGCCATCCGGCTGGGGGAGCGCCAGGTGGGGCTGGAGAGTTTCACGGTCGACACCGTGGAAGCCGGGCTCCGGGTAGTGGAACTGGTAACCATCGACATGCCGCCGGCCAACCTGGGGCTTCGGCGGACCAGCGTTATGACCCAGCAGTTCTACTCCCGAGGGCTCCAGCTTCAGGGATTCCTGACCTACGTGCTGACCGAGAGCGGACGAGAGGAGCGCAGCGGCAGGGTCGAAGGCGATTCGCTGCTGTTCCTGATCGCGGCGCCCGAACGCACTTCGGCCGAGACCCTGCAGATTCGGCTGCGACGTCCGGTGGTGCTTCCGAGTGCGGTTCCTCTGATCATCGCCTCGCGTGGCCTGCCCAAGGTGGGCGACCGGCTCACCACCGATGTCTTCGACCCGGTCAGCATGGAGTTGCGGCAGGAGCGATACACCGTCGCCCAGGAGTCACTGTTCGTGGTCCCCGACAGCGCGGAATACAACCAGAATCTCAAGCGCTGGTCGGTGGCTCACGCCGACACGGTGAGAGCCTGGCGGGTCGACAACCTTACTGATGGACTGCCGGTATCCCGCTGGATCGATGCCGTGGGTATGCCGGTGAGGACCCGGTATCCGCTCGGCGTCGTTATGGATCGCTCGGCGTTTGAAATGGTACAGGCGAACTTTCGGGCGCTGCCCACGCCGAAGTGGGACCTGAGCCCCAATGCGCCACAGTATCTCCCCGACAGCAGTGTGGCACCGGTCCGCAAGTCGATCTCAGTGGTGGCTACACTGGGACCGGCTGGTGCCCGTATCCCAGGGGGGATCGCGCCCTTCGAGGGTGGGTGGCAGATCCGCAACGGGGATACCATTCGGGTGGGGCCCCGGGCTGCCGGGGCACCGTTGGACTCTATGCCGGACAGCAAAAGCGACCCGCTCTGGTCGCTGTACCAGCCAGATTCCACGCTCCGTGAGACCGCCTTGAAGGCGGCCGGAAAAGACTCCCGGCCCCACGCGGTGGCGACCAACCTCAATGGCTGGGTCAGTCGTAACGTTGCGGTTCGCAAAGGCCCGGGAATGCGGTCTCCATCGTGGGTGTTGAGGACTCGCGAAGGCAACGAGGTGGAACGGGTCGTGCTGTTGGTGGCGCTGGCCCAGACTGCGGGGCTGGAGGCGCGGCCGGTCTGGGGTCTGGTACAGGTCAACGGCAGGTGGGAGCTGCGTTCCTGGGCCGAGATCTGGACCGACCAGTGGGAGCCTTTCGACCCCACCATTGCCCGGGGCCAGGATGCCGGCCGAGTCCGGCTGGCGACCAACGGCGTGGGAAGACTGATCGACCTGGCTCTCAAGGTTGGGCGGGTTCGACTCGACGTGCTGGAGGAGAAGAAATGATCCAGTTGACCAATTTGACCAAGCGATACGGCAAGTTCACCGCGGTGGACGGGATCGATCTGGAGATCCCTCGCGGCGAATTATTCGGATTTCTCGGTCCCAACGGTGCCGGCAAGACCACCACCATGCGGATGATCGCGGGAATTCTGCAGCCGACCTCAGGCAAGATCGAGATTGCCGGGGACGATGTGGCCCGGGACCCGCTTAAAGCCAAAGCCAGGCTGGGGTTCATTCCCGATCGGCCGTTCGTCTACGAGAAGCTGACCGGGGCCGAGTTTCTCCGCTTTGTGGCCGCGCTTTATGGTCAGGATGGCGAGCCGGTGGAGCGGCGAATGGATGAGCTGCTGGATCTGTTCGAGCTCACTCCCTGGAAAGACGAGCTGGTCGAGAGTTATTCCCACGGTATGCGGCAGAAACTGATCATTTCGAGCGCCCTGCTCCACCGGCCCGAGGTGATCGTCGTGGACGAACCGATGGTGGGGCTCGATCCCAAGGGCCAGAAGTTTCTCAAGG
This sequence comes from uncultured Gemmatimonadaceae bacterium, assembly GCA_964578865.1. GTDB lineage: Bacteria > Gemmatimonadota > Gemmatimonadetes > Gemmatimonadales > GWC2-71-9 > JADJOM01. Next base: position 3,213 of record CAZOES010000181.1, on the reverse strand, counting down.
ATCTCTTCCGCGCCTTTGTGGATCGGGGCGGCACCGTGCTGATGAGCACCCACACACTCGACATGGTCGAGGAGATGTGCGATCGGATCGGCATCATCAGCGGCGGGAAGATCCTGGCCTGCGGCACCATGGCCGAGGTCCGGCGGCAGACTGCCGACGACCATGGGAAGCTGGAAGAGCTGTTCTTGAGGCTGACCGGCGGCATCATCGAGCGGGAGATGGATGCGATTCTGGACTGAGATAGCCATTAGCTATTAGCCGTTAGTTGAGTCGGAGAATCAGTGAAATCGGAACTCAGAACTCGGAACTCGCTACTTCCGCAGCCAAGCCTTACAACGATCCTGACGCCCAAATGGCGCTCGGCCCTCAACCGGCTGCGCCAGGAGCGGTCGGCCGGAAGCGGGAAGTTCTTCCTGCTGGCCCTGCTGGCTCTGGGGTTCTGGGGCGGGGTGTTCGCCGTGTTTTACCGGGTGCTGCGCTACATCCAATCGACGTCAGAGGTCGGTGGACCGCTGGCGGCGAAGCTGCTGGGGATTGTGCTGCTCTCGTTTGCCTCACTGCTGCTGCTGTCGAATCTCATCACCGCGCTCTCCAGTTTCTTCCTGGCCAAGGATCTCGACCTGCTGGTCTCGTCGCCGGTCGACTGGCTCCGGATCTACTTCGCCAAGCTTATCGAAACCATCCTGCACTCGTCCTGGATGGTGGCCTTGATTGCCGTCCCCATCCTTACGGCCTACGGAATCGTCTTCAAGGGCGGTCCGCTCTTCCTGCTGGTGGCGATCGGCGCGCTGCTGCCCTACTTCATTCTGCCCGGGGTGATCGGTTCAGCGGTCACCCTGATCCTGGTGAATGTTTTCCCGGCTCGGCGCACCCGGGACTTGCTGAGCCTGGTCGCAATCGGTGCTTTTGGCGGTCTGGTTCTCCTGTTCCGGTTGATCCGGCCGGAACAACTGGCCCGGCCCGAGGGAGTCCGTAACCTGATCGATTACCTCGCGGTTCTGCGCACTCCGACCAGTCCGTTCCTGCCCAGCGAGTGGGCCCGCAGCATGCTGATGAACTGGCTCAATCAGGTCGGAGACCCGCTTCCGGTGGTATTGCTCTGGACTACGGCTCCCGCTTTCGTGGTGCTGGGAGCCATGCTCCACGCCTATCTGTATCACGCCGGCTTCTCCAAGGCCCAGGAGGGTGCCGAGCGATTCGTCAGGGGAAAAGGCTGGTCGGCCATCATTACCAAATTGTTCGGCCGGATGCCGGCGGCCCGGCGGGAGTTCGTGCTCAAGGATCTGCGACTGTTCTTCCGGGATACCACCCAGTGGAGTCAACTGATTCTGCTGGCGGTGCTGCTGGTGGTGTACCTCTTCAACATCAAGTCGCTGCCGCTCTTCTCCGGAGAGCGGATCTCCGACTTCCTGGTCTCGCTGGTGGTGTTCCTGAACCTGGGCCTGGCGGGGTTCGTTCTCGCCGCCGTGGCGGCCCGATTCGTGTTCCCGGCGGTGTCGCTGGAGGGAAAACAGATGTGGCTGCTGCGTTCCAGCCCGCTGGACCTCCAAGCTTTGCTCTGGAGCAAGTACTGGACGGGGACCCTGCCCCTCATGGTTCTGGCGATCGCCATCACCTTCAGCACCAATGTGCTGCTGCAGGCAACCCAGGTCATGATGTGGATCAGCCTGGGAACCATCCTGCTGCTGACTTTCGCAATCAGCGCGCTGGCCCTCGGATTCGGCGCGCTCTATCCCCGGTTCGACACCGAGAACGCGGCCCAGATCCCCACCAGTTTCGGGGGCATGGTGTTCATGATGTCGGCCATCGTGCTGCTCGGCGTGGTGCTGGTGCTGGAGGCCACGCCGGTGATGGGCTACCTGCGCCAGCAGCTGGCCGGCGAGGACCCGGTGCCTACACCCTGGATGGTCGCGTCGCTGGGGGGCGTGGTGATCCTCTGCCTCAGCATGACCATCATCCCGCTCCGCGTAGGCCTGAAGCGGATGGAGGAAATGGAGTTCTAGCCAGGGCCGCCACCGGGCACCCGGTGGCCGCCTCGTCCCGCCGCAGCATCCGGTACCACCCCGCAGGAAATTGACCCCGGACTGACTCTCCGCCGCTCCTACCTTGGGCCCGCCGTCACCCCGCGTGCCGTCGCGCCCAGCCCAAGGAAGGAGTTCCCATGTCCCCCGTACGCCGTATCCTGCTCGCCACCCTGGCGGCAGGCGCCCTCGCCGCCTGTGAGGCCCCCGAGTCCGCCAGTCCGTCCCGCGACCCCGGGTCGCGGGCGGTCCGCCCCGGCCTGACCGTCTCGGTGGAGACCCAGTCGCTGGAAGGCGCGGCCCGCCGGCTGGCCGTCGCCCTGGCCGATCCGGTCTTCCGGGCCCGGTTCCGGGACCGGCTGCTCCAGTCGCCGTATCCGGAACAGAAGGTCCACCTCCAGCGCACCCTCCAGGCCGATGGGGCCCTGGAGTCCCGGGCCGTGGCCCGGCTCAACCGGGAGCCTGACTCGGCCACCGACTCGGTGTACCGCGCGGTCACGGCCCTCGAGGCCTACCTCCCGGTGCCGGAACACCGCGCCGCATGGCAGGGAGACACCCGGCTGCTGGTGGCCACCGCCGCGCGGGATGGGGACCTGCCGGTCGCCTTCGACCTGCAGGGCGGCCGCCACCTGCTGGATCCCACCCGTCCCCCCCGGACACCGGTGCTGGCGGTGGTCCCGGTCGAGACCGATTTCGACCTCCCCCCGGCTCGGAGCATCGCCGGTGGCGCCGCAGTCTGCCCCGATCCCACCACCTGTGGCGGGAACGGCGGGGGCGGCACGCCTACCCCGGGCCTGTACATGACCAAGGCCCATTTCCAGGACGATTTTGAGGGTTGGTTGAAGGGTAGTCCCGAATTTGAGATCCACATCATGGGCCAGAAAGGCTCCACCGACTCGCTCACCCGGCTGCAGTGCGCCGGCGAGCACAGCGTCGGGCTGTACCAGTGGGACGGCGGGACCAACTGGACCGGCAACGTGCTGCTGTTCAGCCAGGCCCAGATTGACAGCTACAAGGCCGCCCACCCAGGCGAGGCGTTCCGGATCGTGGCGCTCGAGGATGACGACACGGCCTGCGTCCTCAAGACCGATTCCAACCGCTGGGCCACGTTCATCGGCAGCCTGGGACCGCTGTATCAGGACGTCACCGGGGCGGTGGATTCGGGGTCGGTCAACAAGATCATCAAGGCCGC
>CAZOES010000180.1:0-8172 GCA_964578865.1 uncultured Gemmatimonadaceae bacterium | reverse complement strand
AGCCCACTAGCCCACTAGCCCACCTACTCCAAATACTCGTACGCCCCCAGGGTCAGGAACTCCTCCGGCACGGGCTGATCCACCAGCCGGTCCAGCAGTTCCGCCGCCTCCTTGAGTTTGCCCTTGTCTTTCCTTCCCGCAAGGAGGCCGGCCAGTTCTTCCTGTCTGATCTTTCCGTAGCGCGCCCGGGTAAGGGGCTGGCCGTCGTCCAGTTTGACCTCCTGCTTCACCCACTGCTGCAGCTGCATCCGGGAGATCTCTGCCGTGGCCGAGTCTTCCATGAGGTTGTCGATCCCGACGGCACCGCGGCCTTCGAGCCAGTTCTCGATGTATTCGATCGCCACTTTCACATCGGCCCGGACCCCGGCCTCGGTGTTGTTGCCAGTGGGAATGCTCACCCGGAGCAGCGACTCGGCGTCGGGCTTCACGTCTTCCCGGGTTTTGTCCTTCTGATTGGGCCGGCCGGCCAGCACTTCGTCAAAGGCCTGCTGTGCCACCGGGACCAGATCGGGGTGAGCCACCCAGGAGCCGTCGAATCCGTCGCGGGCTTCTCGCTGTTTGTCGTCCCGCACCTTCTGCATCGCCCGCTGATTCACCTCGGCGTCTTTCCGGGAGGGAATGAACGCGGCCATCCCGCCGATGGCGTGGGCCCCGCGCCGGTGACAGGCCCGCACCAATTGCTCGGTGTAGGCCCGCATGAACGGCACCGTCATGGTGATCTGGCTACGATCGGGCAGAATGAAATCGGGGCGATGGCCGAAATTCTTGAGCATCGAGAAGATGTAGTCCCACCGTCCGGCATTGAGCCCGGCTGCGTGTTCCTTCAGCTCGAACAGAATCTCTTCCATCTCGAACGCCGCCAGAATCGTCTCGATCAACACCGTCGCCCGGATAGTACCACGGGGGATGCCGAGCAGGTCCTGGGCCAGCAGAAAGACATCGTTCCAGAGCCGAGCCTCTTCGGCCGACTCCAGTTTGGGGAGATAGAAGTAGGGACCGCTGCCCCGCCGGAGCAGCTCGGCGGCATTGTGGAAGAAGTAGAGCCCGAAGTCGAACAGACTCCCCGACATCGGTTCGCCGTCGACCAGGGCGTGTTTTTCCATCAGATGCCAACCCCGGGGCCGGATCACCAGGGTGGCGATCTGGTCGTTCAGCCGATAGGACTTACCCTCGGGCGAGGTGAAGTCGAGGGTCCGCCGCACCGCGTCGATGCAGTTGGCCTGACCCTCGAGAACGTTGGCCCAGCTGGGAGAGAGGGCGTCCTCGAAGTCGCCCATGAAGACCCGGGCCCCGGAGTTGAGCGCGTTGATCATCATCTTGCGCTCAACCGGCCCGGTGATCTCGACCCGCCGATCGTTGAGGTCGGCCGGCGCGGGTGCTACGGTCCACAGCGATTCGCGGACTGATTTGGTGTCTTCCCGGAAGCCGGGAAGCTTTCCATCGCGGAACTCGGCCCGCCGTACCTGGCGCTTTCCCAGCAGCCACTTCCGCTGGGCCCCGAAGCGTTCCTCCAGTTCAGCGAGGAACGCCTGCGCATCACGAGTGAGGATCCGTTCCTGTTCGAGGAGGTGCGGGGCGAGGATCTGGAGGCGGGACACTGGCAGACCTTTGCGTGAGACAGAAGTAAGGTATCGCAGGGTCACGAGCCCCGCGACGGCCTTCCGCCTCGTCCGCCCTGTTCCGGCTCTTCCGGGTTCAGGCAACTCTCCTTTCCTGATCCAGCAGCGACCGGAGAACTTCCTCCAGTCCGACCCTTCCCTTGAGGGCGAGGTCTCTCCGTTCCAGCTCTATCCAACCCTGATTAAACCCGTCCAGCATGGCGATGCGTGGACCGGGGTACTTCATCCCCTGGGAGCGGAACCGATGCTCCCAGCTGTCCCGGGGCACCGAGTCCATTCGTACCGGGCGGCCGAGCAATTGCCCGAAGCTCGCCGCGATCTGATTGGGACTCACGCGTGCCGGCCCTTCCAGCTCCACTACCCGCTGACCGATCCATTGCTCCAGCAGCAGCTCCGCCGAGACCCGTCCCACATCCACGGCCGATACCATCGGGAAGGGCTGATGGAGCGGCTGCAGGTAGCTGGGGATCACCCCGCTCTCCCGGGCTGGCGCCACGTCCCACGCGGCGTTCTCCAGAAACCAGGCCGGCCGGAGATAGGTGACCGGCATGGTGAGCCGCCGAAGCGACTGTTCGATGATGGTGTGCTGGGTCAGCAGATTGTTGCGATTGGCCTGAGCCCCGATAGTCGAGAGGTAGACTACCCGGTCGGGACCGGCCGTGTTCAATGCCATCCTCAGGGTCAGGCCGGTTGCGATCGCTTCGGGGAAGCCCGGCAGCGGATCGAACCGGGGAGGCACCAGGACGAAGGCTCCCCGGGTTCCGGCGAACGCGGCCGAGAGCTGGTGGACATCGTGAATATCGGCCACTGCCACTTCGCAGCCGCGCTCACTCCAGACCAGCCCCTTGCTTCTATCCCGCACGATGGCACGGACCGGGTGCCCGGCAGCCAGCAGGCTCCGCGCGACCGCGCCACCGACTTTTCCAGTTACTCCCATCACTGCGTACATCGTTCACCTCCTAGCGGTGCACCGTCCGAAGACCGGCCTCGGGGTAGCGGGTACCGGCCGCCACGCCGTGCGGCGCGATCCGGTCCAGCCGATCGAGGTCAGCCCTGCTCAGTTTGATGTCGGTTGACTTGGCATTCTCTTCCAGCCGCTGAATCCGTCGAGTTCCCGGGATCGGGACGCAGCGCGGATCCTTGGCGAGTACCCAGGCCAGGGCCAGCTGGGCCGAGGTGGCGCCGCGTTCGGCGGCCATTTTCTCGATCTCCTTTACCAGCGCCATGTTCTTCTCGAAGTTCTCGCCCTGAAAGCGGGGATTGTTCCGACGCCAGTCGGTCGGTGCCAGGTCGTCCAGCTTCTTGATTTCCCCGGTGAGAAATCCCCGTCCCAGCGGACTGTAAGGCACGAAGGTGATGCCCAGTTCGGCGCACAGCGTCAGCAGTTCGTCCTCCGGCTCCCGGGTCCACAGCGAGTACTCGGTCTGCAACGCCGCGATCGGGTGGACCTGGTGCGCCCGACGGATGGTCTCGGGCGCCGCCTCGGAGAGACCGAGGTAGCGGACCTTGCCTTCCTTTACCAGCTGAGCCATGGCGCCGACCGTCTCTTCGATCGGAGTCTGGGTGTCGACCCGGTGCTGATAGTAGAGATCGATGACGTCGACCTTGAGAAAGCGGAGACTCTTTTCGAGACTGCTTCGGACGTACTCGGGCCGGCCATTCACGCCCTGCCAGCTTCCGTCAGCTCCACGTACGTTGCCGAACTTGGTGGCCAGCACCACCGTGTGGCGCCGGTCGGCGATGGCCTTGCCGACCAGTTCCTCATTGCGGCCCATCCCGTAGACATCGGCGGTATCCAGAAAGTTCATCCCCAGCTCGATCGATCGATGGATCACTCTGATCGAGGTGCTGTCCTCGGCTGGTCCGTAGAAATCGCTCATCCCCATGCAGCCGAGTCCGACTGCGCCAACCTGGAGGCCGTTGAGGCCGATGCGTCGTGTTTCCATGATGTCCTCGTGTATTCCTGATCTGGGTCTGCTGTGATCGTACGAGTGTGTGCGGTGCGTTGTTTGGTGACAGAATGCACGATTACGGGTGCGAATTGTCGCGCGGCAGATGTTAGCCCTTGACGCGGGGGGCGCTTTGGCGCGTCGAGTTTTTTCTCGCCCAGCCGAGTTTTGGGGCGCCAGTTTTGTCGCGGCACGTTCACTATCCCTTGAGTGGGGGGTGGCCACCGCCTCCGCATTTTTTCGCCACGACAGGACGGGTATGCACTCCCACCCTGTTATTTCGGCTCACTGCCGCCGTATTGCCCCCGACGCGAAGCGAACTTATCGTTTAGCCTCTTCCGGGATAAGGAAGACCTTATCCCGGTACTGGCACTCCCACCATAAGTCCCATCCAATGCTCAGCGAAGACCGTCGCGGCGAGATCGCCACCTTCTTGAAGACCCGCCGCACTCGGCGACAGCCGGAGGAAGTGGGTCTCCCCCGCCGGGGACGCCGCCGGACACCCGGGCTCCGCCGAGAAGAGGTCGCCACCCTGGCCCAGGTCAGCATCGAGTGGTACACCTGGCTCGAGCAGGCCCGCAACATCAATCCTTCGGCCGACGCACTGCGCCGGATAGCCACTGCGCTGCGACTCGAGCCGGGCGAGACCCAACATTTGCTCAACCTGGCCGGTTACGGGATGACGCGTAACGGCTCGGCCAAGCCATCCGGCGTGAGTCCCCGATTGCAAAGTCTGATCGATCAGCTGGAGTTTTGTCCGGCCTGGATCTACGGCGAGCGGTGGGACTTCCTGGCCTGGAACCGGGCTGCGACCGTCATTCATGGTGACATCGGAAGCATGAGCGGGGTCGAGCGAAACTCGCTCTACCAGATCTTTCTGGGGTCACGGATGCGTACCATGCTGGTCGATTGGGAGCGCCACGCCAGGAACTGTGTGGCGAAAATCCGGACCGGCTACGCCCGCAACGTGGACGACCCCTGGTTTGCCGAACTGATCGACATGCTGAAGAGCAACAGCCCGGAATTCGCCCGCTGGTGGAGCGATCACGACGTGCAGCTGAGTGTGGAGGGTGTGAAAACCTACAACCATCCTGAGGCGGGCCAGCTGACCTTCGACTTCACCGTGCTGGACATTACCGACGAGCAGTTTGCCGCCGCCAAACTGGTGAGTTACGTCCCCACCCCCGGCACCGGGACCAGAGAGAGAATTGAGGAGTTGCTGGGGGCTGTTTCCTCCCTGTGACCTCACCCGGCCAGCACGACCCTTATGCGGCCCTCCGGGTCGCGGATTTCCGTCGCTTTGTCACCTGCCTGCTGGTCCAGACTCTCGCCACCATGGTTCAGACCGTGGTGGTGGGATGGCAGGTCTACCAGATCACCCATGATCCTCTTGCCCTCGGTCTGATCGGTCTGGCTGAGGCGCTGCCGTTTATCGCAGTGGCTCTGCCCGCGGGCCAGGTGGCCGATCGATTCGATCGCCGCCGGGTCTGCCTGGCCGCGTTGCTGGTACTGAGTGGATGCGCGGGGGTGCTGGCCTGGCTCACCTTCGGCGGTTTGTTGAACCACCGCACGGTGTGGGCGGTGTACGCCGTGATGGTGATCAGCGGGTTGGCTCGGAGCTTCCTGCAACCCACCCGCACCGCCCTCTCGGCCGATCTTGTGCCGCGTGAGCAGTACATGAACGCCATCACCTGGCGCAGCAGCACCTGGCAGTTCGCCGCTGTTGCGGGCCCGGCACTAGGAGGGTTGCTGCTCGGTTTCGCAGGGGAAGGGGTGTCCTACGCGACAGCCACGGTACTCCTGCTACTGTCCTGGTACGCCCTCTATAGGGTAGAAGCGCGACCCGCCGCCGCTGCCTCGGAAGGAGCCGCCGGTCTCGCCGGACTGCTGCAAGGCATCCATTTCCTGCGGGAACAGCCAATACTGCTCGGCGCGTTTACCCTCGATCTCTTCTCGGTGCTCTTTGCCGGGGCCGAAGCCCTGCTCCCAGTCTTTGCCACCGACATTCTTCACGTTGGGGCCGAAGGTCTCGGGATCCTCCGCGCCGCCCCGGCGGCCGGTTCGGTCGCGATGTCGGTCTATCTCTCCCACCGCCCGCTGCGCGGTAAGGCCGGCCGGATCCTGCTGGTCTCGGTGGCCCTGTACGGACTCTGTATCAGCGGCTTCGGCATCTCGCTGAGCTTCCCGCTCTCGGTGATGCTGCTGGCCTTGTCGGGGATGTTTGACAACGTGAGCGTGGTGATGCGGTCAACCCTGCTGCAGACCGTGACTCCTCGTCACCTGCTGGGCCGGGTGTCCGCTGTGAACGCCATTTTCATTGGATCGTCCAATGAAATCGGTGCCTTCGAATCGGGCGTCGCCGCAAAGCTGCTCGGCCCCGTGCAGGCGGTGCTATTAGGCGGACTAGTCCCGATTCTGGTTGTTGGTGCCATCGCCTGGCGTGTGCCGACCCTTCGCCGACTGGAAAAGATTGCTTGAAGCTAGGATCAACCAAACAGCTGAACACGAAGGACACGTAGGAAACACGAAGGGGGACGGCTTGAACTCGTCATCCAACACGTCCCCCTTCGTGTCGTTCTTCGTGTACTTCGTGTAGGCTGTTACGAGCCTAATGTGCCAATGGAGCATAGAGTATGACGACTGTTGTTGGCTTCCTAGGTCTCGGCGGCATGGGCTTCCCCATGGCCGCCAATCTCGTCTCCGCCGGCTTTACCGTTCGGGCCTGGAATCGCTCACCCGATAAGGCCAAGGCTCTCGCTGGCGCGACTCCATGCGCCACCCCTCGTGACGCCGCAACCGGGGCCGAGTTCGTGATCTCGATGCTGGCCGACGATGCCGCGGTTGAAGGCGCGACCAATGGACCCGACGGGCTCCTCGCCGGACTCAGTCCCGGGGCTACCCACATCAGCATGAGCACCATCTCGGTCGCGGCGACCCGCCGGCTGGCACAATCGCACGCCGAGCGAAAATGTGGATTTCTTGCGGCACCGGTATTTGGTCGACCGGAAGCGGCCAAGGCCAAGCTGTTGTTCATAGTTCCTGGCGGCGACGCCGGGCTCATCCAGCGGGCCGAGCCGCTCTTCAACGCCATGGGCCAAGGGACCTTCCCTCAGAAGACCGCGGAACACTCGGCCCTCGCCAAGCTGGCCGGCAATTTCATGATCGGCGCGACCGTCGAAGCGTTAGGCGAAGCCCTGAGTCTGGGAGAGAAGGCGGGGCTCGATCCCGAGCAGCTTCTGGCGATGCTTGCCGGCACAATCTTCGGTTCGCCAGTGGTGAAGAACTACGGTGCTCGCATCGCTCGGACCGAGTTCCTTCCTCCCGGCTTCACCCTCAGCCTCGCCCGCAAGGACTTTCGGCTGATCCAGGAGGCCGCCCGGGAGCAGGGCGCTCCCATGCCTTTGGCCGAGCTGGTGGCCGACCGTCTGACCGAAGCGATCAGGCTGGGACGTGAAGGTTACGATTTCGCGGGGTTTGCCAGCGTGATTCGGGAGGAGACGGGGTTGACGGAACGACGCTAGTGTTCCGCGCCCCGCCTTGTCATCCCGACCGACCGACCCCGAGCATCGCGAGGGGGAGGGAAGCGGAGGGATCTCCGAGGTGGCCGATTCGGAGATCCCTCCACTCGCTACGCTCGGTCGGGATGACACAGAGCTTGTCCCTCAGACGGTGATTAGCTAGGCTCTCTGTCAATGCGGATCGCCATTTTCTCCGAAGTCTACTGGCCCATGGTCTCCGGGGTCGGGGTCACACTGGAACGTCTGGTCAATGCGCTCCACGCGCGGGGTCACCAGGTCCGGGTCTACAGTGCGACCTACCAACTCCCCGAGGGCACCACAGAGCGCCCCGAGGCCCATCGGTCGCCCAGCGTTCCTCTATTCCTTTATCCTGATGTCCAGTGGGCCTTCCCCCGGCAGAAGGATGTGGTGGAAGATCTGGCTCGCTTCAAACCCGACGTGGTTCACCTTGCCACCGAGTTTGCCCTGGGGCTCGCCGGTCTCAAGGCCGCGGGCCAACTTGGCATCCCGGTAATTGCTTCCGCCCACACCGACTACCACAAGTACGCCGCCCGGTACGGGGTTCGCTGGGTCCTCCAGATGGGCTGGATTTATCTCCGCTGGTTCTATGGTAACGCCGAGAAAGTGCTGGTTCCCTCCCGCTACTTCCAGCAGATGCTGGCGAAGAACGGCGTGAACCACACCGGGATCTGGACTCGGGGCGTCGATCCGCTCCACTTCCATCCCCGTTTCCGAAGCGACCAGTTCCGCCGTCGCTACGGAGTCGGCCCCGACGATCTGTTGGTGACCTACATCGGACGGCTGGCGCGGGAGAAGGACATTCAGCGTCTGCTGCGGAGCTGGGAAGCCCTGCGGGGCGAACGCGGTAATGCCCAACTAGTGCTCGCCGGACAGGGACCGATGGCGGAAGGCCTCACCCGTCGTCCGATCCCCGGGGTGCACCTGGCCGGGCTGCTCACCGGCGATGCTCTCTCCACCGCCTACGCCTCGGCTGATCTGTTCGTGTTCCCCTCACCCACCGAGACCTTTGGCAACTCGCTGCTGGAGGCAATGGCCTCGGGTCTTCCCTCGATCGCCGTCTCGGCC
>CAZOES010000179.1:0-8235 GCA_964578865.1 uncultured Gemmatimonadaceae bacterium | reverse complement strand
CTACTTCAGCGCCCCCTTAATCACCCGCCCATCCAGCTTCTCCCCCACCTTGACCCCAAGCAACTTCGCGAGCGTCGGAGCAATGTCCACCGTCGTAACTGAATCGCGGTAGATCCCCGGCTTGAAGCCCGGGCCGACAAACGCGATCGGGACGTTGACATCGTCGAGATTGGTGGTGCCGTGGGTGGTCGAACCGGGGCCGTCGGACCAAATGTAACCCGGAGCCAGCACCGTGCAGACCAGCCAATCGAGATTATCCGGGAGACTCCGGCGCCAGCGGGTGGCACCCATGTTGGTACGGAGTGGCGCCCCCAGAGTTGCGGGAGTCCAGGCGTCCACCACCCCGGGAATCTTCTGCACCTGGGCCACCAGCGCGGTTGCCAGACTCTCCGGATTGACCTTGGCGGCTCTGAGCCTGGCGGTGTCGGTGTAGATCAGGCCCGAGTTTTCCTGCAGGGTATTGCCCACCAATCGATTGGTGTTGCGCAGCAACCGGGTGAGCGAGACTCGCCCGGCCGGCCGCCCGGCTGCGAGCGCCAGCTCGGGAAAGGGTACTACCCCGTGATCGGCGCTAAGCACCGCGACGATGCGGTCCTTCGGGGCCATGGTGGCCAGAGAATCCAGAAAAGCCCCTAACCAGCGGTCCAGTCGCAGCAGGTGATCGTGTACTTCCCGCGAATCGGGGCCATAGGAGTGACCGATGTAGTCGGTCGCCGAGAGGGAGACGGCCAGGAGATCGGGCCGGCCCCGGCTCCCCAACCCCAGCGTGCGGGCCCCGGTCAGCGCGAAATCCAGGGTCAGCGAGTCCATCCAGGGCCGATCGCCCAGCACCTCGAGCGTCCCAGCCGAGTCGCGCGGAATGGAATGAGGGAAAACCATGTCCTTCCCGCCGTTCTCCCAGGGCCCCGAGTCCTTCTCCCGATAGGCCGAGTCGGCCAGCAGCAAATTCCACTTGACCCCTTCGAGCTTCTCGGGCCCGCGACGGCTGTTCCAGTCGCGGACCCAGGTTGGAAGGGAGTCGCCGTAGTAAGTGCTGGTGGTGAAGATCCCGTCGGCAAACCAGAACACCGGCCCTCGGCTCTTGCCGATGGGGAGAATCGCCGCGCGATCCTTCCGCGAGACCGAGAGGAATCGGAAGCCCGGATCGGACGACTTGAGCCAGTCCACCAGGGTGGTCCCCTTGAATCGCCAGGGGGAAGCGCCCGATCCCTTGGCAATACCGAGCAGCTTCACACTGGTGTCGCCAACGCCGAGGCTGTTGAAAGGAATGTTGGTATGGGCGGGATAGCGCCCTGAGAGAATGGTGGCGTGCCCCGGTGCGGTCTCGGTCATGGCGTGATCCTGACGGCCGTTGGGGAACATCGCCCCATCGCTCAGGAAGCGCCGGAATCCGCCGGTCCACTGGCTGGCCCAGCGCCCCAGGTAATCGCCCCGGAGCTGGTCGACCGTAATGACCACCACCAGCGCGGGCGGCTGTGGGGCTGGAGCGGGAGCGGCAGCAACCAGGATGAGGGACAGTGAGGCGAGGGCCACGGTGCGAAATCGAACAGCCATCAGCGGATATCCTGGGCGCTAAAGTCGGAAAATAGCCATCAGAGTGTGGCATCGAGGTGGCGGATGCCCGCATCACCGCAACGATTCTGTATCAAATTATTCAGCCTAAGTGATTGTCAATCAACAACTTAACTATTGGCACCCTTCTCGCAATTTCCCCACCCGAAGGTCAACTGAAAGTACGACCACGAACCGCCCGACAAGAGCACACCCGGAGAGATCCGGGGCCGCAAAACTAGAGGTCTCCGGCGCAGATCGAAAGCGCAGAGATAGCTCGGTGCCGAAGGTGGTAGGACTTGCGGAGCGTGATGCGAAGGAGAGCCAGCGGCTCAGGCGTCACGCTTGTGTGTTCCCGGGCATGGGAAAGAGAAAAATGAAGCTCATGCCGAAAATCCCGATGCCGATGTATTGCCTCGCGCTGCTGGGTACCCTGGCGGCCTGCGAAGCCCTCGGCCCCGCCGAACCGCTTCCCGCCTCGGCGGAAAGTCTGGTTGCTCCTGAGCAGTACCGGGAGTGGTGGGCCAAGACCGAGACCTGCTCGGGCCGGACCGGCGATTTCTCCCGGATTACCTGGTTCGTCATCCCCAACGCTGCCACGTTCAGCACCGACGCCGGTGAGAAGGTCGGCCTTTGGACCCACTCGAGTGACGGGGTCCGGATCATCATCGCCGGGAACTACTCCGGCAATGAGCTGGTAGTCCGCCACGAGATGCTGCACGCGCTGCTGGACCGGGAAGGCCATCCCAAGGAGTACTTCCAGGATCGCTGCGGGCTCACCTGGGACAGCTGGGGGACCGAGTAAAGCTCGGCCCAATCCGGCAACTGAAGGGCAGGGCGCAGGTGGAACGGAGGAGGGAGCAGGACCGCTGCTGCTCTCAAGACCGCGAACCCTGTACCCTGCCCTTCTACTTTTTCAGGCCCGCAGTTTCCAGCCCGCCCGATACATCGGCCACATGAGGAGCAGCCAGAGCAGTACGAAGGCAATCGCGTAGGCCAGCGAGCCCCTGAGGGGGCCGGCCCAGCTGGCAAAGCCCTCCTGGTAGACCCAGCGCTGCAGCGAAACAGCCGCTTCGCCTTCCCCGATGGCGATCCGACCCAGGATCCTGGCCATCAGTCCGGAGGCCACGAAGACAGTCAGCGGATTGGCGCCGAACACATAGGCCGGCAGGGCCCACCGCTCCCGTCCCCGAACTTCAATCAGCCAGTAACAGCCCGCCAGGCCGAGCAGGGCCGCTCCCGCGGTGAAGATGACGTACGAACTGGTCCACAGATTCTTGTTGATGGGGAACCACAGACTCCAGAACCAGCCGAGCGTCAGCAGCAGCCCCCCTGCCGAGGCCAGCCGGAGTGCGATTCGAGCTGACGGGCTCTGCCGCCGTAACCATTCTCCGGTAAATCCACCCAGAAGACAGGTCGCAATGGCGGGGAGGGTGCTCAGGAGTCCCTCCGGATCCCACTCCGCCTTCCAGGTATGCCCGGCCAGAAGCTGGGAGTCGATGTACTGGGCCAGATTCCCGACCGGCTCGAGATGACCGGCACCGTATCCCGGTACCGGCACCAGAGTCATCAGGGCCCAGTAGCCGAGCAGGAGTACCAGGGTGAGCAGCGCGACCGCCCGGCGCGTGAAAAGCACCCAGCACGAGGCGGCCGCCAGATAGACCAGCCCGATCCGCTGGAGCACACCGGGAATCCGGATCGTCCAAAGGTTGTAGCGGGGGAACCCGTTGAGCAGCAGGCCGACCAGGATGATGATCGCGGAGCGGAGCAGGATCTTTCGAAGCAGGGCCGATCGATCAGCGCCCTCCTCCTGGCGCCGGGCCAGGGAGATGCTGAGGGCCAGGCCCACAATAAAAAGGAAGAACGGGAAGATCAGATCGGTTGGAGTCCAGCCGTTCCACTCGGCATGTTCCAACGGAGGATAGACGTAAGACCAGCTGCCCGGATTGTTCACCAACAGCATTCCGGCGATGGTCAGCCCCCGAAAGGCGTCCAGCGACCGTAGCCGGTCAGGCTTGCTCACGCCGGCACCGGAGCTCCAGGTACCCACCCTTCCCGCTCGAGCCGGTGCAGCAGGGCCAGGACCCGTTCCCGCTCGCTGTGGACCGGCAGCACCAGAAGGTCGTCGGCCTGGGCCCAGTTCAGGGCATCGCGCACCGCTTCGAACTCTGAGGGAGCCCGGGTAATGACGCCGGGTGGGGCGCCCAGCCCCAGCAACTCGTCTTCTAACAATTTGGGGATCTCCCAGGGAGCCCGGCCCCGGAGATGGTCGCCCATTTCCTTGAGAATGATGCGGTCGGGCCGGAGTCCCCAGGCGCTCCGAGCGAGGTCTCTGATGGCGAGGTCGTCCCGGTCGCCGGCCTGGCCCAGCAGCACCAGCCGACGCCGGGCCGGCAGGGTGCCGGCATAGGCAACCAGGGCATTCATGCCGTGGGGATTGTGGGCGAAGTCGGCTACCGCGGTCACTCCACCCAGGGTGAACAGGTTGAGCCGGCCGGGATTCTCCGCCGCGGTGCCCCGAAAGCGAGCCAGCCCTCGGGCGATAGTCGGGTTATCCACGCCAAGCTTGTTAGCCAGCGCAACCACTCCAAGTGCATTTGCCACGTTATGTCGAGCGATGCCGCGCAGGGTAATCGGTACCTCGGCAAGGGTTGTGATCACTGCCCGCTTGCGGTCTTGCAGCAACACGATCTCATCGCCATCAGCAATCACGGCTTCGCCACCCTGATCGACGTGGGCCCGAACCACCGGACTGGCAGGATCCAGGCTGAACCAGACGATTGGCGCAGTGGCCAGCATGGCCCGGGCGACCAGAGAAGGGTCATCGGCGTTGAGTGCCAGCCGGCTGGACGGCCCCAGGGCGCGGGTGACCACGAACTTGGCCTCGGTCAGTCCGGCCAGGTCGTTGATGCCGTACTCTCCAAGATGATCCTCGGCGATGTTGGTAATGATCGCAGCGTCGGCCCGGGTCATGGCCAGCCCCCGGCGCAGGACTCCGCCTCGCGCCGTCTCGAGCACGGCGGTCTGCACTCGACGGTCGCGTAGCACCCGCCGAGCACCGGCCGGGCCGGACCAGTCGCCCCGCTCGAGCGATTCTCCACCGATTACCACGCCGTCGCTATTGCACATTCCCACGGTTCTCCCGGCCCCGTTCAGGACGGCAGCAAGCAGCCGAGTAGTGGTGGTCTTTCCGTTGGAGCCGGTGACCAGGACGGTGGGGATATCGTGGATGAAACCCCAGCCGACTTCACCGGCAGAAGGGATCTCGGAGAGGGGCCAGGTCTGCGACCCAGTGCCGGTGCCTACCGACACCAGTTCATCATCGAACAGCAGGGTCACCCCATTGCGTCGGGCCGCCCGGGCCAGTGCGAGGAGTGCAGGCCGCTGTTCCTGGGAAATCCGAGTTCGGAGCTCGGCCGAGGCGGAAGCAAGGTCGGGCGCGGCTGGACCGCCGAGGGCGGCGTTGGCGGCCGCCAGGGCCCACTCGTTGACTTCGGTGGCCGCCAGCAGCGCGTCGATCGGCGCGCTGATTGCGAGGTTGGCCCCGCCGGGAAACCGGCGCACCCGGGAGAGCTCGTCGTTCCAGCCAACCGCGACCAGGGCCTGACGAACCGCCTCCTGCCATGCCGCGACGGCGGCATCGGCCCGGCCCTCGGGAATCTGCACATCGAGCACCGCGCCGGGCCGGTCCCAGAGCAGGTTGGGGCCGAAGAGCCGCCGGGAATCGGTGAGTTTGATGACAGGAGTGGCGTTCATCAGGAGCTGCCGACTAATCCTCGTCTTCCTTCGCCAGCCGCACGCCCCGTTCATCCCGTACCAGGCTGGCGAACTCGCTGAGTTGCGGTTCCGGCACCGTCGGTGGAGTCACCACCACGTGAGTAGAAGGCTTCTCCACCGGCGCTTTACCTTCGGAGCGGAAGTTGATCACCTGTTTCCAGGTCCGCACCACCTGGTCGGCGAAGATCAGCAGCAGATCACCTGGCCGGGCCATGGCCAGGACGTGGGCGACGGCATCGGGCTCCTCGATGATTACGTCGATCTGTTCCGGCTGTACTCCGTTGGCCAGGAGGGTGTCCTGAAGCATGCGAGGGACCTCATCGTCGGACCGGCCCCGGGTCTTGTCGTCTCGGCGGACGATATAGTGATCGAAGTGTCCGGCGCAGGTGCGGGCGATGTCTCGAATGTCTTCGTCCCGCCGGTCGCCGGGACCGGCGACGACCACCAGCTTGCGCCCCCGCGGTTCCAGCCGGTCGACCAGCTGGCACATCGCTTCGATGGCCGCCGCATTGTGGCCGTAGTCGACGATCACCTTGAAGGGATGCTCGTCGTACACGTTCATCCGGCCGGGAGCCTGGAAGAACGTGGTATCGAAGGTCCGGAGCCCGTGACGAATGTCTTCCAGCCGCACGCCCATGCTGAAGGCCAGCGCCGCGGCAAACATCGCGTTCTGCACGTTGTGAATGGCCCGGCCCTCCAGCGTGGCCGGGATAAGATGGGTCCAGACCAGCGGGATGTGAGCCCCGCGATCGAACAGGGTGATCATCTGGCCGTTGACCCCGTCCTCGAGGACTACCGCCCGGCCGCCGGCCCGGATGTGCTCCCGAACCAGCCCATGACTCTTATTGAGGGTGACGTAGCAGACGAACTTCGCATCGGTGTAGCTGGCCATCTTGAGGCAGTTGGGATCGTCGGCGTTGAGCACCGCGGTATCCTTGGCCACTTCGATGGGAATCCGCTTTACCAAGGCCAGCTGTTCGAGAGTTTCCACTCCTTTGAGACCGAGGTGATCCGACTGAACGTTGAGCACCGCGGCCACGTCGATGAACCGGGTACCCAGTCCCGCTCGCAGCAGACCGCCGCGGGCAACCTCGAGCACCGCGACCTCGACCTGGGGATCCATCAGCACCATGCGGGTGGCGACCGGTCCGGTCATGTCACCTTTCACGGTGCACTGGCCGTCGATGTAGACCCCGTCGGTGGTAGTCAGACCGACATGCTTCCCGGCGAGCTTGTGGATGTGGGCCAGCATCCGGGAGGTGGTGGTCTTGCCGTTGGTGCCGGTGACCACGGCAATGGGGATCCGGTAGGGTGTCCCGGGGGGAAAGAGCATGTCGATCACCGGACCGGCAACATCGCGCGCCTTCCCTTCACTGGGTGCGGTGTGCATCCGGAAGCCGGGGGCGGCATTGACCTCGCAGATGGCCCCGCCGTTTTCCTTATATGAGACCGTGATGTCAGGGGTCAGGAAGTCGACTCCGCCCACGTCGAGCCCCAATGCTTTGACCGTGCGAACCGCCATCTCAATGTTGTCAGGATGGACGATGTCGGTCACATCGATCGCCGTACCGCCGGTACTGAGATTGCCGGTCGAGCGGAGGAACACCATCTCCCCTTCGGCCGGCACCGTGTTCCTGTCGTAACCCCTCTGACTCAAGAGTCGTTCGGCCTGGGCATCGAACTCGAGCCGAGTGAGCACCTTCTCGTGACCGACGCCGCGGCGGGGATCGCTGTTCACGATGGCGACCAGTTCCTCGACGTTGTGTTTGCCATCGCCCACCACGTGCCCCGGTACCCGCTTGGCCACCGCGACCAGCTGCCCATTCACCACCAGCATCCGGTGATCATCGCCGGTGATGAAGCTTTCGATGATCACGCTGCTGCTGTGTTCCTTGGCCAGAGGAAAAGCAGCCCGCACCTGGGCTTCCTCCGTCAGGTGGATGGCAACACCGCGCCCGTGGTTGGCGTTGTAGGGCTTCACCACCACCGGGTAGCCGATCGACTCGGCGGCGCGTACGGCTTCGTTCTCGCTGCGGACCAGCCGCTGGCGCGGCACCGGAAGACCGAGATTGCTGAGAATCTTGTTGGTCTCTTCCTTGTCCGAAGCCAGCTCTACCGCGATGTGGGGAGTGCGACTGGTGACGGTGGCCTGGATCCGCTGCTGGTGCACCCCGTGGCCAAACTGGATCAGGCTGTGCTGATTCAGGCGGATCCAGGGAATCCCCCGGGCCTCGGCGCAGCGCGCCAGGGATGCGGTACTGGGCCCCAGATGACGCCGCTGGGCGAAGCGGATGAAGTCTTCCAGCTCGCTCGCGGCATTGAAGTTTTCCGGTACCGAATGGGGCGGGCGGATTTCCGGTGGCAACAACGAGGAGAGAATCGAGAGCGCCAGGTTCCCGGACTCAATCCCGACATCGGCTTGTTCGTACTGATAGACCACGGTGTAGGTGCCGGGGCGATCAGCCGAGCGGGTCTTCCCGAAGGTCACCGGTTCACCGGCGGCCTGCTGCAGTTCGATGGCGACGTGCTCGAGGACATGACCCAGCCAGGTCCCTTCTCCCTCCTGACAACGACGGCGGAAACCGCCGGGTTCACCATAGGAACAGCCGTGCTCCTCGAGACCGGGAAGCAAGTCGAAGAGCCGACGGAGAAACCCCTCGCCCAGCCGGCCGGTCGGCCACTCTTCCAGCTGGCCGAGATCCAGATCCAGGCGAATGACGGGAAAATGGGCGTAGAGGCTGGGGCCGACGTAAACTGACCGGTCGAGAATCTTCATGCGTTGCTCTCGGGCTTGGGCTCCACGAGGGTGCGGCTGGCTGCTTTTAGACTACAGGTCGGCACTGCAAAAAGTAAGGAGTGAGGAGTGAGGAGTGAGGAGTGAGGAGTGAGGAGTGAGGAGTGAGGAGT
>CAZOES010000178.1:0-8431 GCA_964578865.1 uncultured Gemmatimonadaceae bacterium | reverse complement strand
CCGGCGGTGGCGGTGCAGTTGGAATGGAAGCCCATGTTCCCGCAGCGACCAGTCCCGTCGCGCAGTCCTGCATCATTGAAGATGGTGCCGCACCAACCGTCGGTCTGGAGCAGACCACCGGACTGATTGGCCACATCGCAGTTCTTGGTGTACCAGTCGCCATCTTCGAAATCGTCGCACAGGATCACATTCGGGTCAGTGCCGCAGCCCGACTCCGACGAATTGAAGTACATACTGGAGGGGACGGCCGCGGTGATGGTCACGGCGGAGGTGTCCGCCAGAGCTCCGCCCTGCTGCACCGCGATGACCCGGAAGGAACCGGTAGTGCTGCCCGCCGTGTAAAGACCGCCCGTGGTGATGGTGCCACCGGTGGCACTCCAGGTGACCGGGGTATTGGACTGCGAGCCACCGCTGCTCAAGGTGGCCGACGCGGCGAACTGCTGGGTCTGTCCCACCGGCAGCGAGATGGAAGCGGGAGAGGTCACAATCGCGGTGATGGTAGCCACGGTCACCGTGACAACGCTGGTATCAGCCGGGCCGCTGGCCGCCGAAGCAATCACCCGGAACGTACCGGCAGTGCTGCCGGCGGTGTAGAGACCGCCGGTGGTGATGGTGCCACCGGTCGCCACCCAGGTGACCGCAGGATTCGACTGGGTCCCGCCGGTGCTCAAGGTCGCCGACGCGGTGAACTGCTGCGTCTGGCCGCTCTGCAACGACGCGGTCGGCGGCGTCACGGTCACCGCCGTAATGGTCGCGGCGCTGATGGTGATCGCGCTGGTATCGGCGTGGCCGTTGGCGCTGGCGATCACCCGGAAGCTGCCGGCGGTGCTGCCAGCGGTGTAGAGACCGCCGGTGGTGACAGTGCCGCCGGTGGCAGTCCAGGTGACGCTGGGATTATTCTGGGTCGTGCCGTTGCTCAACAGGGCCGAGGCGGTGAACTGCTGGGTCTGGCCCGATGACAGACTGGCACTGGGCGGCGTGACCGTCACTGAAGTAATCGTAGGCGTCGCGATGGTAATCGAGCTGGTATCGGCCCGGCCGTTGGCGCTGGCCGCGATCACCCGGAAGGTGCCCGCCGTGGCGCCCGCGGTGTAGAGGCCGGACCCATTGACCGCACCGCCGGTGGCGGTCCAGGTCACGCTCGGATTGGACTGAGTGTTGCCGTTGCTCAGCGTGGCCGAGGCGGTGAACTGCTGCACCTGACCGCTCTGCAGGGAAACGCTGGGGGGCGTCAGCGTGATTGAAGCAATCGTCGGAGTCGTGACCGTCACCGTGCTGGTGTCCGCCAGACCATTGGCCGACCGCGCGATTACCCGGAACGATCCGGCGGTGTTGCCCGCGGTATAGAGACCCGCCCCATTCACGGTGCCGCCGGTGGCGATCCAGGTAATCGGGATCTGCACCGAGCTGCCATCGCTTAACGAACCGCTGGCGCTGAACTGCTGCGACTGACCTGACTCCAGCGAAGCGCTGGGCGGAGTCAGCACCACGGCCACCAGAGTCGGAGGCGGCACGCTCACGGTGACTTGCGCCGTATCAGCGAAGGTTCCACCCTGCTGCTGAGCCACTACCTGATAAGTGCCGGGCGTCGACGGGGCCACAAACTGACCGCCAGCGCTGATGCTGCCACCGGTCGCGCTCCAGTTAACCGAGATGGTCGTGCTGCTGCCATCGCTCATCTGGCCACTGGCGGTAAAGAACTGATTATCGCCCGGCAACACTGCCGCGGTTGACGGAGAAACGGTGACCCCGGTCAACACCGGTCCGCTGGGGGCCGGCCGGATCACCACCGTGGCGCTGTCAGTCTTGCCGCTGGAGTGGGTCGCCAGGACCTGGAACTTTCCATCGGTCGAACCGGCGGTAAACCGGCCGGCCGAGTTGATGGTTCCACCGGTAGCAGTCCACTGGACCGAGACCGGGGTATTCCCCCCGCCGGTCAGCTCGGCGATGGCGGTGAAATCCTGGAACTCAGCAGAATTCAGCGAAATGCTGTCAGGGAAAACGTGGATCGCAAGAACTTCCTCGGTCGGCGGCTCCAGGCCACCCTCGATCGGTTTGCCGGGTGCGCAGCTGCCCAGGAGCGAGAGAAGCACCAGCCCGGCCCAAGACGCCACCGAGGAGCGGCGAGTCCAACGACAATCGGTGATCATGAATTTTCCCTGAAGGTGTTCGAGCTTGCTTTAGCGAGGCAGCTCAGTAATGGACTTACTTCGACTTCGCAGCTCGAAGTATCGGCCTCGGAGCAGGTGACTAAATCCCTAACAATCGCTCAGTGTTATGAATCGGACAGCACCACATTCAACCCGGTCAATGCCCTTGAATCAGGAAGTTCTCGTGAAGCTGAAGCGCGTGGCTCTGCCTGGACCGAGATCATCAAGAGCGCATACGACGTAGGGGGAGAGGGCAGCGAAATCCTGTCGGCTTCACTGCTTGCGTGATATGTAGGCCGCGGAGGGAGATGTGGCGGTAATCGTGCTCACTGCGGTGTGGGTCATTCAACCAATTCAGAGCTACCTCGCAGGTAAGACTGTACGAAGTTGTGACAACGACGTGATCTTCGACAGTTGGCCCCTTGACAACTGGTCACAAAAAAGCGAAAGGCCGTCACACCGAGTGACAGCCTTTCCCCCGCGCGACATTGTGGCGCAGGATTCTAGGGTGCGGCCGGCTTGCAGCGGGACGCCAGCAGCGGTACTTGAAC
This sequence comes from uncultured Gemmatimonadaceae bacterium, assembly GCA_964578865.1. Classification (GTDB taxonomy): domain Bacteria; phylum Gemmatimonadota; class Gemmatimonadetes; order Gemmatimonadales; family GWC2-71-9; genus JADJOM01. The sequence goes on along the minus strand of CAZOES010000178.1, from coordinate 5,730 downwards.
CAGGGTGTCCACCAGGCCCGGGGCCACATCGGCGTAACCCGCGGCGCTGGGGTGACCATCGTAAGGGAACAAGAACAGCTCTTCCTTGCTGCGCCCGTCCTTCTGCAGCGGCGGGGTGAGATCGATGGTATGGAGACCGGCCTCATGGCCGATCCGCTCGACCCATCGGATCTGTTCATCCAGATGATCGTAGACCGCACGATGGGATGGATAGATCGCCAGAATCAGGGGAATGCCGGCGCGGGCCAGGCTATCCCGCAGGGCAACCAGACGCTGTTGATACTCCGCCCGGAGCGCCAGCAGCTTCTCATTCGCCGCTCCCGCATCCGGCGCAACCCGGACCGGCAGTTCCCGGGTGGCCCGCAAGTTCCGCAACTTTCCTCTGACCTCCATCACCAGGTTCCACAGGGCCAGCTTTCTGGCCCAGGGATAGACGACCGACATGGGGAACTTGGACTTGGCGGCCCGATTGGCGGCCAGTTGGTTCCACATGGCAGCGGGAAGATCGGTGACATCGTTTTCTACGAAGGTGAGCACCGCCGCATCGATACCCAGTGAAAGCGAACGGGCGGCCACTGGAGCGGCCGTCTCGATGGTAGATCCAGGCACACCGGCGTTGATGACCCGGATATCGTTGCCGCATCGGGAGCGTAGCAGCGACTCAACCACGGCCGGAAGCGTCTTTTCGTCGTCGACCAGGTATCCGAAAGTGAAAGAATCGCCCAGCATCAGGACCCGGACTTCGCCCGCCGGCTTGAGTCGGGGAAACTCTTCGGTCCCGCGGTATCCCAGACTGTCGATCGTTGCCCGATAGGGGACCTGCTTGACCAGTCGCTCCACCAGACTCTGCCCCGGACTGAACATCCCGGGGATCCGCTCAAACTCACTCTGGGTAACTGTCGACAGCCCTCCCGCAGGAGCCAGGTCAAAGACCCTGAGCGCCAGCTCGGCCAGGCCCAGCGAAAGAACGATCGCAAGAAAGACCCCGGCGATTCCTCGCAACCACTTAACCAGGCGGGAGGGAGTGGCTGAACTCATGAGCGCAATCCGATCGAAGCCGGTAGAGACTGAGGCATGGACGGGGCAAGCACGGCTATGCCGGTTTCCAGCGCCGCCGCCAATCCTGGAACATCAACACCGCCCAGAGGGCGATCGCATTGGGGCTTCTGCCGCTCTGGACGTCGCTCCAGGCCCGGCGAATGGGAGCGGGCTCCAGGACGCCGCCATCGGCCAGCGCGGACGGGGCCAGCAGCTCCTCGGCCCAGCCACGAAGCGGCCCCCGCAACCAGTCGTAGAGTGGAACGCTGAACCCGGTCTTGGGGCGATCGACCAGCGACTTCGGTACTCGGCGATAGAGGACCTGGCGCAGCAGCCACTTGCCTTCGCCATCCCGGATCTTCTGGTGCATCGGCAGACGCCACGCAAAGGCAACGACCCGGTGATCCAGCAGCGGAACCCGGGCTTCCAGGCTTGCCGCCATACTGGCCCGATCGACCTTGGCGAGCAGATCGTCCGCCAGGTAGCCGCGCTGATCCGCGAGCATCATCCGATCTTCCAATGCCGCCGGTTGGGGGGCGCCGAGCAATTGGTCGAGTTCGTCGCTCAGCTCGGTGGCGCCGGGGACCAGGTCGGAGGGGCGGTCCCAGGCTGACATGAGGGTGCGATAGCGGCCGGCGCTCCCGTCGGCGCGCAGCAACCGGGCCAGTTTGTGGAGTCGTTCTCCCACCAGCCGGGGGCGCGACCGAGCCGGAAGGAACTGGGTGGCCACCCCGGCAAGCCGATCCCACGCGTTGGGCCCCACTGCCGAAAGACTTCCGGCCGCGATCGCGCGAATCGGACCGGGGACTCGCCCCAGCCGGCGCGAGAGAGCGGCGCCGTAGCGATAGCGATTGTACCCGCCGAATAGCTCATCCCCCCCGTCCCCCGAGAGCGCCACCGTCACATGGCGGCGCGCCAGCTCAGAGACCAGAAAGGTGGGAATCTGGGAGGGATCGGCCAGCGGCTCATCAAACATGTCGGGCAGGCGGGGTATGACCTGCAGCGCGTCATCGCCGCTGACTCGCAGTTCGGTATGATCGGTACCCAGATGCTGCGCGATCGCGCGGGCATGAGCCGCCTCATCGTGCTCCGGCCGGTCGAAGCCAATAGTAAATGTCCGGGCCGGCCGAGGCAGCGCTTCCTGCATGAGGGAAACGACAGTCGACGAGTCAATACCGCCCGAGAGCAGCGCGCCCAGGGGAACATCGGCCTCGAGCCGGAGCCGCACCGCCTCACGCAGCAGAGCATCGAGCTGCTCAACCGCGTCCTGGTCGGTCCCATTCATCGGATCGGTCGCGCCATCGGACGCTACGGTGACCGCTGACCAGTACGCCACCGGCTGGGGCATAACACCGGAAGGCTGGCGAATGGTGATCAGGTGCCCGGGCGGGAGCTTGTAGACATCCTGATAGATCGTGGCAGGCGACGGCACATACAGATATCGGAGATATGATGTCAGCGCATCGCGATTCAACCGGCGGGGGAACTCCGGGATTGCCACCAGCGACTTCAGTTCGGAAGCGAAGGCAAGCTGATTGCCGCCCCACCAGTAATGCATCGGCTTGATACCGAGGCGATCGCGAATCAGGGTGAGACTCTTCTCCTGGGCATCCCAGACGGCGATGGCGAACATCCCGACGAATCGGGTTACCGCCTGGGCGATACCCCACTGCTCGAAGCAGGCCAGAATGACTTCGGTATCAGAGTGGCCCCGGAAGCGATAACCCAGTGCCAGCAACTCCTGCCGAAGGGCATTGTGATTGAACACCTCACCATTGAACACCTGAGTGAAGCGTCCGCTGGCGGAGGCCATCGGCTGGTGGCCTGCGGGGCTCAGGTCGATGATCGAGAGCCGGCGAAAACCGAGGGCAACACCGGCATCAGGTACCACGAAGATCCCGTCGTCATCGGGTCCTCGATGGCGGATGGGATCGGTCATGGCCCGCCCCAGCGCCTGCAGTTGCTCGGCCGAGGCACCTCCAGCCCGGAATAACCCAGCGAGTCCACACATCAGGCCGGCCACTCCAGCGGCGGAGGAGGACGTAAGCGGCGGCGGACCAGGTCCACCGCCCAACGAATCTGCATCTTCCTCCACTCCGCCGGAGGGATGGTCCCATCGCCGTGATGAGAGCCTCGCAACCAGTCCAGCAACTGACTCACGGTAGGAAACCATCCATCTTTCGCGGCCAGGCGGCGGAGCAACGCCTCGGTACGCGGGTGGACCCGGCCGTCCCGGACATAACGTTTGCCCAGGTGAGTCGCCACGATGCAAACCCCTCCCTCGGCCTCAAGACGATCCTGGGCCGCTTCGTCGATGACCGTGTTGAAGGCCGCGGCATCCTCACAATCGGTGGAGGAAAACCACCAGGGTGCCAGCGGTCGGTTGGGATCGCGGTAGGGAAGCGTCGGATTGATCCTGAGGAGATTGATCTCGTCGTAGGTCAGATTGCGAACATACTCGATGCGCTGCTGGCAGAGATCGCCCCACCACCACTCCGACTGGGGTACATGACCTTGAAACCAGTCCCGCGGGTGCTCATGGGCCAGAGCGTAGAACCAGCGGACCGGAGCTAGATCCACCCGGTGCACTCCCCAATACAGATTCTCGCGATTGTGACTGTGATTGGCATGGGAGCGGGGCCAGTGGCCCGCCAACTCGCGAAAGCGGGTCATTCCCGCCTCAGTGCGAGCTCGATTGCTCGACTCCATGGTGGCGCAGTGCGAAGCCAGCTCGAAACCCTGGGCGGCCAGCTGACGGAGAAACGGCTCGTATCCGGGGTTCTCCAGGGTGTGTCCGGCGAAGAAGAGCTTGCTCCCCTCGGGACAGGCCATCGGCCAGAAGGTCTTGGTCGTGCGCATCCCCAACTGGTGCAACAAGGCATACACCGGCGCGACGTTCTCCGGGGTTGCGTCGTCGGTATCGTCGAAGATGGTGAACGCGAATCGGGCTCCACCGGGATAACGGCCGGGTTCAGCCATCAGGTTAACACACCCGGAGGGAGCTTGGCGCCACGGGAGTCGTCACGCGGCAGAGCCTGGTACAGATCGGTGATGGTTTTCCCGATGACCGGCCAGCTGTACAATCGTTCGGCGGTTTGACGGGCCGCCCGGCCAAGCTGGGCGACTTTCCGGGGATCGCGCAACAGGGTATCGATCGCGTCGGCAAACTGCGCCGGGGTGTCCCGCACCAGAATATTCCCGCCGTCCTCGGTCGCCAGACCTTCACATCCGATCGAGGTGCTCACGACCGCCATTCCCATCGCCCAGGCATCGAGGATTTTGAGGCGGGTACCGCCGCCTACTCGCAGCGGTACGATGAAGCAGGTCGCCTGATGCACATAGGGCCGAATGTCATCGACATAGCCCGTCATGACGATTCCGGCTTCGGCATACTGCTTTCGCTCGGCGTCGGTCGCCTGCCCTACCCAGGTCACCTTGAGATCAGGCCAGCGGCGGCGAATGAGCGGCAGGATTTCCGCCGCGAAGTAGCCCAGTCCATCGCGATTGGGGAACCAGCTGGTTCCCCCGACAAATACCAGCCCGCCATTCGCGGGAGCCGGCTGGGCCGAGTAATACTGGGTATCCACCCCGTTAGGCACGACTTCGACAGAAGCCCCCGGCACCAGTTCGCGCAATGTGTCGGCATCGGGCTGGGAGACGGCCAGATTGAGCACGCAGTCCGGAACCCAGCGCTTTTCGTCCGACAGGACCAGACCAGCCTGGATCCGAAAGTAGGGTCCCCGCCAGGACGAGGCCTCAGCATCGGCCCGGCGGAGCAGCAGGCGAGACTCGACATTATGGTGGGTGCAGGCGATCCGCTGGCCCATCAGGGCCGGCAGATAGCCGACCAGATCGAGACTATCGACGTGAATCAGGTCGAACGGTTGGCCCCGCAGCTGGCGCCCGAGTGCCGCCGAGAAAGCCGGCGATTCATAGCTGTAGTGCACAAAGGAGCGCTGGGTCAACAGACTGCGAGCATGATTCCACAATAGCCGCGGCCGGGAATACTCCTCGAGAATGGGGAACACTTCGACCTCAGCACAGGTCTCTCGTAACACCTTGACCTGAGCCTCCAGCCACTGGGGACTGGTGGCCGGAGTTCTCCGATAAAAGCACAACAATGTGATGGAGTACTGCCGGGCCAGCTGGCGCAGGATATTGTAGGAACGGATCGCCACCCCGGAATCGGGCGGAAACGGGAGAGTCTGGCAAAGGAAAAGCAGGCGGCCAGCTCTGGGGGCTCCCTGCTCGCCAGCTGAGTTCACGCGTTCACCGGTGTGACCAGTTCGAACAAGCCGAGATCGTCGGCATGACTCTCGGCGTAGCTTGAAATATCCCAGCTCACATCGCCTTCCGATGCCGGCCCAAACGCCGAGTCCTGTAGAAACATCTGGAACGGCTCATTTCGCTCGGTGGGAGCAAAGGAAATCCTGCCGGGAGGATTGGGCTGACGGGCCAGCCAGGCCGAGAAGGCCTGCTCGACCCGGCGCTGAAATACCCGACAGGATAGTACGAACGATGTGACCACACCCTCGCGGGTGATCAGGATCGAGAGGATCTCACCGTGGCTGCCGGTTCGGTCTTCCAGGGTGGCAGTGAGGAGCCGGCCGCCGGCAGCGAGAGTCGAGCCGACCTCCTCGTCGGTCACCCGCCTGCCGTTGGCATTGAACTGGTTGGTCTTGTTGATCAGCT
>CAZOES010000177.1:0-8541 GCA_964578865.1 uncultured Gemmatimonadaceae bacterium | reverse complement strand
CCAGCTTGATCTTCTCCCACACCCGCATGAAGTCGGCCTTCTTCTTGGAGAGCACAACCGCGCCCTCCTGGTCCTCGAGATGCTCGAGGAACACTTCGACTTCATCGCCCGGCTTGGGGGCATCCTTGAATTCGTCGAGAGGAACCGACCCCTCGGACTTGAAGCCCACATCGAGAATGACGGCACTTTCGGTGATCCGCAGGACCTTCGACTTGACGATCTCACCCTCGACGATCTGGGACATGGTCCCTTCGTACATCGAGAGCATCTGTTCGTATTCGGAGTCGGAATAGTCCTCGTCGTACAGGTCAGGACGGACCTTGAGGCCGCTCGAACGGGCGGAAACGCTGGTGGCGGAAAGGGTAGAAAGATCGGATGGCACGCGGTTGCTACCTCGGGAAGGACCGCACCGGAAAAGCTGCGGGCTGGAGTTGGCCCCCTTCGGCGGAATTGCCGAGCTGGGGGAGCCCGCAAACTTAGGGGAGGGATCGACTTAGGGCAAGGCCGTTGGGTGTTCCGCCTTCCTCGTTCCCGGCTGGTCGCCCCGGGCCCAGGCGACGATTTGGGCGACCTGCTCGTCGAAGGTCAAGTCGGTGCCATCCAAGGGGATAGCGTTGTCAGCCATCTTCAGCGGTGCGACCGCCCTGCGGGAATCGGCGTCGTCACGGGCTGTGAGGATGGCGGTTTCCTTCTCCAATTGGTCAGGTGGGGCGGCAAGACCCCGTTGGGAGAGGCGTCGGGCCGCCCGGGTCCGGGGAGATGCGGTCAGGAAGACCTTGAGGTCGGCATCGGGAAACACCACGGTACCGATGTCACGGCCATCAACCACCAGCGACATCCCTGCCTTCGCCAGGTCCCTGAGCCGCTCGTTGACCCATTCCCGGATCTCGGGAATGGCCGAAACGGCCGAGACCAGACCGGTCACTTCGGGAGTGCGGATCTCGGCGTCGGCCGGAACGCCCTCCAGATACACCGCGAAGCTGGTTCCATCGAACAACAGCTGCAGCCCCCGCCGCTCGGCGGCCCGCATGATGGCCTGGGCGTTGAGTGATGAGCCAGTGGTCGCACCACAGTCCCGGATAGCCACCAGGGTCACGCCCCGATAGAGCGCACCGGAGTCGAGATGGGCGAATCCCAGCGCCCGGGCAACCGCAAGCGCGGTACTCGATTTGCCCGAGGCGGCGGGGCCGTCGATGGCAATGACGCGGCTAGGCATGTGACCAGACGGTCGGGACGGTCAGAGGGTCAGGACGGTCGGCCTGCTTCACTTCTTGGCTCGGATCGACTTGAGCATTGCGGGAAACCCCGGGAAACTCACCGCGGCGCAGGCCATGTTATCCACCTTCACTTTGCCGCCCGGCACAGTTCCCAGCACCGCGAAGGCCATCGCAATGCGATGATCGGCCTGGGTCACCACTTTGCCCCTAGGAACCAGATCATTGCCGGTGACATGCAGGTCGTCGCCAACTACATCGGCCTGTCCGCCCACCGCACGAATATTGGCGGCGATGAGGCCAAGTCGATCGCTCTCCTTGACCCGGAGCTCGCCAACCTCGCGGAAGATGGTAGTGCCTTTGGCACGAGTGGCGATAGCCGCCAGCATGGGGATCTCGTCGATCAACCCGGGGATCTCCTCCGGAGCCACTTCGGTGGCCTGGAGGACCGCGGGACGAACCACCAGATCGCCGACCGGTTCGTCGAACTGCAGCACTACGCCGTCGATCTCGACGGGGGCACCCATTCGCTGGAGCACCTTGAGAAACCCGATCCGAGTCGGGTTCACGCACACACCGGTGATTCTCAGCTCGCCCGCCTCAGCCAGGACCGCGGCACCGACCGGGAAGGCCGATGACGAGGGATCACCGGGGATCTGCATATCGAAGGGAGTGATGTGGCCGGTGGGCTCGAAGTGAACCCAACCGTCCTTTTCGTCGACCTGGTAGCCGAACGATCGCAGCATTCGTTCGGAATGATCCCGCGACCGGCCGTGCGGTTCGCGGACCGAGACCGGCACCGCGCCGGTCACCCCGGCCAGCAGCAGACTGCCTTTGATCTGGGCGCTGGAGACCGGCATCTCATAGCGCAGTGCGGTGAGCTTGCCGCCGCGGATAGTCAGCGGCAAGGTCCCGGCCTCGTTGGTCTCCTCCACCCTGGCTCCCATCTGGCGGAGCGGCAGAGTTACCCGCCGCATGGGACGTTTCCGCAACGACCCATCGCCGGTCAGGGTCGAGGGAAACGAGTGTGAAGCCAGCATGCCGAGCAGAAGACGAGTGGTAGTGCCCGAGTTACCGCAATCGAGGACCTCGCTGGAGCGGCGCAGCTTCCCTCGACCGGTCACGGTGACCATCCGGCCTTCGCTGAGTGGCGTGATGCCAGCCCCGAGTTGCCGCAACACCCGGGCGGAGCTTCTGGCGTCGAGCGAAGTCAGCATTCCGCCAATGTGGCTGGTCCCTTTCGCCAGGGAGGCAAACAAGAGGGCCCGGTGGGAAAGGCTCTTGTCCCCGGGAACCCTGATGCTTCCTTGAATCTTCATACTGCCTCAGGCTGAAGGACTCAGGCTTGAGAACGACCGGGTCGATACTTTCCCCTGTCAGAAGCAGGCAATTTCCGGTCTCCGAGAGGACCTAAGACTATCGGTGGACCGGGTCCACCTCAACCGGCGGGCACACCGCGGCGGCACAATGAAGGGCGAACGACAACGGGTTTCGTCGCCCGATGTGCTCCGGTCGGCGTACGAAGAGGTATTGAAGGCTGAAGCGGGCAAAGCGGCCGGCATTCAGCAATCGAAACCGGCCCGGCGCCAAAGCAGCAGGTCCGCTCTGGCCATAGGTACCGCTGTCCTGCTGGCTGCCGGGGGTGCTCTGGCCTCCTGGGTGTTGAAGTCTGAAGATCCCTCGCCCGCTCGCTCAGCCAATTCAAGACAGCTGATGGCACTGGCGCTGGAGATCGAGGATTACCGCCGCAGCACCGGCCATCTCCCGGCCAGTCTGGGTGCTCTGCGGCTGGATCTGCCCAACGTCCAGTATTCGCTATTGCCGGACCAACGGTACGAATTGCGCACCAGCACCGGTCACCACGCCCTGGTCTTTCGAATGGGCGACAGCGAGCCGAGCCCCGAGCGCTAGTTAGACGAGGATTCCCCGGCCGGATCGAGACGCCTCCGGTACTCCGCAGCGACCTCGAGAAAGCGTCGCAAACCTTCGCGGTCTTCCCGGGCAATCAACTCCCGCAGCTGACCGACCTCCCGCCCCACCGCCTCGAGGGCCGCCACCACCGGTTCGCGATTGAGCAGGAAAATGTCCACCCACATCTGGGCGGGACTGGCGGCGAGGCGGGTGGTGTCCCGGGCGCCGGTGCCGAGTGAGGCGCCACGCAGGATCTGCTCCTGGCTGAGCCGATGAGCCAATGCACTCGCGACCGCTTGAGGGAGGTGACTGGTCCATGCCAGTTGCTCGTCGTGCACCTTGGGGTCAATTCTGACCGGATGCGCCTCGAGTACTGTCTCCCAGAAATTCATCACCTCACGCGCTGCATTCTCTCCGTCGGCCCCCGAGTCGCACACGTACACCACCGCGCCCTTGAGCCGATCGGGACGAGCCCCGCTCCACCCCGCCACGTGGGTGCCGGCGAACGGATGGCTGCCGGCAAAGCGACTCCCCAGACCGGCCTCGATGGCCGCCTTCATGATCGGAGCTTTAATACTTGCCACATCGGTGACCAGCGCCCCGGGGGAGAGATGGGGGGCGATCTGACTCAGCAGGGCAATGACGGCTGCCGGGGGGGCCGCCAGAACCACCAGCTCGGCCCCTTTCACCGCCCGCCCGGCTGAATCGGCTATGTCGTTGACTGCCGAAGACTTGAGCGCTTGAACCCGATCCTGCCGATCAGGGGAAAACCCGATCACTGACGGGATTCCCGCCAGTCGTGCCTGCCAGGCCAGTGAGCCTCCGATCGCGCCGAGTCCGATCACGGCGAGGGAATTGGGTCGCATGTAGAAAATGTGCCCCCGGCCGATAATCATGGCAACCAAAGTCACCATGCCGGGTTAGCTCCGGCGACACCGCAGGGATGCGACCGTGATTGAACAGGCCTCACTAGGCGCAGACAGCTGGCTGGCCCAGACGCTGGTGGACGCAGGGATCATCAACGCTCACCACGCCGAGACCCTCGGCATGGAGGGGTGTACCGTGTGGCAGTCGGTGGTCCGTCGCGGCCTGGCGACCGACGAGCAAGTGGTTCTGGCGCTGGCCAATTCGTTCCGGATCAAGATCGCGGACATCGCCAAGATAGATCCGCGGGCGGCGCTGCTGGTACCCGAATCAGTGGCCCGGAAGCATCGAGTCCTCCCGCTCCAAGCCGACGACCGTCGCATCACCCTGGCCACTTCCGACCCTCGCGATCTCAACGCCGAACAGGCGATCGGGTTCATGACCGGTCGGGATGTGGAGTTCCAGCTGACCTCGCCAGCGGAACTGGAAGAGAAACTCGACGCGGTTTATCGGCCGGAGAAGAGCATCGAACGGCTGGTGGAGCGGCTGGATCCATCCAAAGTCGAAATGCTCAGCGAGGCCCCGGCGCCTGAGGTCCGGGATCCGGTGCTGGATGCGCCGGTGGCCAAGCTGGTTGACGCAATGATTTCCGAGGGGGTCCGGCAAGGGGCAAGCGACATTCACGCCGAGCCGGAAGAAGGCGCCACGGTGGTGCGCTACCGGGTGGACGGGGTGCTCCGTGAAGTGATGCGGCTTCCCGGTTCGGCCGGAGCCTCACTGGTGCGGCGGGCCAAGGTATTCGCCCGGCTCGACGTGACCGATCCACTGCATCCCCAGGACGGCCGGGCCTCGATCAAGGTCGATGGCGAGATTGTCGACCTGCGGGTCTCGACGGTGCCGATTGCACGGCGGGGCGAGAAGGTCGTCATCCGGATCCTCGACAAAGCCAACCTGCGGAGCACCATCGGCGATCTCGGCCTGAGCGAGCACGAGTGCGCCCTGTTTACTCGTCTGCTCGGCTTCCGTGAGGGCATGCTGCTGGTCACCGGTCCCACCGGCAGCGGTAAGACCACCACCCTGTACGCCGCGCTCAATCAGCTCAAGACCGGCAAGGTCAACATCGTTACCGTGGAAGATCCGGTGGAGTACGATCTGACCGGGATTTCCCAGATCCAGGTGAACGAGGCCCAGGGTCTGACCTTCGCTTCGGCGCTCCGTTCAGTGCTGCGGCAAGACCCTGACATTGTGCTGGTGGGAGAAATCCGTGATCCCGAGACCGCCAAGACCGCCATTCAGGCCGGTCTCTCGGGACACTTCGTGCTGTCGACCCTGCACACCAACGATGCCGTGTCTGCGGTTGTGCGATTGCGGGACATCGGCGTAGACAGCTTCAAGATCGCCTCGGTCCTCAAGGGTGTGGTGGCCCAGCGGCTGGTTCGCCGGCTCTGCCGGCAGTGTGCCGAACCGATCACGGTGAACGATCTGCCCCAGGATGCCCGTCCGCCGGTTGGCAGCGGGATCGAACCCAAGCTGTTCAGAGCCAAGGGTTGCAAGAACTGCAATGGGACCGGATTCCGGGGCCGTCTCGGAATCATGGAAATCATGCCGGTAGACGAAGCGGTCTCCAAGATGATCGACTCCGACGCGGTGCCTGATGCCATCGTGCAGACTGCGCGGAAGCGGGGCATGATGAGCCTGTGGGAGAGCGGGCTCAATCGGATGTGGCAGGGCCTGACCACGCTGGACGAACTGGTCCGGGTGCTGGGTGAGCGAATCCCGGAGGAACCTTCCTCCCAGACCCCCACCAGCCGGCCCAGCGTCACCCTGGTCCCCCAAGAGGTTCGGGCCATGGTCGCGGCGGCCGAAAATGCCCAGTCGGACACCCCGCGGGTGCTGGTGGCCGATGACGACCCCCAGATGCGGCGGCTGGTACGCACTGTGCTGGAGAGGAAGGGCGTTCAGGTGGTGGAAGCAGCCGACGGACTGGATGCGATCGACCTGGTGGGCCAGCAGCAGTTCGACCTGATTGTCCTGGATCTCAACATGCCCCGGCTGGATGGGCTGGGTGTGCTGGAAGAGTTGGGCGCCCAGGTCAGCACGGCGCAGATTCCGGTCATCGTGCTGACGGCGGTAGGCGACGAGAGCGAGGCGAAGGCGCTGGACCTGGGGGCCCGGGACTACCTTACTAAACCGGTCCGCCCAACCGCCCTCACCGCAAGAGTTCGTGCGGTGCTCAGAAGAGTAAAGGCCTGACCGGCCACAACTGGAGCCATGGATGGCGACCATTCTGATCGTCGAGGACAGCCCCGACAACATGAAACTGTTCCGGACCTTGTTGGTGCTGCGCAAGCACAACGTGGTCGGACTGACCAGCGGCGAAGGCCTGCTGGATAGCATCGAACAGGGGCAACCGGCCCTGGTGCTGATGGACATTCAGCTGCCGGGCAAGGATGGCTTCGCACTGCTGGAAGAGATCCGGAACTCGCCCCACCGGGCGCTGCGAGTCGTTGCCCTGACGGCCCATGCCATGGCCGGGGATCGAGAGAGGGCTCTCGCGGCGGGGTTCGATGGCTATATTACCAAACCGATCGACATCCGAAGCTTTCCAGAGCAGGTCTCCCGTGCCCTCGAAGGGGAACGCGTGACCAACTAATGGCTAAGATCTTCAAAGAACCACCACCTGAGCCGCTCCCTCCTCCAGTTGGCAAGGTGGATCGTCGCGCGCTCCTCGAAGCGTACCAGGAAGTCATCCGCACTACCAAGGACAAACCCGCGGTCAGAGGGGAAACCGGGCCCGATCGGCGCCCCTACTGGCTCACAGCGGGCCTGCTAATTGCCGCACTCTCCGCGCTGTTGGTCTTCCAGCCCCGATGGATGTTCAATCGGCCCCCGGACGAACCGCCTAACCTCAAGGAAGCCAGCCTGCGGGTGCGGATGTACCTGGAAATCGACCGGATAGAACGGTTCAAGCAGGCCAAAGGGAAATTGCCGGCGAATCTACCGGAGGCTGGAGGCGATTCGGTGGGGATGGTCTTCGAGCCCCGGGGCGAAGGCTATGTGCTTACGGGTTACAATGGCCCGTTATCCCTGCGCTACACTTCGGGCTCTTCACCGGAGGCGTTTCTGGGCAACAGCTATCGGCTGATACAGGGGAGGGATAAGTGAAGAGACGCCGAGGCTTCACCCTGGTGGAAATGATGGTAGTGCTGGTGGTGATCGGCCTGCTGTCAGGCCTGGCGGTGCTCAAGTACATCGATCTGAGCCGGACCGCCTTCGCGGCAAAAATCGCCGGCGAGTTTGTCACTGTGCGGCTGGCGGCCTACAACTACGAAGCTGATCACAACAACCAGTGGCCTTCGGAGACCGGGCCCGGTGTGGTCCCGGCCGAGTTCAACGGCTATCTGCCGGAGAACTTCAGCTTCGTTTATCCGACGTACACCCTCGACTGGGACAACCGGAGCCCGAGCCTGATTCCGTTCCAGTTAGCGATTTCGATGGAGACCACCGACGACCGGTTGGTCGCCGCCTTGCGGCAGAATCTCGGCACCAAGGCGCCCTACTTCTTCGTGGGGAACCGGCTGACGTTTGTGCTGATCGATCAGGACGGGAATTACTGAGATTTTCCCGCTGCAAGCGGGAAAATCTCAGTATCCCGAGCGGAGCGAGGGATCCCTGTGTGGGAAGGAATCCCTCTTTTTTCGCGGCTGGACGATCTCCTATCTTTTCAGGTCCTTCTCCCACTGCTTCGCGATCTTCATCACCTCCGGATCTACTTTCGGGAACTTGGGGTCCATCTCCTTCAGCGTCTCTACCAGCACCTGGGTGATCAGCAGATTCCGGGTCGACTTGCGATCGCCGGGGACCAGGTACCAGGGAGCCCACCTGGTGCTGCAGCGCTCCAGCATCTCCTCGTAGGCCGTGGTGTAATCGTCCCACAACTTCCGCTCGTCCAGGTCGCCCACCTGAAATTTCCAGTTCTTGAGCGGATCGTTCAGCCGGTCGAGCAGACGTTGCTGCTGTTCGTCCTTGGAGATATGGAGACAGAATTTGAGAATCCGAACCCCATTCTCCGCAAGGATCCGCTCGAAGTCGTTGATCTGGTCGAAACGTTTGGACCAGACCGACTGGGGAACCAGGCCGTGGACCCGCACCACCAGCACATCCTCGTAATGGGAGCGGTTGAAGACCCCAATGGTGCCCTTGGGCGGCACCACCTGATGGACCCGCCAGAGGTAGTCCCGGGCCAGTTCGTACTCGGTAGGCCGCTTGAAGCTGGAAACCACGCAGCCCTGGGAATTGAGCGGACCGAAGACCTTCCGGATCAGCCCGTCCTTGCCGGCCGCGTCCCGCCCCTGCAGCACCACCAGGAGGGCCTGCTTCGACTCGGCGTAGAGAGCGGTCTGCAGCTGGTCGAGCTCCTTCAGCAACGGTTCCAGGAGGCCGTCAGCTTCATCGCTGCGGGGTGCCTCGTCGTCGACCGCATCCTTGTCGCTGAGCTTGACCTTGGTGCCGGGCTTGATGGGTTTGAGCATTTCTTTGAGTCGGGAGACGG
>CAZOES010000176.1:0-8705 GCA_964578865.1 uncultured Gemmatimonadaceae bacterium | reverse complement strand
TGCCCAGTCGGACGTGGTGATCACCACCGCGCTGATCGGCGGCGTGTTCGCACCCAAGCTGCTCAATGGCGACACCGTCAAAGGGATGAAGGCCGGATCCGTCATCGTCGACCTCGGGGCCGATGGGGGCGGCAACTGTGAGCTGTCCAAACTGGGCGAGACCGCCGTGGTGCACGGCGTGACCATCATCGCGCCGCTCAACCTCCCCTCCAGCATGCCGTTTCACGGCAGTCTGCTGTTCTCCCGCAACCTGGTGGCGTTCCTCCAGGCCTTCACCAGGGACAAGGCCTTCGTCCTCGATTTCAACGACGACATCCAGCAGGGCGCGGTGATCACCCATGACGGTGAGATCAAGCACGCCCGCACCCGCGACGCGATCCAGAAAGGAAAAGCATGAGCCCGACTACCGCGTGGGCCGAGGTGCCCGCCGATACGGTGGCGACATCGCACCCGCCGCCGGAGGTGGACTTCTGGTCGCTGCTGTTCGTCTTCGTGCTGGCCTCGTTTATCGGGCTGGGGGTGATCCGGCGGGTCTCCCGGCTGCTCCACACTCCGCTGATGTCCATCACCAACGCCATCTCGGCCATCGCGGTGGTGGGGTCGATCATCGTCACCGGCGGGGACTACCCGATCGAGATCCGGGTCATGGGGGTGATCGCGCTGTTCGCCTCGATGACCAACATCGTGAGCGGGTTTCTGATCACCAACCGGATGCTCAAGATGTTCAAGGAGGGGAAAAAGCCTGACGGGGGCCACCCATGAGCGCCGCGGGCATCGCTCCTCTCGCCTACATCATCGCCACGGCCCTGTTCATCTTCGCGCTCCACTGGATGAACGACCCTCATACCGCCCGGAAGGGTGTGTATGCCGGGGTAGCCGGTATGACCATCGCGATCCTGGTGACCTGGGCCCAGCCCGGTGTGGTGCACCATCTCTGGATCGTGATCGCCCTGATCGTCGGCACCGCAGTGGGCATTCCCCTCGCCAATGTGCCGCTGACCGCGGTCCCCCAGCGAACCGCGCTCTCCCACGCCTTTGGTGGTTTGGCGGCGGGTCTGGTGGGTACCGCCAAGTACTATCTCTGGCTCTGGGAAGGACCGGAGAACCTGACCGCCTTCCGGATGAGCGCGATCATGCTGGAGATTCTGCTGGGCTACCTGACGTTCACCGGCAGCCTCATGGCCGCCGGCAAGCTCCAGGAAGTGAAGTGGATTCCTCAGCGGCCGGTGACCTATCCGGGCCAGAACATCGTCAACTTCATCCTCTTCGCCATCGCGCTGGGTCTGGGCGTGGCCCTGGCGATGAACCCGACCGCTTCCTGGGCCCCGATGGCCTTCCCGGTGGTGGCGGGGCTTTCCCTCCTCTTCGGCGTCCTGCTGATCATCCCGATCGGCGGTGCCGACATGCCCACCGTCATCGCGATCCTCAATGCCTACGCCGGTCTTTCCGCCGTGGCGATGGGCTTCGTGCTGGACAACAAGCTGCTGATCACCGCCGGAGCACTGGATGGGTCGAGCGGTTTGATCCTCGCCATTATCATGTGCAAGGCCATGAATCGGTCCTTCACCAATGTGCTGTTCGGCGCCTTCGGACAGGTCCAGCAGGTGACGGCCGGCGGGGAACAGAAGGTCTACAAAGCCGAGACGTTCGAAGGTGCGGCTCAGGTTCTGGAGCAGGCCAGCATGGTGGTGATCATCCCCGGCTACGGCATGGCGGTGGCCCAGGCTCAGCACAAAGTCCGAGAGCTGTACGATCAGCTCAAGAAACGGGGCATCACGGTGAAGTTCGCCATTCACCCGGTCGCAGGCCGGATGCCGGGCCACATGAACGTGCTGCTGGCCGAGGCGGATATTCCGTACACCGACCTGGTCGAGATGGACGAGATCAATCCCGACATGCCGCAGTGCGACGTGGCCCTGGTGGTGGGCGCCAATGACGTGGTGAACCCGGCGGCCCGCTCCGACAAGAACAGTCCGATCTACGGCATGCCGATCATCGACGCCGACAAGGCCCGAACCGTGTTTGCCATCAAGCGCAGCAAGAACCCCGGCTTCGCCGGCATCGATAATGCGCTCTACTTCGCCGACCGGACCTGGATGTTGTTCGGGGACGCGAAGAACGTGATCGGGGAGCTGGTCAAAGCGTTGTCGGGAGGGTCGGGAATGCATTAATCGTGAGACGTGAGAGGTGAGACGTAACTGCCTCATCAATCGACCCTCCTTGCACAGCGCAGGGAGGGTCGAATGCCTGGTACGTCTCACGTCTCACGTCTCACGTCTAGTTCCGCGGTCCCATCCCGGCCGGCATCTTCATCTCGGTGTAGTCCGCCGGCACCTGGAACAGGGAGGCGTCTACCGACTTGGCTTCGATCTTGGTGGCCAGCATGGTGTTCTTGAGATTGGCGCCGTCGATCTTGCTGATGCGAAGCGGGAAGAATCCGTCCTTGTAGACCTTCATGAGTTCCGGATTGGCCGAGAGGGCGGACATGTCGGCGTCGTCATCCCCGCCGCGGCCCATCGGACTGCGGGCGGCCATGAAGAATCCCATCCCCTTGGCCACGCACATCTCCATCGTATCGGGCTTGCCCTCTTCCTTGGCAAAGCGGTAGATGCTGCACTCCTTCCCGGCGATCGTCTCGGTCTTGCCGGTATCGGTGATCTTGGGCGGCTTGCGGGGGCCGTGATCCATTCCTTCCATCTTCTGATTGAGATCCATCGACATGTACATCTTCTGCTCCGGCATCACCATCTTCATGGTCCTGGTGTTCATGTCCATGATCATGGCGCCGCTGCCCCGGGCGCCGGCAAAATCGGTGCGAACCATGCCGCTCTTGTAGGTCTGGGTCATCGGGGTCTGCTTGGCGCCCACGACGTAGCTGACCGAGCCCTCGAACTGGGCCGCGGCCGGGGCGGTACAGAGGGCGGCCAGCGCCAGCGGGGCGGCGAGACGGGTGGCGGCAATCAAGGTTGGCATACGCATGTCCTTGGGAGTGGGAGAATCAGGCCGGGGCCGGCCCGGTCCAGTGGCGATCCTGGATCGCCGTGTTGGCTTCAATTTCTTCCTGCGACTTCCGATAGTTAGCAAGCCACTCCGCCTGCCAGGCGGGCGGGATGTTGGCGCGGAACCATGAGGCGGTGAGAATCTCGCGGCCGGGTCCCCGATGGCTGGCATCCACGTGGCCCAGGAAATGAGTGGCGTATCCCGCATCCATCGTGTTGATCACCCGCAACTCGAAGGCGGCGTAACAGTCGGTCAGCACCGGCACTCCGGTCGTGCCCATCCGGTGGGGGATGGCGGCCAGTTTGTCCCGGTCTCGGCCGCTCACGAAGCCCAGCTGGTGCACCAGCTCGAGCTGGCTCGGGTCGAGCAGATGGATGCCCAGCCGGCCGCTGTTCCAGATCAGCTCGTGGCTGAGATGCCACTTATGGATGTACACCGAGAGCCGGGGGACGTTCGGGGAAATCGACGCGCGGACCGCGCTGTCGGAGATCATCCCGTTGCTTTTGCCCCGCCAGTGAGAGGTGATGGCAACGACCGGCGAGGCGAACTGGCGCAGCAGTTCATAGGTCGCGTCGGTTTTCATGGGCTGGAAGTGTAATGGATGGCGAGGCAGGTCCTAGTGACGAACCGGGTGCAAAGCGCGTAACTCAGGGCGTCCCCCGGTCGAGATGCAATGCTCAGATTGGCCCGGTGCCGAAGATGTTCCCGGTTGGGGTGACAGGCGTCACACTGTTGTGTCGGTGTTTATTCGGGACACATAGTGCATGTTTATGCTTTCTAAGGACTTAAGTCGTTGATTTCTTTTCGGGGTGTCACAACATATATTTCGCGGTTGTCGAACCGCCCTCTGACGCTCTACCCAAGGCCCAAGGAGGGGCGCGAGTGACCATGCAGCCACGCCGTAAACGGCGCACTGTACGGCCGGCCCAGATCGCCAAGGCGATCGATGAAGGTCGGGAAAGTCTGGACCTGTACCTCGACGAGATCAGCAAGGTTCCCCTGCTTACTCGTGAGGAGGAAATGGAACTGGCCCGCCGGGCCTTCCGGGGAAACGTTGCGGCCCAGGAACGCCTGGCGCGCCACAACGTGCGATTCGTCGTCTCGGTCGCCAAGAAGTTCCAGAACCGCGGTGTACCGCTGGTCGACCTCATCGGTGAGGGCAACCTCGGCCTGATGACGGCCGCCCGGAAGTTCGATCCCGATCAGGGCGTGAAGTTCATCTCCTACGCGGTGTGGTGGATCCGTCAGGCGGTTCAGGCTGCGATCGCCCGCCACGGCCGACCGGTGCGGGTCCCGCTCAACCGTACTGCCGATCTGAGCCGGCTGGGTCGTACCACCACGCTGCTCAAGGACAAGCTGGGTCGCATGCCGACCACCGAGGAGTTGGCCCGCGCAACCGGGCTGACGGTGGAAGCGGTGCGCAGCCTCGGCGCTCTCAATACTGAAGCGGTTCGCCTCGACCACCCCACTCGCGATGGCGACAACAGCGAGCGGATGGAGCGGTTCGCCGCGCTGGACCAGGAAGGCACCGACGCGCCGGCCATCGCCAACAGCCAGACCTCGGATATCGAGACTGCCCTCGCGACCCTGCCGCCCCGCGACGCCAAGGTGCTCCGGCTCTACTTCGGTCTGGATGACGGCAACAGCCGCACCCTGGAAGAGATTGGCCGCATGATGGGCGTGACCCGCGAACGCATCCGTCAGCTCCGTGACCGGGCGCTCAGCCGGCTGCGCGAAGGCGACCAGGGACAGAAGTTGAAGGATCTGGTGGCCTGAGCGGCGAGGCGGCAAGTCGGCCAGGCGGTTAGTAAGACGATGAAGGGTGAGCTCCGCGAGGAACTCACCCTTCTGTTTTTTCCTAGCCGCCTCCCCGCCTGACCGCCTAGCCGCTATGTCGGGACTATCTCCCTCACCGCAATCACCCCCCCATGCTTCAGGTGGGGGCAGCTTCGGGCAATCGCCATTGCTTCGTCCAGGGTGCCGGCCCGGATGATGAACAAACCTCCCAGCGGACCGGCCGGCCCCTCTGCGGAGTTGGGCCGCCGCTCCGAGTCATCCTGTCGAAGCAGCCGTTCCTCTTCGCTCAGCTTCTCACCCATCGAGAGCTTGTCGCCCAGCGAGATCGCCCAGTTGCGATACTCCTCCACCAGGTTCTCCTCCGGAACGCTCCGGTCGAACCCGGCCGGATCGTACAGCAGCAGCGCATAGCGCTGACCCGCTGGACTGGCCGATTGCCCGGCGCTCCTTCCCAGACCTACTCCAGCCGAAAAGAGGGCAATGCCCGCGGCAATGGCCCAACCCCATCGAGCCGTCGGGCGGGGCCGGAGCAGTCCCCGCGATTCCAGGCGTTCGATCACCCTGGCCTTGAGCTCCGGAGGGGGATCCCGGTCCTGTCTCAACTCCGAGAGCGCCGGTGGTTCACGATCTTCCTGCATCGGCCTCCTCCTGCTTTCCCAGGGCCCGTCGCACTGCGGCGCGAGCCCGGGCCAGCTGGCTCTTTGAAGTGCCCGGCACGATGCCGAGCATCGCCCCGATCTCTTCGTGGGTGTATCCCTCGACATCATGCAGTACCAGCACCTGCCGGAAGCCCTGGGGCAATGCCCCAATCGCCTGCTCCAGATCCACACGATCGGCGGTCTTGAGCAGGGCCAGATCATCGGCTGAGTGATGATCCTCGACCCCGATCGATTCCTTCCACTCTGCCCGGGAACGATCCCGCGTCCCGTTCACCACGAATCCGCCCAGCCAGCTCCCCAGGGCCGACTCCCAGCGGAAGCTGGGGAGCCGTTCGACGGCCTTGATCCACACGTCGTGCAACAGGTCCTCGGCAGCGGCCGAGTCCCCGCCGTTCAATCGCAAGGCCAGCCCGTAGAGCCTGGGCGTGTGGCGATCGTACAGCCGCGCAAAGGCGCCGCTGTCTTTCTTCGCGATGAGGCGGGAAACCAGTTCCCGATCGGTTGGCTGGTTCAGCGGTTGCTCCGAGCCAGATGGGTGCTGTCGGGATGAACTGCCTTATTGACCACGATCATGATGTTCGAAGTGGGAGATCCCGGACTCACCACGATGCCTGCGCCAATGTCCTGGTTGGTACCGGTACCAACGCTGGTCGCCGTCAGGTATGGGTAGTAGATCATGATGTGCGGCTTCCAGGCGCCGGCCGGCTTGCCTTCATCGTCGTACAGGACCTGTTTGGCCGACTGCATCCAGCTCATCGCCGGCCGCTGCGGCAGCCGGAACGTCCCGGCGGCCAGCCCGGCAGCAATGGCGCGCTTCACCGAATCACCCGAGACCCCACGGTGGAGCAACTCCGAGGTGAGCATTTCCATCGGCATGATGGTGCGGGCGCCTTCTTCATCGAAGCAATGTGGCTCCAGCGCCTGGGGCCAACCCCGCCCGACGTAACACTGCACCGAGTTGGTTCCCGAGTCGGCCACGATGTACCGCCCGGACGAGAAGATCCAGACCCGGGCGCCGTTCGATACTGAGGGCGGGGCGGCGCTCCGTGCCAGCGCGATTTCCTGAGGCTGGGGAAGCATGAGCCGGGGTCCTGGGGTGCCGAGGGCCTCCTGGCTTGTGAGTTGTCCGGTCAGAAGTGGAAGGGTTGCAAACAGCAGGGGCAAAGCCCGCATAAACGCCTCGAGGACGGAGATGCCTTGAGTGGCACTCCGCCCTCGGAGGGTTGCACGGGAGTGAGCGGTTCAGGCTCTTGTCAGGCTGTTCGGGCGACCCATCGGGTGCCAGGCTGCTAGGTCACCCTTGCCACATCACTCGGGCGACCCGTTGGTCGCCCTTACGTGCCTCGTTGTTCGGGCGACCCAACGGGTCGCCCCTAAGCCTCACCCTTCGCAAACATCCGCAACACCCGCTGCAGGATCCCGCCGTTCCGGTAGTAATCCAGCTCGACATCCGAGTTGAGCCGCACAATGGCCTGGAAGGTGGTCTGCTTCCCGTCATCCGCCGTGGCGGTCACGTTGACCTTGCCTCCCGGCCGGAGTCCGGTGGCGATGCCGGAGATGCTGATCTTCTCCCGGCCGGTGAGTCCGAGGGACTGACGAGTGGTTCCCGCCTCATACATCAGGGGCAGCACGCCCATGCCGACCAGGTTGCTCCGGTGAATCCGCTCGTAGCTCTCGGCGATCACGGCTTTCACACCCTGGAGCGCCGGACCCTTGGCGGCCCAGTCACGGCTCGACCCGGTGCCGTATTCCTTGCCGGTCAGGATCACCAACGGGGTGCCTTCCTTCTGGTACTTCATCGCCGCGTCGAAGATCGACATCACCTCGCCGCTGGGGATGTGGACCGTCCAGTTGCCCTCCTTCTCGGGCGTGAGGGCATTCTTGATCCGCACGTTCCCGAAAGTGCCCCGCATCATCACTTCGTGATGGCCCCGTCGGGCGCCGAAGGTATTCCAGTCGACCTGCTGGACTCCGTGCTCCAGCAGATACTTCGCCGCCGGCCCGCTCTTGGGGATCGATCCGGCCGGCGAGATATGGTCGGTGGTCACCGAGTCGCCCAGGACCGCGAGGACCCGGGCATTGCTGATGTCCTTGAGCGGTGCCGGGTCGGCTGTGAGGTTCTGGAAGAACGGCGGCTCGGCGACGTAGGTGCTCTGGGGGTCCCAGGCGTAGCGGCTTCCCTCGGGCACCGGCAGCGCCTGCCACACCTCGTCGCCGTCGAAAACCGAGGCGTAGCGCTCGCGGAAGAGTGTTGGCTTGAGTGAGGCAGCCATTGCGTCGGTCACTTCTTTGGGCGAGGGCCAGATGTCCTTGAGGAAGACCGGCTTCCCGTCCTTGCCGGTACCCAGGGGCTCCTTGTCCAGATCCATATCCACCCGGCCGGCCAGGGCAAAGGCGACGACCAGGACCGGAGAGGCGAGATAGTTGGCCCGCACCAACGGGTGAACCCGGGCCTCGAAGTTCCGGTTCCCGGACAGCACCGCCGCGGCCACCAGAGCGTGCTCTTCGATCGCCTGGGTGATCGGGTCGGCCAGCGGACCGCTGTTGCCAATGCAGGTGGTGCAGCCGTAACCCACCACATTGAACCGGAGCTGCTCGAGGTAAGGCAGCAGTCCGGAACCCTTGAGGTATTCGGTGACCACCCGGGAGCCCGGCGCCAGACTGGTCTTCACCCACGGCTTGGTCTTGAGACCCTTCTCGACGGCCTTTTTCGCCAGCAGCCCGGCGCCGATCATCACCGAGGGATTCGAGGTGTTGGTGCAGCTGGTGATGGCGGCGATGACGACAGAACCGTCCCGGAGCTCGCAGGCTTCGCCGTTCACGGTCGGCGTGGCGACCGCAGGACGATCCGCCACAGCCTGAGAGGCGGAGCCACCTTCGTTGACCCAGCGGGAGTAGTTGGCCTGGGCGACGTCGCGTCGAGCTGCCGGGACCGCCGGAGTCATCAGGTCGGGAAGCGAAACCTCGAAGTTTTTCTTGAGGTTCGCGAGCGGGACCAGATCCTGCGGGCGCTTGGGCCCAGCCAGGCTGGGGACCACGGTCGAGAGATCCAGCGTCAGCGAGCTGGTAAACTCCGGATCAGGTGTGGCATCGGTGCGGAATATTCCCTGTTCCTTGGCGTACCGTTCAACCCGTTGTACGATGCCGGGATCGCGACCGGTGCGCTCGAGGTAACGGAGGGTCTCGGCGTCGATCGGGAAGAAGCCGCAGGTCGCGCCATATTCCGGCGCCATGTTGGCGATGGTGGCG
>CAZOES010000175.1:2884-8810 GCA_964578865.1 uncultured Gemmatimonadaceae bacterium | reverse complement strand
TGCTGAAACGCACGTCCCGCTCCGGATCGATGTTGTTGAGCGCCACCCACCAGGCCTCGTCCGGGTTCCGCACGTTCACTTCCTTATCGACCACCACGATCAGCTTGGCCAGCGACATCAAGCCGGCACCCCACAGCGCGTTCATCACTTTGTAGGCCTGACCGGGGTACTGCTTGTCGATCGAGACGAACACCAGGTTGTGGAAGATGCCGTAGGCCGGCATGTGATAATCCACGATCTCGGGTACCGTCAGCCGCAAGAGCGGCAGGAAGATTCGCTCGGTCGCGTGGCCGAGGTAGTAATCCTCCATTGGCGGCCGGCCCACCAGCGTCGCCGGATAGATCGGGTTCTTCCGGGTGGTAATCGCGGTGACGTGGACCCTGGGATACAGATCGGCCAGCGAGTAAAATCCGGTGTGATCTCCAAAGGGTCCCTCCATCACCAGCGCTTCCGCTGGATCGATATACCCCTCGATCACGAAATCGGACTCCGCCGGCATTTCCAGATCGCAGGTGAGGGCCTTGGCCAGGTCCACCGGCGACTTCCGGAGGAAGCCGGCGAAGATGAACTCGTCGATGGTGGGCGGCAGCGGCGCCGAAGCCGAGTACATACTGGCAGGATCGGCGCCGACCGCGATCACCACCGGCATCTTCTCTCCCTTCTCGGCCAGCTCGCGCCAATGGGCGGCCCCACTCTTATGCCGCTGCCAGTGCATCGCCAGGGTGTTCCTGCCGAGGATCTGAACCCGGTACATCCCGACATTCCGAACCCCGGTGCGAGGATCCTCAGTGATAACCATCGGCAGGGTGATGTAGCGTCCGCCGTCACCCGGCCAGGTAGTCAGGAAGGGAATCCGGTCGAGGTCGACCTGATCACCTTTCCAGATCACTTCCTGGCAGGCCGGCTTGCCCCCTCTGGTTCTGGGCGGGAACTTGGCGACCTCGGCCAGCTTGGGCAGCATCGCCAGTTTGCCGAAGAGACCGTCGGGGACTTTCAGATTGAGCATCTCGGAGATCCGGCCGCCGATCGAGTCGAGATCATCGACCCCGAGGGCCAGACCCATCCGCTTCATCGAGCCGAAGAGATTGATACCCACCGGGTACTCGCTCTTTCGCCCGTCTTCCAGCAGCACGTTCTCAAACAGCAGGGCCGGGCCCCCGCCGGGACTCTTCATGCAGCGATCGGCGATCTCGGCAATCTCGAGCCGGGTCCGCACCGGTTCCTTGATGCGGACCAGTTCGCCGGCCTTTTCGATGGCAGCGACGAATTCGTGAAGGGTGTCTAGAGTCATGGGTCTTGGTGTTCGTGAGACGGGAGACGTGAGACGGGTTGATCAAAGCCGCTCTTACGTCTCACGTCTTACGTCTCACGTTTTGGTCCCGACGTGTATCGCACAGATCCCACCCAAGAGCAGGCTATACTCCACCTCCGCAAATCCCTGGGCTCGCATCCGGGCCGCCAGTTGTTCAGGTTCCGGAAACGACAGCACCGACTCGGGCAGGTAGGTGTAGGCGTCGCCGTGACGAGACACCAGTCGCCCGATCAGGGGTAGAACCTTGCGGAAGTAGAAGAAATACAGCCCCCGAAGCGGTTGCCGAGGCGGTGTAGTAAGCTCGAGTAGTACAAAACGGCCACCCGGCTTGAGGACCCGGCGGGCCTCGGCGAGGCCGGCGTCGAGGTCCGCCAGGTTACGGACTCCAAATCCCACGGTGGCGCCGTCGAAGCTGGCCTCGGCAAAGGGCAGCTCCAGCGCATCGGCATTGACCGGGAGTACCGTGGCTGACTTGGGTTTTCCCAGGCTCAGCATTGGCAGGACAAAGTCGGCCCCGAAAACCCTGCCGGTGAAGCCTTTGGCCCGGGTGAGCGTCACCGCCAGATCGAGGGTGCCGGCGCAGAGATCGAGGTATGACCCTGAGGGCGCCCGTTCCCAGTTGAGCCGTGCTACTGCCTGCCGGCGCCAGCGCCGGTCGATATTGAGGCTGAGAACATGATTGAGGAAGTCGTACCGTGGGGCGATGGCGGTAAACATCGCCCGGACGTAGGACCGCTTCTCCCCGCCGCTGGAGTGCGGTAACTTCCTATCCGTGGCTAACATAGGCGCGCAAGATAGTTCGCTTCGAAGCGGCATCGCAAGCCGCACAGGGGCCCATGGCTGAGCGGGTAGATCTCGCGTCCCAAACGGACCAGGAGATCGTCGCCCAGGCGCGGGAAGGCCGGGAGGCCGCCTATCGCGAATTGATTCGCCGTTATGAACGGCCGGTCTTTTCGCTGATCTTGCGGATGGTTCGCGATCGCCAGCTGGCGGAAGACCTTTCGCAGGAAACTTTCATCAAGGCGCTCAACGCAATCGGGTCCTATCGCCCCGAGTTCAAGTTCTCCAGCTGGATTTTCAAGATCGCGAACAACGCTGCGATCGATCATCTTCGACGTCGCGAAGTGGACACTCTGTCGCTCGATGGCGCGCCCAACGCGACCTCGCAGGACGACATCGAAGCCACCGCGTTACAGGTTGGCGACAAGGGCGAAACTCCTCTGGCAGAACTGGAAGCGCGCGAGCTCGGCACTGCGATCGAACGCGCGATCGGACAACTGCGACCGGAGTATCGCTCTTGTATCTTGCTGCGACATGTCGAGGGATTGGCCTATGAAGAGATTGCTCAATTGCTCGATCTTCCACTCGGAACGGTGAAGACTTACATCCATCGCGCGCGTCACGAATTGCGTGGCATGCTCGCCGGTCTGCGTGACTGAAACCATCAATTTTCGAGGCCGTAGGTAGCCCCGTATGCACGACGAACCCATCCACCTGGCCCCCGACGAGCTGGATCTCTGGCTGGATGGGCGTCTACCCGATTCTCGTACGTCTCATCTCGAAACGTGCCCGACATGTCAGGCCGCGGCCGAGGAGACCCGAGACATCGTTCTACAACTGTCGACCCTGCCCCGGATCGCCCCGGCACATAGTCTGGCCGATCAGGTGATGGCCAAGGTGCAGATGGGCGTCCCGGCCATCAGCCACCTGAGCCCCGAGGACCTCGAGCTCTGGATCGATGGCGGTCTGCCGGCTTATCGGGAAGCGCATCTGCGGGACTGTCCCGAGTGCCGCGAGCTGGCCAACGCCGAGCGGTTGCTGGTGCTCCGGCTGCAGCAGGTTCCCCTGTTCAATCCGGCGCCTGGCTTCAGCGAGCGGGTGATGGACCGGGTCAATATCCCGGTTACTTCGTTCGCCGGGGCCTGGCGTTTCTGGCGTACTCGAGTCTTCGCCAATCCGGTCAGCGTGGGCGCGGCCGCCGGCGCGGCGGTGCTGCTGGGTGGTTCACTTGCAGCCAGCGCTGCCTGGGCTGCAGCCCATCAGGACGCCATTCAGGGTGTCACTCCCTGGCTGCTCAATCAGGGTCAGCATTTGTGGCAGCAGGGGTTGGTCACCGCCAGCGACTTCCTGCAGCAACAGTCGTGGTATGCTCCGGTTCGGGCTGCGCTCACTCCGGGCAAGCTCGCTCTGGTTGGCACTGCTGTCGTCGGCCTGTATGGCGCCGGGGTTCTCGCCATGCGCCGCCTGCTGGCTCTCCCGACTCCCCAGGTATCCCGTGCGCTACCCTGATCGCGGCAAGGCCGCGATCCTGGCCAGCGCAATCGCGGCGCTGAGCGTTACGGGGCTCCACGCAGAACCGGCCGGCGGCGGCATCCCCACCTGGAAATCCAAGATCGGCTACGTCACCCAACTGCTGCAGGAAGATCAGAATCGAGTAGTCCTCGATCACGCCGCTGCGTTTGGTGCCGATGCTGCCAGTCTCCATTTCCAGTACGACAACGGCGGCGCCCTGACTCTGGCTCTCGACCACGGCAACGTGGTGGTGAGCGGGCATCCCATCGGCCGCTACCCCAACGGTGGGGCGCTGCAGTTGGGATGGCGCCAGCTGGTGCTCGATGCTTCCCGCACCGACACTCCGGCGGCCCTCGCCTTGGTGCGGAGCTGGCACCCCAGTGGGCTGTCCCGCGATGAAGAGGCCTATCTCGCGCTGATGCAGGACAAGGTGTCGGCGCTGTCGGCACCGCCCCGGACAATCGACCAGGGACAAGACGTGGCCCCGGCGGAAGCAGGCGGCCTGGTGATCGATCTATCCGATCTGAGCGATCCGACTCGGCTGGCCCCGCTGCTCCGTTCGGCGGCCGGTCTCAGTGGTCCGGCCCTTCGGATCACCGTACCCGGCGGCCGGGCCCACGCCGGCGAATTCAGCGTTGGCACCGGTGAGTTCCTCAAGGGACCGATGCTGGTTCTCCGCGGTAATGCCGAGATTTTCGGAACCCTCGATGGCAACCTGGCAACGGTCCAGGGAGACATCGTCATCCATCCTGGTTCCATCGTGACCGGTGATGTGCTGGCGGTGGCCGGCCAGGTTCGCGACTTGGGCGGCGACATCCGAGGCAGGATTCACACCCTGGATACTCCCCGGGCCACCCCGGCTCAGGCTGACGCTGCTGCGCCGGTTTCACCGATCATGCGTCTGGCCCGCAACGCCGCCGGTGTCGCCGGCGTGTTCGTTACCCTGCTGCTGGTGGGTCTGGGGCTGGTGCTCTTCGCCCGCCAACCGCTGGAAGTCGTGAGCGACACGGTGATGCACTCTTTCAGCCGCTCGTTCATGGTTGGGCTGCTGGGCCAGGTACTGATTCTGCCGACTTTCGGCATGCTGGTGGTGGGGTTGATCCTGACGGTCGCAGGGATTCTGCTGGTGCCCTTCGCGGTGATCGTGTTCACCCTGCTGCTGATTCTGGCGGTGCTGGGTGGCTTCCTCGCCATCGCCCATGCCATGGGCGAATCGATCACCCGACGGCAACTGGCGCGGGGCGTTTCGATCACCTCAGCCAACAGCTACCGCTACGTGGCGGTTGGTCTCGGCGCAGTCGCCTGCCTCTGGCTGTCGTGGATCGCCTTCGGGTGGGTGCCCTTCGCCGGAACGCTGGTGTTTATCACTGCGATCCTGGTGACCTGGATGCTGGCGACGGTGGGCTTCGGTGCGGCGCTCCTCTCCCGCGCCGGCCTCAAGGAGCATTTCGCTGGCCGCCTGATTCCGACCGAATCTCTGACCGACGAATACCTCTGGGCCACCCCGCAGTTCGGTGTGACGGCGGTCAAACGGCCTGGGCGATCGGATAAGACCCCACCTCCTTTGTAAGACGGTTACCCCAGCCTCGCCCTGACCCGCCCCCCCACCCCCAATCCCAGCCGACGCGACGCCGAGCCGTCTCTCACCGCGATCTCCACCGTTCCACCCGATCCGATATAGGCCAGCAGCCCGCCTTTCTCGACGTCACTGAAGGTCGAGCGCAGAGGTCCAATGGTGAGCGACTCGGCCTCCAGTACCGCGTAGTGGGGCACGAATTCAGTCGTAAGGTTGGTGACCAGGTTGCCGTAGCGGTCGACGTAGATCACTTCGCCGATCACCACCTTGCCTTCGTAATGGGGTGCGGTACCGCTCAACCGGCGGGGTATGGCGGTGTAGCGCTGACCCAGCTTCTCGAGCGTCTCGCCCCGCGCCAGCGCAGCCGCCGCGGGCGCGAACAGGTCTCGGCCATGAAACGTTGCGGATGCTCCGGCGGGGACGTTGAGCTGCACTGCTTCAACCTCGGCACCGCGGAGAACTCCGCCGAAGATCCCGTTGTCGGGGCCTACGAAGCTGTGCTCTCTGGTACGCAGGGCCAGCGCGGCGCGGGGCGTGCCGACCCCGGGATCGACCACCGAGAAATGCACCGTGCCGGGAGGGAAACGACTCCAGGCCCGGGCCAGGATGTAGCCCGCCGCAGCGATGTCTCCAGGAGCGATTTCGTGGGTGATGTCCACCAGGGTAACCCCTGGGGCGAGGGAAAGCAGGACGCCCTTGACTTCACCGACGTAGGAGTCGGAGGTGCCGTAGTCGGTCAACAGCGT
>CAZOES010000175.1:0-2784 GCA_964578865.1 uncultured Gemmatimonadaceae bacterium | reverse complement strand
CATCTTATCCACGATCCCGTTCAGCGCGATCGCCGCAGGACTCTCCGGCTCGGCCACCACGATCGGCTTGCCGCGGTCGGCCAGTTCGGCCATTCCGGCTTGCAACGGAACGCTGCCCAGCAGGGGAACCTGCAGCTCTTCGGCGAGCCGCTGTCCACCGCCGGAGCCGAACATCGCGACCCGGGCGCCGCTGGCCGGATCGACAAAGGGACCCATGTTTTCGACGATGCCGGCGACCGGGACATTCACCTTCTCGAACATCCGGGCCCCGCGGAGTGCGTCACCCACCGCCACTTCCTGCGGAGTGGTGACGATGACCGCGGTCGAGACCTGGCAGGACTGCACCAATGAGAGCTGGGCGTCTCCGGTACCGGGAGGAAGATCGACAATGAAATAGTCCAGCTCACCCCATTCGACATCGCGGAGAAACTGCTGCACGATTTTCATGATGATTGGACCGCGCCACACGGCCGGGGCGTCCCGATCAACCAGGAAACCGAGCGACATCAGTTTGACGCCCCAGGACTGCAGCGGCTGAATTCTTCCCTGCATCACCGGCGGCTTTTCGAAGACGCCGAACATCCGCGGGATATTGGGGCCGTAGATGTCGCCATCCATCAGGCCGACCTTGTGACCCCGCTGTGCCAGTGCCACCGCCAGGTTCACCGAAACGGTGGATTTCCCCACTCCGCCCTTCCCCGACGAAACCGCGATGATCTTGCCGAGGTTGGGGTAGTCGACCGGCTGGGGAGGCGGCGTGGTCATTCCGGCCTGGCCGTGAGTCTGCCCCGGCGCGGGAGAGCCCGGCGGCGGATGCGAGGCTTTGGCCGGCCCACCGGGATCCACCACACTGATTCGCAGCTCGGCGGCGTTCACTCCCTCGATGGCCCGCACCGCGGTGCGGGCCTCGCGAACCAGGGTGGCCGGGTCCTCACGAGTGAGCAGGAACGTGAAAGAGACCTTGCCATCCTCGGTGACGCTGAGGTCACGGATCATCCCGGCCGAGAGGAGATCGTTTTCCAGCCGGGGGTTTTGGATGCGGGAGAGGGCGGCGCCTACCCGCGCGGCGAGCGATTGAGTCATCTCAGAGGGAATCCACGACCTTTACTTCGGGTACAGCCTGCTTGAGGCGGGTTTCGATCCCGGCCTTGAGCGTCACGGTCGAGGCCGAGCAGCCGTGACAGTGGCCGCCAAGCCGCAGCAGCAGCCGGCCGTCGCTTTCGTCAAAATCCACCACCTCCACGCTGCCCCGATGGGAGGCGATGTAAGGGCGGAGGGTGTCGAGCGTCTGTTCGATTCGAGACAGGGTATCGTCGGTCATCGTTCGTTGAGGCCCTTTCGGACCCCGAATCTTAATCCCTGTAAAGTGATTCGGAAATGGCGGAGACAGCCCTTAGCCGTTGCCATTGGAGCGGAGATACTGGCGGGCTGCCGTGAGCACCGTGGCCTGCACCTCGGCAATGGAGCCCTCCAGGGAGAGTCCGGAGGCTTTGGTGTGCCCTCCGCCACCGTAGGGACGGGAGAACGCAGCCACATCCACTGCGCCAACCGAACGGAGCGAGACCTTGATCCTGCCGGCCGCGATCTCCCGGAACAGCAGCGCCATCCTGACCCCGGTGATACTCCGGGGAACTTCGACGATTCCATCGAGATCGTCGGGAGTGGTGCCCAGGCGCTCCATTGCGCCGGGCGGCACAGTGACCCAGGCCAGACCGAATTCCGGCTCGACTACGAGGGTCTGAAGCGTCTCGGCCAGCAATCGGGCCCGTCCCTCGGGCGCGTTGGCATAGACGTCGAGATAGATCTGTTCCGGATCGAGACCGGTCTCGAGCAGCGCCGCGGCGGTACGCAGCACGGCCGGCTTGGTGTTGCTGAAGCGAAAGGCACCGGTATCGGTGAGGATGGCCACGTAGAGCGCCCGGGCGGCCAGGGGGGTCAGGGGCCAGTTATTGGCCTGAGCCAGCTGATAAATCAGTTCGCCGGTGGCGGAGGCTTCGGGGTCCACAAAACGGGCCCCGTCAGGTAGATGTCCCTGGCTCACATGGTGATCGACACAGGCTACCGGAACACCGCGCTCCAGCACGGTCTGGCTCAGCATGCCCAGCCGGCCGACATCCGAAATATCGAGCACCAGAATCAGATCGGCTTTGCGCAGTTCCTTCACCGCCTCCTGGGTCTTGTCGACTCCGGGGAGGTCGCGGAAGAGGAAATGATAGCGATCGGGTGTGGGTGAAGGATTGGTGACGACGGCGTGGATTCCCTGACCCTTGAGCAGGTGCACCAGACCGGCTTCGCTCCCCAGTCCATCGCCGTCAGGATTAACGTGAGTGGTGATGCAGATGCGCTGACCGGGCTTGAGCGTGGCGGCGAAGGAGCGGGCTGCCGCGATTCGCTCTGGCGATAAGGGGAGGGACATGGCGCGGGGAAACTAGGCGGAACGGCGGAAGGGCGGAAGGGCGGAAAAAGCACGGGCGACCCAACGGGTCGCCCGCACATTTCCGCCCTTCCGCCTCTCGCTACGCCTTATTCAGCTTCGAATGACTCCGCCCATACCCGAAGTAGATCAGCAGACCCAACGCCATCCAGATCGCCAGCCGGATCCAGGTATCGGTGGGGAGACCGTACATCATGTAACCGCAGATCAGGATGCCGAGGATCGGCACCAGCGGGACCATGGGAGTACGGAAGGGCCGGGGCAGATCGGGCTGGTTCTTCCGCAGCACGATGATACCGCCGCAGACGATAACGAATGCGAGCAGGGTGCCGATCGACACCAGCTCACCC
>CAZOES010000174.1:0-8821 GCA_964578865.1 uncultured Gemmatimonadaceae bacterium | reverse complement strand
GCGAAGAAGCTGCTGGAGCAAACCATCCTCATCGATGGCCATAACGACCTGCCCTGGGAGATCCGTACCTCCAAGGACGCCCCGATGGATGTGGCGGCCTACGATCTTCGGGCCAAGACCAAGGGCATGACCGACTTTGCCCGGCTCGCCGAAGGGCGGGTGGGCGGCCAGTTCTGGTCGATCTATATCCCCGGTGAAGTGAAGGACAGCGGCTACGCCCGGATTCAGCTGGAACAGTTCGACATCGCCAGGCGAATGATCGCCCGCTATCCCGACAAGCTGGCCCTGGCGCTCACCGCCGACGACATCATCAAGGCGAAAAAGCAGAAGAAGATCGCTTCGCTGCTGGGCATGGAAGGTGGGCACGCCATCGAGAATTCGCTGGGCGCCCTGCGGGCCTACTACGACCTGGGCGCCCGCTACATGACCCTGACTCACAACGTCACCCTCGATTGGGGCGACGCGGCGCTGGACCAGCCCAAGCACGGCGGACTGACCCGCTTCGGAAAAGAAGTGGTGCGGGAGATGAACCGGCTGGGCATGCTGGTGGATCTGTCGCACGTGGCCCCGTCGGTGATGAGTGACGCCCTCAACGTGGCCCAGGCTCCGGTGATCTTCTCCCACTCATCGGCCCGCGCCATCGTCGACTACCCCCGCAACGTGCCCGATTCCATCCTGGCCCGGTTGCCCCGGAACGGCGGCGTGGTGATGGTGACCTTCGTCCCCGGGTTCGTTTCCAACGCGGTGCGCATCGCCGAGGCGGAAGGGGACAGCGTGCAGGCGGAGCTGCAGAAGACGGTGACGGACAGCGCGGACCGCCGGGCTCAGTGGCGGGCCTGGCGCCAGGCTCATCCCATGCCCAATGCGACCATCAACGACGTGGCCGATCACATCGAGCATGTCCGCAAGATTGCCGGCGTCGAGAACGTGGGCATCGGGAGCGACTTCGATGGAATCGGCTATGGCCCGACCGGGCTGGAAGACGTTTCCAAGTTCCCCTATCTGTTCGCCGAGCTGATCAAGCGGGGCTGGAGTGACGCCGATCTCAAGAAGCTGGCGGGCGAGAATGTGCTGCGGGCGCTGCGGCAGGCTGAGGTGGTGGCCAAGCGGCTTCAGATGGAGCACCAGCCCTCGGTCGCGAACATCGACAAGCTGGACGCGCCGGCGCCGGCCACTCCTTAGTTAGGCACTGTATTAACCGCAGAGGCGCGAAGTCGCAGAGAACGCGCAGAGAACAATTGTCTTTGCGGTAGATTTTTCTTCCTCTGCGAAACTCTGCGACTTTGCGCCTCTGCGGTCAATTCGCAGCTTTGCCGGGACGACGAAACCCGATGATCACTCCGACCACCAGGGCCGTAATCGCAAACGCGAACCACTGCAGCGCGTAACTCAGATGGGGGCCGTCGTCGAGAGACGGCGGCTCGTCGCGCCGGGGCTGGGCCGGCAGAGAAGAGTCCTGGCTCTGCAGAATCACCAGCGGGGCCAGCGGGTAAGCGAAGCGCCTCCGCAGTTCCGCCAGATCAATCCTTCTCCAGGTTGTCGCCCCATCCAGTTCCCGGGGCTCGCCGGCACTCCCCGAATCGGGAAGCACCACCGCCAGTCCTGACACGGTCACCATCCCGGTGTCCTGGAGTCCCGACAAATCCACCGTCATGGCATCGGGTGAAGGGACGAACCCGCGTTGAATCAGCAGCGCAGTATCGCTCCCGCTCACCCGTAATGGGGTGACGATCCGTACCCCGGCCACTCCTTTTTCCGACTGCCCCCGCAGCACCACCTCGGACGAGAAGTCGTACGTCCCGGTTGCCTGCACCCGCCGATTCTGCAGACCCTGGTAATCGACTCCTTCGCCCAGACTGACCACCGGCTGCTCCCTGGCCGCGAGTGCCTCACGGTTGTGAGCTCGGCGCTCAGCCAGGCGGCTGAGCTGCCAGACACCCAGCCGGATGAACAGCGCCGCCAGCAGAAGCGTGATCCCAAAGAAGAGGTAACCGCGCGCGCGTGAGGTCATTCGCCAGTAGACAGTCGTGTCATGGGGAGGACAGGACAGCGCCGGGGCCGTCTCAGGGGCCGCGGCGCAAGTCATTGACGCCAATGAGCTTGCAGAGCCGGTCCCAGTCCGGTCTGGCCCTTGCTTTCAAAACGAACCGATCAGGTCCCAACGGAATCAGAAGATAACCTTCGAGGCCACCCAAGATGCGCGCTCCTGATCTCACAGCGCTCTGGCTTGTCGCAGCGACTTTCACCGTTCCTGCCACCCTCCGGGCGCAGGATCCGACCGATTCGCTTCCGACGGTGGAGTCGCCCGATTCCGCCTGGGATCAAGACCGCGACTGGGACCAACCCGATTCAACCGAGCCTCGCGAGCGGGTTACCCGCCGGCGGGGTGAAGCCAATCCCTATCTCCGTGAAGTAGGCAACCAGCAACCCAGCCCGATGCGGCGCGGGCCGATCTGGGTCAATGGTTCGCTCGGGGTTGGCGGCGAGGCGATCGCCGGCCTGGAAGCACCCAGTCCGTACGATCGAGCCCGGATCGCTCCCACCCTTTCGTTTGGCCTTGGCGCCACGGTGGGCCAGCAGCTTCGGGTCGGATTCGAAGGATTCGTCTGGTTCCATCCCCAGAGTAACAGCACGGTGGAAACGGTCGCGGCGGGAATGGTGACCGGCAAAGTCTATCCGATCCGCAGCAGCGGTCTGTTTCTCAAGTCCGGCTTTGGATACGGACGCTATGGGCAGGACGAGATTAACGACTGCGGCTGTAGCGCAGTCATTACGGAAGACTTCGGCTTTGCCTGGCTGGTAGGCGCGGGATTCGAAGCGCCGGTGGGCCGAGGCCTCTGGGTCGGACCCACAGTGGAGATGTTGCGGATGAATGTCACCGGGGCCGACGGGTATCGCGAACGAGTCATCAACGTCGGAATCAGTCTCACTTTCGACGGGAAGAACTGAAGCTCAACAGGAGGAATGCATGCGTACCATGGTTCTGCTGCTCGCCGGTCTCTCACTGGTGCCTGCCATCCTGCAGGCCCAGGACGACGACCGCCCCCGCGACCGCCGTCATCGCTGCGGCGATTGCGGGCTGCGTGAAGTCTCCGACCGGCGGGACGATCACCGGCGGGACGGGTTCTTCGCCGCAATCGGGCTGGGTGGTGGCTCGGAATCCTTCGATGCCAACGATGGTCTGGGATGGAGCGACGACAAGGGCGGGGCAACCGGCTATATCAAGATCGGCGGCGCGGTGAGCAACTCCCTGATGCTCGGCGGCGAGCTCAACGGCTGGGCCTCGCGCTATCAGCGGCAGGGTTACGACCGCTCACTGGCCAGCCTGATGTTTATCGCCCAGTGGTATCCAGCGCGGCGCAGTGATTTCTGGCTGCGGGGCGGCGCCGGCTGGGCCCGGGATCATCTGTCCATCTACGGCACCAGCGGCGACATCAACAGTCATGAGAACGGTACCGCGCTGGCTGTTGGTCTGGGCTACGATTTCCGGGTGGGTCGCAAGGTCTCCATCACACCCTCGCTGGACTTTCAGGGGCAGCGCTACGACAGCCACGACGAGCGGCTGATCAGCCTCGGTATCGGGGTGACCTTCCACTAGCGGTTGGCGCTGGTGAGCAGGGTCAGGCGGTCGGAGCCCAAATGGGTTCCGGCCGCCTCCTCCTTTTGCGCTATCTCCAGAGACACATTCTCTCCACCCGCCGCCCTTCTCAATATTCAGTCGACCAGTCGAGCGGCTTCACGCGCTCATGCAGTTCGACGTCCCGACACCTCGCGCGGCCTCGTGTCTCCCTTACGCTCTCTCCGAATCCCGCTGCTGTTCGCCGCGATCACCGGCACCCTGTATTGCGGCGGCAGCGATAGCCTCACCGTACCATCCGAAGGTCTGCCTTCCGAGATCGCCATCGCCGGCGGCAACGGTCAACTCGGGATTGTCGGCCAGCCGCTGGCCGATCCGCTGGCGGTGCGGCTCACCGATTCCAAGGACCGGCCGGTCGCCGGACAGAGAGTGGAGTTCAAGGTGATGACCGGTGGAGGAGCGGCCCAGCTGAGTCCGGACACCGCTACGACCAGCAACGATGGGACGGCTCAATCGCAGTGGGTTCTTGGAGGTTCGGCCGGAGTCCAGACGGTGCAGGCCCGGGTCATTTCGGCGGTGGCCCACGGAACCCTCAGTGCCACCTTTACGGCCACTGCGTCGGCCCAAGTTCCCGACACCGTGTTCGCCGTTGCAGGGGATGGCCAGACCGGTGTGGTCAACCGGCAGCTGGCCGAATCGCTGGTGGTGATTGTCCGGGACGAGTTTGGAAACCCGCTGGCCAACCAGACGGTGACCTGGACTGTTCCCGACGGACAAGGCTCGGTTAGCGCTCATACGACCATTACCGGAAACTCCGGTCGCGCGGCTGTATCGCGCACCCTGGGACCGACGGCCGGCAGTCAGTCCGCCCAAGCGACCACCACCGGCCTGTCCGGCGAACCGGTGCTCTTCGAGCATACCGCGATACCCGGCTCCGCGTCACGGCTGGTTCCACTGTCGCCCGACAGCCAGACTGCGCCGGCGGGGACCCGGCTCCCCGATTCGATGGTGGTGCAGGCATTCGACGTCGACGGCAATCCCGCGTCCGGCGCGGTGATCACCTGGGTGCCCTCGAGTGGCGGGAGTGTGGTACCCACATCGAGCATCACCGACGGGGATGGTAAGGCCAGTACCTTCTGGACCCTCTCAAACCAGTCGGGGGCCAACACTCTCACCGCCGCCGGCTTCGGCTCCAACGTGGTCTATCACGCCAACGGTACCGCGGCCTCGGCTACGCAACTGATTTTCGTTCAGCAGCCGACCAACAGTTTTGCCGGGGCTGCGATCGCGCCACCGGTGACCGTGCAGCTGCTGGACAACCTGGGGAATACGGTCACCTCCTCCGCCACGGTGAGCATCCGGCTGAGCGGAGGCACCGGCAATGGCGATCTCAGCGGCACGCTCTCGGTCGCCGCCGTCAATGGGGTCGCGACGTTCTCCGATCTGTCGATCGATGCCCCCGGTACCGGTTTCCGGTTGGTCGCCGAGTCGGCGGGGCTTCCCGATATCACCAGCACGACGTTCGACGTGAGCCGGGTCACCCTGCATCTCCAGTTTTCGGTCCAGCCGTCTGACGTGAATCAGGGTGATCCTATCACCCCGGCAGTGCAGGTCCAGGTGCTGGATCAGGATAACCATCTCTTTCCCCAGGCTCTCGCCCCAATCTCGGTGACCCTGGGCAATAACCCGCTCGGACTGGCGACACTCAATGGTACCCTGAGTCTGGTGCCCCAGAACGGGGTGGCCGTCTTCAGTGACCTATCGGTGACCGGATTGAACCTCTTCAGTAATCTGACGCTTATCGCCCAGTCGGCGGGCATGGATGCCGAGGCGAGCCAATCGTTCAACGTGCGGTAAGGGGTGGGGGCACGTGACCCTGACGAGCGATATCCAAAGCGGGTGCGGGATACTCAATATTGGAGCAGTTCTCGCGCGTTGAGCTGCAGCTCTCCCGTTGATGGTGTCCTCCTCGCTGGTTAGGTCCCGTGCCTCGCTGCCGTGTTCGTCGCCTCCTGCCGGTGATTGCTGCGCTGGCCGGTGGCCTGCGCTGCAGCGATGGAGTCACAGTTCCTTCCGAAGGTCGTCCAGTCGATATCACTGTACTGTCTGGCAATGGCCAACAGGGCGTGGTGGGTCGGCAGCTGAATGATTCACTGGCTGTTCGGATCACCGATTCGCAGGATCGTCCGGTCAAGAGCCAGAAGATCGTCTTCGGGGTCATCGCCGGCGGCGCCAGCGCCGAGCTCCTGCCGGACACAGTCCTGACCGATGCCGACGGAATTGCTCGTTCTGCCTGGGTGCTCGGCGGTGTGGCGGGCGAACAGCGGGTTGAAGCCCGGGTCGTTTCCCGCAACGGCCTCTCCGCCGAATTCGCCGCTACCGCCCAGGCCGAGGCGGCCGACACGCTCTACGCTGTTGAAGGGCAGGATCAGACCGGAATCGTCCGGGGCAAGCTGACCGATTCCCTGGTGGTGCTGGTTACCGATCGATTCGGAAACCCGCTGGGCAACCAGAGCATCGAGTGGCGGGTTCCCTCTGGCGAAGGAACCGTCAGCTCGCCCCTGGTCTCCACCGGCGCTGCGGGTCGAGCCGCGGTGGCCCGAATTCTGGGACCCGGCGCCGGTGCCCAAAGTGCCCGGGCCAGCCTCAGTACTCTCACCGGCCAGGTCGTGGTCTTCCGGCATACCGCGGTGTCGGGGCATGCGGTCGACCTGGTCCGCCTCTCACCTGACAATCAGACCGCCCCGTCAGGCTCACGTCTGGCCGACCCCGTGGTGGTGCAGGCCCAGGATGCCGAAGGCAACGGGGTTCCCCGCGAGACCATTACCTGGGTCCCCTCTTCCGGTGGCTCGGTCAGCCCCCGATCCAGCGTGACCGATGCGGAGGGGAAAGCCTCCACCACCTGGACCCTCGCCTCCGCCGCCGGCGCCAATACCCTCACGGCCGCGGGCTTCGGCGCCACGATTCAGTTCCATGCCACCGGCTCCTCCCGTGCGCCTGAAACTATCACTCCGCTGAGTCCCACCAGCTTCACCGGGACCGCCGGACAGCCGGTGGCAACCGGTCAGCGGCCATCGGTCAGGGTGTCCGACTCGCAAGGCAATCCGGTGCAGGGTGTCTCCGTCAGCTTCACGGTGGCTCAGGGTGGGGGAGCGATCTCCGATGCCAGCGGGAGCGGGAATCAGGTGTTCATTCCCACTGGATCAGATGGAACGGCAACTGTGTCGGGCTGGACCCTGGGTTCCACGTCGGAAACCAACGTTGTAATGGCGCGTGCCTCTCGAGCCGGAGGCAGCGAGCTCGGAGGCAGCCCGGTCAGCTTCACGGCCACAGCTCAGGCCGGCTCAGCGGCCCGGATCGTGTTCGGCCAGCAGCCTCGGAGCTCATCTGCCGGATCCAGTATCGCACCACCGGTCACCGTGATCATCCAGGATCAGAATGGCAACCCGGTCACCAGCTCGACTGCAACGGTGACTCTTGGACTGAGCAACAACCCCGGTAGCGGCACCCTGAGCGGCACCCGATCCGGCACACCGGTAAATGGGGTGGTTCAGTTTGCTGACCTGTCGATCGATCGCAGCGGTTCGGGCTACACCCTGGTCGCGCACAGTACCGGCGTGCCTGACGTGTTCAGTGCCGCGTTCGACATCCAGGCGGCCGCCGCCGCGCACCTGGCGTTTCTGACCCAGCCATCCAATGTGGCGGCCGGTGCTTTCATCGCTCCCCCGCTGCAGGTTGCCATCCAGGACCCCAACGGCAACACAGTGTCGAGCGCGGGCGACTCGATCCGGCTTTCCCTGAATCCGGCCAGCGGGAATCTGGGCGGGACAGTGGCTGTGAAGGCCGTGAACGGGGTGGCCACCTTGGGTCAAGTCTCGGTGGGCGGGGCAGGCTACGGCTATACCCTCACGGCGATCGCGCCGTATGCACCACTCATCAGCGCGACCAGCTCCGCATTCAATGTCGTCAGCAATCAGCCGCCGGCTCTGCATCTCGTGTTTACCGCGCAACCCACCGACGTCGGTCGTGGCGAGGATTTTCGGCCCAAAGTGAGAGTGTCGGTGTACGATTCCAACGGTGATCTGGTCGATTCGGCCAGGAACACCATCTCGGTGCGGTTAGGGAATAATCCTCTGGGTCTGGCCACCTTGAGCGGGGACCCGGTGAAAGACGCCAAGAATGGCATGGCTGAGTTCGGGAATATCAAGGTGAACGGACTTACCCTGTTCAATAACCTGACCCTCATCGCAAGCTCACCCGGAATGCCTGACGTCAGCAGCAACAGCTTCAACGTTCGCTGAGGGGCACTCGGGTTGACCCCCCTGCGTGTCATGGCTAAGTTCTTGCCCCGCGCCCTGGTGGTGAAACTGGTAGACACGCTATCTTGAGGGGGTAGTGCCGAAAGGCGTCGCGGTTCGAATCCGCGCCAGGGCATCCCTCACTTCTTTCGCCACTGTAGCTCAGTGGTAGAGCACTCGATTCGTAATCGAGCGGTCGTCGGTTCAATCCCGACCAGTGGCTTTGTGACTCGGCACGCAGCTCCCATCCTTCTGATCGCGCTCGCTGCCTGTGGCCAGCGCATCATCCCCAAGACAACTCCGATTCCCGACGCTCCGCCTGAAGCGGTGGAGACTTCGCTTTTTCTGATCGGCGATGCGGGCAAGCCGCACAAGGACGAACCGGTGCTGGCGGCGCTTCGCGGCCTCATCGCCCGCGACTCGGCCCGCAGCCTGGTGCTTTTTCTGGGCGACAACATCTACCCCCGCGGTCTCCCCGCACCCACCTCGGCCGACTACGACTCGGCCACGATCAGACTAGACGCCCAGATCGCGGTGCTAACCAGCACCGGCGTACCCGGCTATTTCGTGCCGGGCAATCATGACTGGGATCGGTTCGGGGATAGCGGCTGGGCTTCGATCCGGCGGCAGGAGGCGCGCATCGCACAGGTGGGCGGGTCGCTGGTCCAGCTGCTGCCGAAGGGCGGTTGTCCCGGTCCGGTGGTGGTCGACGTAAAGAACCGGCTTCGTCTCATTCTGCTGGATACCCAGTGGTGGCTGCAGGGCGGGCCCAAGCCCCGGACCGCGGCCGACGGCTGTGAGTTCTACACCCCGGCAATGGTGGAGAAGGCCCTGCACGATTCGGTGGCCAGCGCCGCCGGTCGCGAGGTCATCGTCGCAGCCCATCACCCATTGTCTTCCGGAGGGGAACACGGCGGATTTTTCGACTGGAAGGACCATCTCTTCC
>CAZOES010000173.1:7984-8883 GCA_964578865.1 uncultured Gemmatimonadaceae bacterium | reverse complement strand
GCCAACCCCCGCAGCTGGGGCTACCAACGGGCCATCCATCAGACCACAGCGACACCTCCGGCGACCGCCTGGAACACCTGCTCCCACTCCCACGTCGCAACCGCTCCCTTCCTTTCGTGGCACAGAGCGTACCTGGCTTACTTCGAACGAGTCTGTCGGGCTGCCAGCGGCGATGATTCTTTCACTCTGCCATACTGGAACTACGACTTGCCGGGCCAGAATGTGTTGCCCGCTCCGTTCAGGGACACTACCCCGGGCAATACACTGTTCCACCCCCGGGCGATCAATGATGGCTCGATTCTGACCGCCGTCGGAGAACAGGGCACGATCACCCAGCCGGTGTTTGACGGTTTTCAGTCAGAGATTCACGACCGGCACGACTCAACCCACGGAGGGATCGGTGGGGACATGGCCTCCGTCAGTTCCTCGGCGATCGATCCGATATTCTATTTGCATCACTGCAACATCGACCGCTGCTGGCGTCACTGGCAGCTCAAGTTTCTCGGCTCCGCCGATCCCTCCCCGCTCCCAGCCTGGTGGGGCACGTCGTGGCAGTTCTTCGACGAGACCGGTGCCCTGGTCACGATGACAGGGCAGCAAGCCGAGCACACGCCTGCCCTCGGGTATGTGTACGACGATGAACCGTCCAAGCTCGTGGTCGTTCGTCCAAGGGATAAGATTCGTCCAGTCCTGATCGATCTTTGCAGGCGCTTTCCGATCTTGTGCCGTCCCCAGCGGGTTCCCCAGGGACCCTGGCCGCTTCCGCTCAAAGGGCCCCAGCCGACGCCTTTGCCCTTCAGGATGCCCGCCGCTCAGGTCCAGGGGATCTGGGCCATCAAGCGCGAACAAGCGGCCGACCTCAATCACGGACTGCTCAAGCTGCAGCTGGTACTGGACTG
>CAZOES010000173.1:0-7974 GCA_964578865.1 uncultured Gemmatimonadaceae bacterium | reverse complement strand
CCCTGCGGGCCGCAGGCGGTGAAGACGGCCTGACCGCCGACATCAAGGAAGCCGCATGGATCCAGGCTGGATCGGTGGGTAGTTTTTCGCGAGGTGGCCCAAGCGACACTGTCTTGGTGGACGTGACCCAGCTCTTCAGCCGCCTGGATCAGCGAGCTGCCGCGAGGGACCTGGAGTGGCGGGTTCGATTCGTGTCCGGACGGGCGACCAAGGACGGTCGGGAGGTGCCCATCGATGATGGAGCTCTGGCCCAGGCTCGGATCCTGTCGGCACAGCTCGTGGTGCCTTCGAGGAACTGACGACAGACGCTGGGCCGCATCGATAGTGCGGAGCGGGGCTGGGCTTCAACTCCGCTCCAAGGCCCTCATGGCTGCGTCACGGTCCCCATCCGACCCGATCCCCCGGGCCGAGTCGCGATAGGCCGATTTGAGCTTCTCCGTCTTCACCACGCCTTTGCGCGCGGCCGCGATCAGCACTGACGCGTGATCCCCGTCTGATCCGATGTGGTGGGAATCGAGCAGCACACCCTCAACCACCGCATCGCTCACCTTGTCCAGCTCGATGACCCGGCGGAGAACGCTGCTGTGGTCGCCGTCTGACCCGATGGTAGCGGTGGTCTGGAAGAACACCGGGATCAAGTCGTTAGGTAGCCCGTGTTTCTGGAGGAACCGGATCAAGGTGCGCGACTTGTCGCCGTCGGAGCCGATCTCCCGGGTCAGCTCCAGCGCCCGGGTGGTGCAGCTGGAATTCCACTCCAGTACATCGGTCGCTGTCACCAGCACTCGGCTGCGGTCGCCGTCCGAGCCGATGTTGCCGACCAGGCCGAGCACCCATTCGCAGGAGCCGGCCGAGAGCTTGCCTGAGCTGAGCGCGGTGATGATGACATAGGAGAGGTCGCCGTCGGAGCCGATGCCCTTGGCGCCGCTGGCGTAGGCCTGCTGCACCGACCTGTCTGACAGCAGGGCGACTGGGGTGGAGGAAAGCACCCGGGCGCGATCGCCGTCGGAGCCGATTCCCTGGGTCAGGGTGAGGAATTTAGCGGCGTCGGATGCGGTGGTAGTGGGATCATCGAGCGCCACTTTGAGATAGAGCGAGCGTACCCCGTCGCTGTTAATAAGACCGATCTCCTGCACCAGGGCGTCGACCCCTCCCTGCTTTCGAATCCGCCTGGCCCGCGCTTCGGCGTCATAGCCGGTACGCCGGATGAAATCCTGGATCAGCGCCATGCGCCACTTGATCCCTTCAGCGTCGATCTTGGCGTCTTCGTCGTTGAACCGATAGCGCCGTTCCAGGGTGCCGTTCTTACTGGTGACCAGGTAGTCGCGCGAGGTCGAGCCATCTTCTGACTGGATCTCGAAGCGGCCGCCGTCGGAGACGCTGGCGACGTCGTCTTCGCCGGGCGTGAAGGTGACATTGCCTCGAGCCTTGATGCTGACGGAACACTTGGGGCCGGTCCAGGTCACGGAATACCACTTCGAGCCGCCGTCGCCTCCATCGTCGCTGTAGGAAGAGGTGGAGCTGGAGTGGGACTTCCCAGTGGCCCGCTTGGTGGGGTCGCAGACGTCGGTTGCCGGGACGGACGGGACGGACGGGACGGACGCGGCGGTCGAGACAGACGAGACGGGCGAGACGGGCGAGGCGGTCGCGGCGGTCGCGGCGCGACTGGCCGGGCGTGCGCCCGCTCGAAGGGTCGTGATCACCGTATCGGTATCGGCTGCACTGGCGACCGGAGTAATCGGAGTCTCCGTCAGCTTCACGGTCGATGTCCTGGACCCGGTATCCTGCGGCACAACGGTGGCACGGAAGCCGATCCCTGCCACTGGAATCGCTGCTGCCAGTGCGGTCACCGAGATCCACCCCACCGCTCGGCGGTCGACCGGATTCCGGCGCCGGGCCGGATCGAGCACCGCTAACAACCGATCGCCGATCTGGGAGCGCCGGGCCATGGCCTGCGCTTCCGCCGGCATCCACGGTCCGCCTTCAGGAGCTGCGGCGGCTAACAAGAGGCTGGCATAGGTCGACGCGGTGCCGCCGGAAATAAGGACCGCATCGTCACATGCCTGTTCTCGGGCGACCCGGGAGGAGCGCTGGGCGTACCAGGCGAGTGGATTGAACCAGTGGAGCGCGACGGTCAGACCACCGATAATCTGGGTCGCGCAATCGAACCGGCGCACGTGGGCCAGTTCGTGAATTACCACCTGCCGCCGTTCCTCGGATGACCATCCGGCACCCACCGCCGGCAACAGCACGACCGGTTCGAGGGTGCCCCAGGTGCAGGGCGTCACCACTTCGGCTGATTCGAGGAAGCGGATCGGGCGACGGAAAGAGCCCACCGGTACCACCGATCGAATTGTCAGCAGCCACTCTGGGGCGACCACCGGCACCGCGTGGCGCGCCAGGCGGGAAACGGCGATCCAGCCCGCCATGAGACGGAGGCCGGCGGCGATCAAGCCGGCAAGCCAGACCAGCGCGAAGGCGCGGGGCCAGTCGGTAACCGACGGGAGACGGGAGACGGGAGACGGGGTCCCGGCGAGTTGCTCCGCGTGGTTAACCGGCGCGGGGCTGGTCAGCGTGCCGGACCAGACTTCAGCCGGCGCCGGAGCGTCGGTTGATGCAAGTGATCCACGACTTGCGACCGATGACTGATGACTGATGACTGACGACGCTGCAGGGATCGACGGCAGGACCGGAAGGACCGGCTCAGGCATCGAAAT
This sequence comes from uncultured Gemmatimonadaceae bacterium, assembly GCA_964578865.1. GTDB lineage: Bacteria > Gemmatimonadota > Gemmatimonadetes > Gemmatimonadales > GWC2-71-9 > JADJOM01. Next base: position 5,260 of record CAZOES010000173.1, on the reverse strand, counting down.
CAGAGGCGCGACCAGACTCACCGCCAGCCCGCCGGTCCAGATCAGATGGCGCGTCGCAGCTGAGGCGCGGCGGAAGAGGAACGCGGCGAGGGCAGTCAGAAGAAGGAGCGCGGTGCCCCGCGCGGCGACCTGGATCAGCAATTGAGCCAGCGACATCTAGCGACCCTCCTTTCTGGCCTCGGCGATCAACTTCGCGATCTGGGTCAGTTCGTCCTTGCTGAGACGCTTGTCCGAGCTATCGAGCAGTGCCGCCATCGCCTCCGACGCGGAACCCCGGAAGAAGGTGTCGATCACCTGATCCAGGGCCCCCAGCCGGGCGTCTTCCGCCGGGACAGTGGGGAGGAACACATACCGCGCCCCGTCCTGTTCGTGCCGCAGATGCCCCTTGGTCTCCAGGATCCGGAGTAAAGCCCGCACGGCCGAGTAGCTCGGGGGATCGGTCATGGCATCCCGGACTTCGGCCGAGGTGGCTTTGCCGAGCCGGTAGACGATGTCCATGAGCTGCCGTTCCCGGCGGGAGAGGGGGGAGGGGGCAGGGCTGGGGGGAGCGGGTTTGGGTCGGGGCATGGCGGGCGACCGGTTCCGGGTGGAGCGAGTGCTAAGGAAGTAGCATGGTGCTAAAAAAGTAGCATAGCCCGCCGCCGCGTCAAGAGGTGGAGTTTTGGGGAAGCCGCCGGGGGCCTTGCTGCGCGCAGATTTCCCGCTCGGCCGCCGGCCGCCAGGCTACAGATGCTCCAGCGGCACTTCACTTTCTCCGGCCTGCCGCTCGGCCTGTTTTTCCCACGAGCGGCTGACTACCTCCTTCGAGCCCAGTCCGACCGCCAGCGCCATGGCCAGTACGATGCCGCCGAAGAGAATGCCAAAGGCGAGCTGGAGGATCGCACCACCGATGCTGAGGTGATTCAGCGCCATGGCCAGCGTCAGCAGCAGCACCAGCCATTTGACGCCCAGGCTCATCAACCGGGCTGACTGGATCTGCAGGTTGACCGCGCTGATGAGGACACTGCGGGACAGGAAACGGGCCAGTACCGTCCCCATGATCAGCAATACCACGGCGACGAAGACATTGGGCAAATAGGTTCCCAGCCGCTCCAGCATGCTGGTCATCAGGGTGGGATCCAGCGCCGCCAGGCCGACCATGGCGCCAAGCAGCACCATGATCCAATGCACCAACCGTCCCAGCAGGAGGGTGGGGCTGTGCTGGGGTGACCACTCCGCTATGTCTGACGCGCCCCAGCGCTCCAGTCGCTCATCGAACCGGAGCGCCCGGAGCAGCCGGACCAGGATCCAACGGATTATTCCTCCCAGGATCGCGGTCACCAGCACCGACACCATCAAGGCCAGCAGTCCAGGCAACAGGCTGGCGAGGCTAGTCAGCACCCGTCGCAGCGATTCGCCCAGCGCATCATTAATCTGACTCCACATACTTCCTCCAGTCCCGGGGTTGGGGTCCGGTTCAGGGAATGAATCGATCGGGCCAGCGCCACCGGGAAATCAGGTAGGGTTTCTCGGACTCGAACTGCAGGCACAACTGTTCCAGTCGGTCTTCCAGCCGGGCCGGGTCGCTGTCGCCCATTTCCGCGTGCAAGGCCCCGAACCAACCGAGATACAAGGGGGCGAGGGCACCGGCGAGGTGGTCCCGGTTCATGATCCGGGTACGCCAGGCGAGGGAGAAATCGTAGAGGATCCGGGCCCACAGTCGATCGGGAAACCGAACCTCCGGGTCGGGCAGCCGGGCGATCCGCTTGAGCTCTACCAGGGTTCCGGGGGGAAGCACCAGACCCCAGACCTCACGCAGATTCTGTTGGCCCAGACGAAAGGCATCGAGCAGTCGTTTACCGTCGACCGCTTGCGGCTCGGCATCGGCGGGCCCATCGGTGCCGACCAGATTGAGCGGGGCCGACCCCCGGATCTTCTGCCACAGCGCTGCGGTTCGTTCCATCTCGGCGAAGATCGGTGAGAGCACCCCGCCAAGGACTTCACTGGGAGTAGCGGCCCCATCGCCGACCGCTACGACCCGGGGGCCCAGCGCCGCCTGACAAATCCGCATACCTCCGGCCACTGCGCCGGTCAGGAGCCGCACCTCGAGATCGAAAGGCCCTTCCCGTGGGCTGGGCCCACCCCCCAGCCTGAGGCCTGCCAGGCGGGCCGAGCAGGCCAGTTCAGCGCCGAGGGGATAGCGGATTCGTCTTCCATAGACCGCGCGGATCAGCGGGTAGAGAATGCCGTTGGTGACCATTCCGCTGTAGGGATGCCGCAGGTAATAGGGCAACACCAGATCGTGCTCCTGCTGCAGCACCGGCCCGATCAGCCGGCCCATCCACCCTGTTTCCTGGCCCACCAGCTCGACGCCGATCAGGGCGAATCCGCGGGCCTCCAGGCGCTGGCCGATCTCGAACGCCTTGCGTAGTGCTGCGGGCCGGGTTCCCGATTCTACCCCGGGGGGGACCGGCAGGTCATACACCGGCAGTGCCTCTCCAGGGGGAGTGGCTGGTGCCGGCTTGCCTCCGTTGTGAACATAGAGGAGAGCCGCGTCGAGCCCGGGGAAGTGTTGCTGCAGGCCGGCCCGGAGGGCGGTCATCACCGGCTCCGGGTCGTCGCTTCCGGCCGGACTGACGACAGCCACTACCAAGTCGGTCTTACCCTGGGTCCCAATCCTGGCTTCCACTTCGGGTGCCAGCTGGTACGGCTCCGGCATCGACACTCCGCTATATGGATCGACTCGCCGCCGCGCGGGTTGCGAAGCGAGTGAGTACCAATATGGTTGCAGCAAGGCCCTAAGCGAGGCTCCGCCGCCTGGCTCCGGGATTCTGGCAACCCAGGCCACGTTATGACCAGTCCTTATCTGACTCCAGACGAACTCACCCAGCTGGGAGCCCGCGCCGCTACCCGGCTCTACCGGATTCTGGGCGCCCACAGTTGCGAGGGCGAGGGAGGTGCGGGGGTCCGCTTCGCGGTGCTTGCCCCCAACGCCGAACGGGTCTCAGTCCTGGGAGACTTCAACGGTTGGGATCCCGACCGGCATCCGATGAGCCCAACCGATCGGGGGGTATGGCAGTGCTTCATCCCGGGGATTCCGCTCGGCACGGGTTACAAGTATCGGATCGTCGCCCGCGGTGGGCGCTACCGGGCCGACAAAGCCGACCCTTTCGCCTTCGCCGCCGAGTGCCCGCCTCGCACCGCCTCGCGGATTATCGCTCCGCTGGAATTCGGCTGGAAGGACCAGGCCTGGATGGCTACCCGAGCCGCCGCCAATCTCCACCAGTCACCGCTTTCCATATATGAGGTGCATCTGGGTTCCTGGCGCCGGGTGCCGGAGCAGGGGAACCGCTGGCTCAGCTATCGGGAGGCCGCGGTACAGCTGGGCGACTACGTCGAAGAGCAGGGGTTTACCCATGTGGAGTTGCTCCCGCTGGCCGAGCACCCCTTCTACGGTTCATGGGGTTACCAGGTCACCGGCTACTACGCCCCCACCGCCCGTTACGGGGAGCCGGAAGATTTCATGTTTCTGGTGGATGCGCTGCATCAGCGGGGGATCGGGGTCATTCTCGACTGGGTGCCGGCCCATTTTCCCCGCGACGAGTTGGGTCTGGCCTACTTCGACGGGACCCATCTGTACGAACACGCCGACCCCCGTCAGGGTCATCACCCGGAGTGGGACACTTTCATCTTCAACTATGGCCGAGACGAGGTCCGGTCCTTCCTGCTCAGCAATGCCATGTTCTGGCTGGACCGCTACCACATCGATGCCCTCCGAGTAGACGCGGTAGCATCCATGCTGTATCTCGACTATCAGCGTCCCGCCGGCCAGTGGATCCCCAATCGCTACGGCGGCCGCGAGAACCTCGAGGCGGTGGACTTTTTGCGACTGCTCAACCAGGAGCTGCATCGGGAGTATCCCGGTGTCACGGTGATCGCGGAGGAGTCCACCAGCTGGCCCATGGTGTCCCGGCCGACCTGGCTGGGTGGCCTGGGATTCGGCTTCAAATGGAACATGGGCTGGATGCACGACATGCTGGACTACATGGCCCGCGAGCCGATCTACCGGTCGTTCCATCACAACGACATCACCTTCTCCCTGATGTATGCCTTCAGTGAGAACTTCCTGCTGCCGTTCTCCCATGACGAAGTGGTTCACCTCAAAGGCTCGATGCTCAGCCGGATGCCGGGCGATCGGTGGCAGCAGTTCGCCAATCTGCGGGCCCTCTACGGTTACTCTTATACCCACCCGGGCAAGAAGCTGTTGTTCATGGGCGGTGAGTTCGGACAATGGAGTGAGTGGAACCATGACGCCAGTCTCGACTGGCATCTGCTGGATCAGGCGGATCACCGGGGCCTGCAGCGCTGGGTCCGCGACCTGAATACCTGCTACCGGGCCGAGCCGGCGCTCTATCAGCTGGACTTCGAGCCGTCCGGCTTCGAATGGGTAGACTGTGCCGACTGGGAACGGAGCGTGGTGAGCTTCCTGCGGAAGGGCCCCGATCCGACGCCCTCGCTCCTCGTGGTCTGCAATTTCACCCCGGTAGTCCGTACTAACTACCGGGTGGGGGTGCCGGCCGGCGGTCACTGGGCCGAGGTCCTCAACAGCGACGCGGTGCTGTATGGCGGCAGCGGCCAGGGCAACTACGGCGGGGTCGAAGCCCAGGCGATGGCGGCCCATGGGCGTCCCTGGTCGGTGACGCTGACGCTGCCGCCACTTTCGGTCATCGTATTTCGGGCTCCTTTGCCTCCCGCCGACCTCAGCGAGACTCCATGACCTTGCGTCCCGGCAGCGCGGTCGATCCGCTGTGGTACAAGGATGCCGTAATCTACGAAGTGCACGTCCGCTGTTTCCGCGACGCCAATGGCGACGGCATCGGCGATTTCCGCGGTCTGATCGAGAAATTGGACTACCTGCAGGAACTGGGGGTCACCTGTCTCTGGGTCCTCCCGTTCTTCCCCTCGCCGCTCAAGGATGACGGGTACGACATCGCCGACTACCTGGGGGTTCATCCCAGCTACGGCACGCTGGACGACTTCAAGGAATTCCTTGGCGCGGCTCATGACCGCGGGATGCAGGTGCTCATCGAACTGGTCATCAATCACACTTCGGACCAGCATCCCTGGTTTCAGGCCGCCCGGCTGGCCCCGCCCGGTTCACCGGCAAGAGATTTCTACGTCTGGAGCGACACCCCGGACAAGTACGCCGGGACCCGGGTGATTTTCACCGACACCCACAGTTCCAACTGGAGCTGGGATCCGGAGGCCAAGGCCTACTACT
>CAZOES010000172.1:0-8900 GCA_964578865.1 uncultured Gemmatimonadaceae bacterium | reverse complement strand
GTCGCCAACTGGGTGAGGAATACGTTCGCAGGCAACTGCCGCATGTGGACCTGGCGCTGATCCGCGCCGGCGTGCGCCTGGCCAAGGTGCTGAACGAGGCTCTGCGAGGATAGATTCACCCCGCTCCACTCCACCCCCAACACCCCGGCAATGACTGACTCCAGCCCCGACCGGCGCTCCTTCCTTTATAGCATCGCGGCGGCCGCCTTCGCCGCCTCCCGCTCAGACGCCCTGGCCGGCGCGCCCTGGATTGGCCGCTCTGCTCGGTTCGACCTGGTCATTCGGGGCGGGACGGTCTTTGACGGCACTGGTGCGTCCGGGATCGAGGCCGAGGTTGCCATCGCCGGCGACCGGATCGTGCAGGTGGCTCGGCGGATCAATGGAACCGGCGCCGAGGAGATCGACGCGAAGGGGCTGGCCGTGGCGCCCGGCTTCATCGACATCCACTCCCATGGCGACGGCAACATGATTCGCGACTCCCGCCAGGAGTCGGTAATTCGGCAGGGAGTGACCACCATCATCGTGGGACAGGACGGCGGTTCCCGCGCCCCCCGTGCCAGGGAAGAGCCGGACCAGGACGATCTCGATTCCTTCAAGGCCGTCTTCGATGCCGTCGATCAATTGAAGCCCAGCACCAATGTGGCGTCGATGATCGGGCTGGGGAGTGTTCGCGCCGCCGTGGTCGGTGAGAAGGATCGTCCCGCTACTCCGGAAGAGCTGGCCCGGATGGTTGCACTGGTCGAGGCCGCTTTGACTCAGGGCGCCTGCGGCGCCTCCTCCGGCCTGGAATACACACCCGGCGCCTTTGCGCCAACCGAGGAGCTCATCGCCCTCTGTCGTCCACTCGCCCGGCGCCGGTTGCCCTACGCCACCCACATGCGCAACGAGGACGACCGGGTGCTCGAGTCGATCGACGAATCGATCGCGGTGGCCCGGGGCGCCCGCTGCCCCCTGCAGATCTCCCATCTCAAAACCCAGGGTCCCCGGAATTGGAACAAGCTGGACGCCGCTTTCTCCCGGATTGACGCCGCGCGGAAAGCCGGCATCGACGCCGCCTTCGATCGCTATCCCTATACCGCCTATCAGACCGGGCTCACCAACCTCTTCCCCACCTGGAGCCGGGACGGCGGCACCGCTGCCTTCCTCGCCCGGCTCGACTCGGCCGACATGGCTCCCCGAATCAAGGCGGCCACGCTCGACAAGGTCGAGCTGATCGGCGGCTGGGATAACGTGCTGATCGCCAGCACCCGCGCCGGCGAAGACAGCTCCGCCCAGGGCAAACGGCTCGGCTCCTATGCTGCATCGATCGGGCAGGATCCTTACCTGCTGACGGTCGACATGCTCAAGCGGAACCAGGGTGGGGTTGGGATGGTCGGCTTCGCCATGAGCGAAGACAATCTCGACCGCATCCTGGCTCATCCTCATGGGATGGTCTGCAGCGACGGGGGGGCCTTCGCCATCGATGGACCGACTCGCCGAGGCAGTCCCCATCCGCGCGGTGCCGGGTCGTTCCCCCGGGTCATCGCGCGGTACGTGCGGGAGCGGAAGGCGCTCACGCTGTCTCAGGCAATCCACAAGATGAGCGGGCTGCCGGCCTCCCGGGTTCATCTCAAGGATCGGGGCCGAATCGCCAAGGGAATGGCGGCTGATCTGGTGGTCTTCGACCCCTCGGCCATCGCCGACACCGCAACCTACGAGAATCCCTTCAGCTACCCGGTCGGGATTGCGGCCGTGGTTGTGAATGGCGCGATTGCAGTGCGGGACGGGCAGCGGGGCGATCGACAGACTGGCAGATCATTGAGGCCGGCGTGACCGTTCCTCGTTCCTCCCCTCGACAAGCTCGGGGCAGGCTGTTCCCCGTCTCAATCCTCTTCACCCTGGCTCTTTTTGGGTGCACTGCCCGGCCCAAGACGACCGAGCGAAGCGACACCGACTACTGCGCCAACATCCAGCGCGACACCTCCATGCGTCTCTCCGAACAGCTCAAGCCGGTCGACTCGCTGATGGCGAGCAAGACCGGGGTCTATGTGCTGGAAGATGGCGACGGCGCAATGATCACCCGGGCCTGGCTGAGCGAATACGCCGAGCACACCATCGACGTCCAGTATTTCATCTTCTCGGCCGACAACGTGGGGCGGATCGCGGCGGACTATCTGGTGCAGGCGGCGGAGCGAGGAGTGAAGGTGCGGGTGCTGGTCGACGACCTGCTGGTTGAGGCTGACGGCGAGGAGCTGCTGGCGCTCGATGCCCACCCCAATCTCGAAATCCGGATCTACAACCCCAACACCAATATCGGGAAGAGTCTTCCCGCCAAGCTGTTCAACATCGCCACCGATTTCCGGGGCATCAACCAGCGGATGCACAACAAGACCTTCACGGTCGACGGGCGGATCGTGATCACCGGCGGCAGGAATATCGCGGACGAATACTTCGACTATAACAGCGAGTACAACTTCCGCGATCGCGATGTGCTGCTGCTGGGCGGCATCACCAGCACCATCCAGGAGTCCTTCAACCAGTTCTGGGAGGATCCCTTGAGCCGGCCGGTGAGCGAACTGGTGAAGACCCCGCTCCCCCGGAATGCCAGTAAGGCCCGGCTCGATGAGCTGCACCAGTACGCCTGCAATCCGGCCAACTACTGGCCCCAGGTCCGGGAGAAGGTGAGCCAGATCCCCGCCGCCTTCGAACAGATTCAGAACTCCGGCGCCCTCAAGTGGCTCGACAACGTCGAGTACATCTCCGATGTCCCCGGCAAGAACGAGGCGAGTGAAGGCCTGCACGGTGGTGGGATCACCCTCGACGCGCTGGAGCAGCTGGTTCGCCAGGCCAGGACCTCGATCGCGATACAGTCACCCTACCTGGTCACCACCGAGGCAGGACAGGCGCTCTTTCGGGATGCGGTGTCGCGGGGAGTGGAGGTCCGAATCCTGACCAACAGTCTGGCGTCGACCGACAACCTCGAGGCGTTCAGCGGCTACCAGCGGGACCGGGCGGCGCTGCTGAGAACGGGAGTCAGGATTTTCGAGTTCCGGCCCGACGCAGCCGAACGGATGACCATCCTGACCGGGGCGCTGCAACCGACCCTCGAGTACGTACCAATCTTCGGACTTCACGCCAAGTCGATGGTGATCGATGGCGAAATCGCCGTGATCGGCACCTTCAACCTCGACCCCCGCAGCGCCAATCTCAATACCGAGTGCATCACGGTGATTCGCTCAGCCGAGATTGCAGGGCAGGTGCTGGCGGGGATGGAAGTGGAGTTCCAGCCGGAGAATTCCTGGGAGACGACTGCGAAGGAGAACCCCGATCGCCGGGCGGGGTACGGCAAGCGGTTCAAAGTCTGGATGCGGAGGGTGGTGCCGAAGGAAATCCTGTAGCACTGACATCGCACCAGAAGCGGAGAACCCCGATGTGCGGCATTGTCGCCATTTTCGGTCGGCAGAAGCCGGTCTCGCGTGAGGCGCTGGAGCTGGCAACCCGATCGCTCCACCATCGCGGTCCTGACGGCCGGCGCTGCTGGATCTCACCCGACGGTCGGGTCGGGCTGGGACACGCCCGGCTCAGCATTATCGATCTCGCTGGTGGGCAACAGCCGATTGCCAGCGAGGATGATCGCACTCACCTGATCGTCAACGGCGAGTTCTACGGATTCGAAGCCATTCAGCGAAAGCTGGAATCCGACGGACACCGGCTCCGCACCCGGAGCGACAGTGAAATTGCCCTCCATCTCTACGAAGATCTGGGCACCCACTGCATGCATCAGCTGCGAGGGGAGTTCGCCCTGGTGCTCTGGGATGGAGCCCACCAGACGCTCTTCGCCGCCCGCGACCGCTTCGGCATCAAGCCGCTCTTCTATGCGGTGCACGAGGGCAACCTCTACCTCGCCTCCGAGGTGAAGGCCCTTTTTGCTGCCGGGGTGCCGGCCCGCTGGGACTCCGAGTCGGTGTTCCGCGGGGTCGATGTCAGCGGCAGTCCCCATCGATCCTTGTTTCAGGGAATCCAGCAGGTGCCACCGGGGCACTACCTGATCGCCACCGACAAGCACATCCAGCTGGGCCAGTACTGGGACTTCAGTTATCCCACTGCCGAGCAGCTTCGGACTCGCCGGAGCGATGCCGAGTACATCGAGGAGTTCCGCGCCGCGCTGGACGATGCGGTGAAGATCCGGCTGCGGGCCGATGTCCCGGTGGGATGTTATCTCAGCGGAGGACTCGACAGCTGTGCCGTCCTCGGACTGGCGGCTCGGCATCATCCGGAACCGATTCACGCGTTCACGCTGACGTTCGATCGAGCCGAATACGACGAAGGGCCCATCGCCAAGGAGATGGCGGCTCACTGCGGGGCGAAGTACTACCCGATTCCCATTCGGCAGGACGATCTGGCCGACAACTTCGCCGACGCCACCGCCCAGACCGAGACCTTCTGCCTCAACGCCCATGGGGTAGCCAAGTATCTCCTGAGCCGCGCCGTGAGAAACGCGGGATACAAGGTGGTCCTCACCGGTGAGGGGTCCGACGAAATACTCGGCGGCTACGCCCATTTCCGGCGCGACATGCTGATGTACAACGCTGAGGGCCAGGATCCGGCCGAGGTCCCCCGGCTGCTGGCGGAGCTGGAGAGCGCCAATCCAGTGTCACGGGGACTGCTGCTGGCCGACGGCGCCAGCGCACCGATGCATAGCGTGCGCCGGATCCTGGGGACGGTGCCGTCCTGGTTTGAAGTCTTCTCGGCTCGGGCGCTCAAGATGTACGAACTGATCACACCCGGGCTGCGAGATCAGTACGGCAGCAGTCAGGAGCCTTATCGTCATTTGCTCAACAGTCTCGATGTTCGAGGCCAGCTTGCCGGGCGCGACGCCGTCAATCAGGCGCTTTATCTCTGGTCCAAGACGGTGCTTCCCGGCTACATCCTCTGCGTCCTGGGCGATCGGATGGAGATGGCTCACTCGATCGAGGGGCGGGTGCCTTTCCTCGATCATCATCTGGTTGAGGTGCTCGCGCGGCTTCCGGTGGCGCTCAAGATCCGCGGCATGACGGAGAAGTACGTGCTGCGGGAAGCGTCCCGCCCGGTACTCACCGACACGGTGTATCGGCGGCAGAAGCATCCGTTCCTGAGTCCGCCGGCAACGCTTCACCCAGGTGAGCGGCTGCACACCCTCATGGAAGACACCCTGCGGGGCGGAACTCTCAGGCAGCTTCCCTTCTTCGACCATCAAGCGGTGATTGCCCTGCTGGACCAGTTGCCCTCGATGGATCAGGGATCGCGGGTGGCGTACGACCAGATACTGATGGTGATTCTGAGCGCCTGCGTGCTGCAGGAGCGATACGGGCTGGCGGCGTAGGGGGGCTGTCGTCCCGTCAGCTTCAAGGTGGTCAGTCGAGCCTGCATTGCGTTGGTGCGGTCGGCGAAGCTTCGAAGAAGATCCTATAGCCGAAGCTGATGTCAGGGCCTTACATCCAGTAATGCCACCCGACGGGCCAGCGAGTCCCGGGTCGGTGCCAGGTGATTGTCCCCCCTGGCCCACGCCTTCAACACCTTTCGGTAGTAGACCAAGGCGCTGTCGCGCTGTCCTGCCGCCTCGAACGCCTCGGCCAGATCCCGCTGTAACTCGGTCATGGTGATGTAAAGGTTCGCCCCCATCATTCCGCCGTGGGTAGCCGGTCGGAGAATCGCGATCGCATCATTGGGTCTGCCGCTTCTCAGATAGATCCGGGCCAGTTCGTGGTTGCTGCGAGTGAATCCCGCCACCGGACTGATAATGGATCGCTTGAACCACTCCTCCGCCTCGGCATCTCTCCCCCGTTGCAGCGCAAGCAATCCGCGCACGTGGTTGTGCAGATTTTTTTGCAGTGCCTGAATCACCGACCGGCCCAGCACTTCCATCGAGTCGGCCAGCACCCGGAGCCGGACGGTGTCCCCCAACCGGGCCCGTGCGTCAGCCTCGTGGACCCAGGCCCAGATCCGATCCTTGTAACGCAGCACCGGATCCAGCCCGCCCTGCTGCCCCACCGCGATCGAATCGAACAGCGCGGCCGACTCTCGATAGCGGCCCAGCTCAAACAGCACCTGGCCCTGCTGCAACGCGTTGTAGGGCGCCCCTCCGGGGAGCGAACGCTCGCGGATCGAGAGACGGTACTCCCGAGCCAACTGAGCAGCTTCCTCATAGCGGCCCATCTGGCGCAGGGTGACGGCAAGATCCCACTTGCTCTGATCCCGCTCCCGTCCCGGCGCAATCTCCATTTCGGCCCGGAGCAGTCGTTCCGCTTCCTCGTAATCCCCCAGGGTAGTGCGAACACTCACCATGTAATGGCGGTTGGCCGGATTGCTGGGCTGGAGGGAGTCAGCCACCCGGATCGCGTTGACGGCCAGCCGAGCCTGATTCTCATAGGCGTAGATCGCAGACAATGCCAGCCAGGCTTGGGCCGCCCGGGGCTGGCGCCGGACCCACTCGCGGGCCAGGGCCCGGCACCGGTCGACCGAATCCACTGCAGAATAGACTGCACTGAGTCCGAGGTAGGCCTCGCAGACCCGGCAGCGCCGTCCCGCCGGATCACTGAATCCCAGCGAATCGAGCTCCAGCACTTTCCGGTACGGCGCCACCGCGCCCATATAGTCGCCCAGCAGCGTCGCGCTCTGGGCAGCATAGAAATATCCGTCGATCTCGTCGGGATACCGCACCATCAACGTTTCGGCGATAGCGGCCAGCGACGGCATGTAGTTGTTGGCGGCCCAGTCGGCCTGGATGACCAGACGTTCCCGGTCACTGGCGTTCCTGGAGAGCTCGACTGCCCGACGGAGCCGGTCGACTGTCTCGGTGCGTGAGTCGGAACTGGTCGCTTTGGCGTAGTAATAGGCCGCTTGAGCAAAGCCGGAATCCTCATCCAGCGCCTGACGGAACAGCCGCTCGGCCAGCACGATCTCGCCATCGTAGAATCGCCGCAGGCCGTCCTCGTAGAACTGATAGGCCTTGAACGAGGCGGTGGATGCGGTAGCAAGCGGTCCCCGGGGGGCGGCGCCGCCCACATCCGCCACCAGCCCGGCGGTCCCGCTGTCGGCCAGGGCAAAGAGATCGGCACCCTCGACTCGATAGGCTCGAATCACTGAACCGTTGGCCAGATCGATTCGCCTGAGATCCAACCGGTACCGATTGCCACTCAGTGCATACAATGCTCCGTCGATCAGCTCCCTCGCTCCCGCCTGTCTCGCGGCCGCACTCACCGCCGTGTCGGAGTCGCCCGCACCTTTGAGCCGGCGAATCACCTCCAGCATCCGGGCGTTGCTGATCACCCGGAAACCGGAGCCTCTGGCCAGGTTGGTGGCGAGCATGTCCTCCATCGGCTGACCCAGTTTGCCTGGTTCGGTACCGGCATAATCGGCAATTCGCCCAACGGCGATCACCGGCCTCGGGTCGGAATCGTCGGATGGTTGATGTCGGCGGGGATAAACCAACGCGAGCAGAACACCGGCGGACGCCGCGATCGCCACCAGTCCCAGGACCTTCTTCTGCCGGGAGACGGCTTTCGCGCTGAGCTGCGGCCCGACCGGCTGCCCTGCATCGTCCTGTGGCAGCGAGGAGGGCTCCTGCTTTACCGTCGGCCCGGCGGCTCGAGGGGCATTCCTGATTCGCTCAGCCAGCGCCAGCACCGCCGGATCGACCGCGAGGTTCAGCTCCTCCCTGACCATCGCCTCGTGGACCTTGGCGTGCTGCAGCGCCTCCACCACCGCACCCTGGGCGAAGAGGGCCTCCATCAGGCGTACCGCGACCTTCGCATTCAGAGGATCCTGGGCCGATCGGCGCTTGAGGTAGCCCACCGCGGTCTGGTGGTCCTTCCGTTCGGTGGCCCGGGTCGCGGCCAATTCCAGCATCCTGCCGAACTCATGGGCCAGCGCGTCGCGCTGCTCCTCAGCCCAGCGCTCGAAGTTGTCGGCCCGGGGAATGTGAAAGCCCTGTAAGAACGGGCCCTGATAAGACTCGACCGCCCGTTCCGGCGCGTGACTCCGTACCGCCTGATGAAAGGCATGGTAGTCGGAACCGATCAGATCGGGGTTGAGACGGAGTTCCTGCTGGCCGAGGAATAGCTGGTCGGCGTTGAGATCCTTGCGGAGTGAATAGAGCGCCTGAGTCAGGGCGTGCCGGCCGCGCTCCTCATCGTTATCGGGCCAGAGGTAATTGAGGATCTGCTCCCGGCTCAGCCCCCGGTCCCCCGCCACCGTCAGCAGTGCCAGCACCGCCAGTCGCCGTGGCTGGGCCGCTGCGCCCGCCAGGGGCCGGCCATCGGCGGTCAGGTAGAGCCCACCTAACAGGTTGATCCAGAGCATGTTCCCCGAGATGACTCTGAGGTGACAGCTGGTGGAGACCCGGCGTGACAGGCGCGCCTATACTGGGCCCCGCAGCACCACTCGACAACGTACCGGTAGAAGCGGCAGGACGGAATGGTCACTGAAGCGGGGGCCCCAATGGTCGACCTGCTGGAGCGGATGCGCGGCACCCTCGCGAGCCGTTACACGGTGCAGCGCGAACTGGGCGAAGGCGGGATGGCAAAAGTCTTTCTGGCCCACGATCTCAAGTACGACCGCGAGGTCGCCATCAAGGTCCTCCGGCCCGACCTGGCTGCCGACGTCGGCATCGGCCGGTTCCTCCATGAGATCCAGGTGGCGGCCCGGCTGCACCACCCCCACATCCTGCCGCTCTATGACTCGGATCAGGCTGACGGGCTGGCCTACTATGTAATGCCTTACATCCGAGGGGAGACCCTGCGGCAGCATCTCCGCCGGGAGCGCCAGCTGCCGGTGCCCGAAGCCCTGCAGATTGCCCGGGAAGTGGCCGATGCGCTGAGTTACGCCCACGCCGCCAAGGTGGTCCATCGAGATATCAAACCGGAAAACATTCTGCTCGAATC
>CAZOES010000171.1:0-8944 GCA_964578865.1 uncultured Gemmatimonadaceae bacterium | reverse complement strand
TGAACGCGAAATTCATCACTCCCAGGTGCAGCGCGCTGCCTTCCAGCTTACCCGCCCCCGAAAACAGGGCATCCGACGTCCCCACCTTCTTCTGCGCGGCGGCCAGCCGCTGCGGATACTGCTCGAAGGTCAGGGGGTCGGCCGAGCGGAGACCGGAATAGAGCTCGCGCCAGCTGCCCTCATCGGTCAGCAGCTCGATGTACTCCTCCGCCGAGAACCGGCGATGGTGCCCACACTCTGGGCACACATTCAGGGCCCGCTCGAACTTGTCCCGGATATCGACGTGCCCGCACGCGTCACACTTCTCCCACGCGTCCGGTGGAATTTCGAGGCGTTCCCGCGTCGACTGACGCGGCTTCCTCTCTTTTTTGAACCATGCCATGACGGCCATAGGGGGTTCAGGGAGAGATGGTTAAGCGGGGGTCCTGCCTGGCCCAGCCCGAAGGGAACAATTTGGGCAGGTAAGGGGTTGTGCGCCAGACCCTTCAGCGTAACTCGTTGCTACAGATCGACATAGCCACCGAGCCTGGCGTCCCATGCGGCTCGCAGACAGATGCCGACGCCAATGGCTGTGGCTAACAGGAAGGACCCGCCATAGGAGAAGAACGGCAGCGGAATACCGGTAATCGGCATGACATTGACCGTCATTCCGACGTTTTCGAAGACGTGGGTGAAGAGCAGGCCCAGGATCCCAAAGACCGTCAGGCTGCTGAAGGGGTCGGTAGCCCGCCGGGCGATCCGGACCAGGACCATCATGAGGGCCAGGAACAGGATCAGGGCACAGGCGACCCCAACGAACCCCAGTTCCTCTCCCACCACCGCGAAAATGAAGTCGGTGTGCTGCTCCGGCAGGAAGGCCAGCCGCTTCTGGGGGCCCTCCAGGTAGCCGTTGCCGAACCACCCCCCCGAGCCGATCGCGACCTTGGACTGAATCGCGTGGTAACCGGCTTTTTGAGGGTCGACCTCAGGATTAAGGAAGGTGAGGAGCCGGTTCTGCTGGTACGGAGCCAGCTTTCGCCATAGGGGCAGGGCGATAGCCCCCATCGCGAAGTTGCCCGCGAACACCGCGACCCCTTCCCAGAAGTAGAGGCGGCCCACCCACCAGAGCAGCGAAACGGCAACCATCCACCCGGCCCACGTCACGGTATTGAAGGCCAGGAGCAGGCTGACCACCGGGGAGGCCAGCACGAGGATCAGGATCGGGGAGACCCCGGCCCAGAAGAGCATCGCGAAGAGGATTCCGACGAAGACCAGGGCGCTCCCCAGATCGGGCTGGGC
Source organism: uncultured Gemmatimonadaceae bacterium (assembly GCA_964578865.1). Taxonomy (GTDB): domain Bacteria; phylum Gemmatimonadota; class Gemmatimonadetes; order Gemmatimonadales; family GWC2-71-9; genus JADJOM01. Next base: position 7,666 of record CAZOES010000171.1, on the reverse strand, counting down.
CAGCACCAGCAGCGCCGGAATACCCGCGATCAGGCAGGCGGGAATCAGCTCGCGAAGGGTCTCGGGAGACTCCCGCCGGCTCGACAGGTGCCGGGCCAGCATCAAGAGGGTCGCGAGTTTGGCAAATTCGGCCGGCTGGCCGATGGCGTGGTTGCCGATGTAGAGCCAACTCTTGGTTCCGGCCGCGGTACCGGCACCGCCGCCGATCACCAGAGTGAGCATCAACAGCAGTATGCCGAGGATGTAGACCGGGAGAGCGGCCCACTCGAGCAACCGAGGCGATACCCGGAAAGCGGCGTAGGCCACCACCGACCCGCCGATGATCCACACGATCTGCCTCCGCCAGGCTCCGGTGGCCGCGAAGCTCGGCACATCGGTCTGGCCGGCGGAATAGAGCACCACCACCCCAAAGATGAGCAGCAGACCCACCACGATCAGAAATGGGCGATCGGCCCCGAGACTCCGAGGCATCAGCGCCGGGCCTCCACCCGGGGAGCCTCGGCAGTGGTATCGGCCGGAACATCAGGCAACCGATTGGATGGCGCCGCATCGCCGGGCAGGTTGAACCGCTGCTGAGCGTGCTTTCCTTCCAGGCTGTCGGGTCCGAGTATGTAGCGTCGAATGGATCGAATGACGTAGGGCGCGACCACCGTACCGTGTTTGCCGAACTCGAAGATGGCGCCGATGATGATTTCAGGTTTTTCGGCCGGCGCGAATCCGATGAACCATCCGTGGTCGTCACCGTGAGGATTCTGGGCCGTGCCAGTCTTCCCTGCGACCTTAAACTCCGCCGTCCTGCTTCTCGCCGCGGTGCCCTTCTCAACCACAGCCACGAGCGCCGTCCGGAGTCCGTTGAGCTGATCGCGGGTGAGCCCGAGATCGTAGCCTTGTCCGGTGTCGGGCCGGACCAGATAAGGCATCGGCGCCTTCCCGGTCTCCGAAGCTAGTGCAGCATAGAAACGGACCATATTGATCAGGGTCTGAGTATTCTCGCCCTGACCGATCGACAAATTGAGCGTAACCGCATTGCTCCAGCCTCGGCTGCCATACCGCTCATCGTAGTAGGCCGTATTGCTCGGCCAGATAGGAGCAACCTCGTTGACCAGGTCGACCCGGGTGCGGTCCTTGAATCCCATGGTCACGCCGTCGGCCAGCATGTTGGCCAGTTGGACCTTGAGACCCAATTGATAGAAGTACACGTCGCAGCTCTGAGCCACGGCGCCGATCAGATCGAGCGAGCCGTGACCCCGCTTCTGCCAGCATTTGAAGAACCGGTTGCCGAACTGCATCCCGCCGTTGCAGGACACCGGCATGTGGGAATGCAGGTCGACCAGGCCCCGCCGCAGTGCCATCGCTGCGGTGGCCAATTTGAAGGGCGAGCCAGGAGGATATTTCACCTGCAGGGCCCGATTGAGCAGCGGGAGGGTTGGATCGGTGTTGAGCCGGCGCCATTCCGATCCCGAGATGCCGCCGATGAACTCGTTAGGATCGTAGGCTGGAGTGGAGTACAGCGCCCGGATCTCGCCCTTGGGTGTCATCGCGATCATCGCGCCCGACATCCCCTTGGGCCAGATGCTGTCGATATAGAACTGCAGATCGAGATCGATGGTGGTCTTGAGGTTTAGTCCAGCCACCGAAGGCAGCGCCGGAGCGGCTCCCTGTTCCCGCACCAGCCGGCCACGGGCATCTACTTCGATAAACCGCATCCCACTGGCACCGCGAAGGGTGTCATCGTATTCCTGCTCCAGGCCGGACCGACCGACCACCGAGCCGAGCCGGGCACCGGGGAAACGGGCCGCGTCGAGGTCGGTCTGATTGACCTCCCCCACGTAGCCCATCAGGTGTGCCACTGCAGTGCCGCGGGGATAGAGCCGCCGCGGCTCCGACTGCACCACCAAACCGGGCAGGATGTACCGATGCTCTTCCAGTCGGGCCACCTGCTCGCGGGTGGCATTGCCCAGCACCATCGCCGGCTGATACTTGGCGCCGAGGTAACGGTCGATGGCCTTTTCGACTTGAGATGAATCGAGCGGAACCACCTTATTGAACCGCTGGAGCACCTGTTTGAGTGAGTCCATCGACTGGGCCAGCAGCGCCACCGAGAACCCCGGCACCGTCTCGGCGATCACCTTGCCGTTGTGATCGTACACCGTGCCGCGGGCCGGCTGCAGCGGTACCGGCCGAAGCCGATTGTTCTCGGCCCGCAACCGGTAGCGATCGAACTGGAGGATCTGGGTGCGGAAGAAGGCACCGGCGAGCACCAGGAACGCCATCGCCAGAATCCAGCGAGCCTGGGTCTGCCGCTCCCGCAGACGGGTGGGATGGAACTCCTTCATGTCTCCAGCCTGATATCGAGCCAGCGCTGGAAAAATACCAGCACCAGCGCCGCGGTGATGGCGGTCGTCACCGCCTGCAACGGCGACCACACCAGCAGCGACATGGTCAGGCTGCCCGAACTGGGGCCGCTGGCAATCAGCAGAATGGCATTGCGAATCCAGACACCGATCGCGATTACCAGCCCGTTCACGAACAGATTGTCAGGGAAGAACACCGCCCTGCCCCAGGCCGCGAGATAGCCGACCACCGTGTGCGCCAGCGCGCCCGCCCCGATCCGGGATGGCGCGACGGCGTCTCCCGCCAGACCGATCAGGAATCCCGCCAGTGCCGCTGTGCCGGGCCGGCTGCGAATGGCGTAGAGCAGCAACGCCACCATGAGGAAATCCGGTGCCACCGCCGGCGCGCCCAGTCGAGGGCGCACCGCAAAGTGAAGCACCGCCAGCATGCCCAGCACGGCCCAGAGCCGGCTCCGATCGGCGCGCATCTGGATCATGGATTCGCCGCCACGCTGTCCGCCACCGAGTCAGGCGTGAATGCCGCACCCACCGGAAGATTCCTGGGGTTCCTGAGCACCAGGACCTGGGTGGCTTCTTCCGGATTGGCCGCCGGTCGTACCAGGTAGATCCGCTCCCATCCGGTTTCTTCGGTCGCCTGACCAAAGACGGTCCCCACCGGGATGCCGGTGGGATACACCCCGCCCAGCCCCGAGGTAGTCACCAGGGTGCCAACCGGGACCGAGTCTCTGATGGCCACACCCTTGAGCTGGAGCAGCTGCTCACTGCCGGTCACCTGCAACGCCGGTCCGATCACCCCGAAGACCTGGCCCGGTTGAGTGAACGCGCTGGCGCGAAACTCCGGATGGGCCCAGGTGAAGGCGATACTGCGCTCGGCCTCCACCAGTCGCACCACACCAAGCAGTCCCTCGGAAGAGACCACTGCATCAAAGGGCTGGACTCCCTGCTTCGATCCGGCGGAGAGAATCAGGGTACGGCCATCGGTAGGCAGCGACTGGTGCAGCACTTCGGCCGGGATGTACTGAATGGTCAGCCGCTTGGAGAGACCCAGCAGATCGCGGAGACGCTGATTTTCAGAGCGGAGCGAGGGGAGAAACTGGGCAGCGTAGGCGGCCGAATCGCGCTCGGCCCGGAGTTTGTCGAAGGCGGCCCGGCTGGTGCGGGATTCTTCGGCCCGCTGCTGCATCCAGAGGAAGGGACGCAGAACCGACTGGCGGACCATCCCGGTGACGGTGTTGCCCCAATCGGGTTTGACCAGCATCACAACCGACAGGGCGACGCACACCAGGAAGAGGGCGTTGTCCCTCCGCGAGAGCGAGCGGTCCGACCCGGGGGCCATCTTACTTGTACAACACGCTCTGGTACTTCTCGTAATCGTCGAGGATCCGCCCGGAGCCGCGCACCACACAGGTGAGCGGATCTTCGTCGACGTGGATCGGGAGACCGGTCTCCTGCGCCAGCAGGATGTCGAGGCCCCGGATCAGGGCCCCTCCACCGGTCATCACGATACCCCGGTCGACGATGTCGCTCGCCAGTTCGGGTGGGGTGATTTCGAGTGCCCGCCGCACCGCGTCGACGATCTGCTGAATCGGCTCCTGCACCGCTTCGCGAATCTCACTCGAGTGCACCCGCACGGTCTTGGGAATACCCGAGACCAGATCGCGGCCCTTCACTTCCATTTCCCGCTCATCACCGGTGGGCGCCGCCGAACCGATCTTGATCTTGATCGCTTCCGCGGTGGGCTCGCCCACCAGCAGGTTGTAATTCTTCCGCATGAACTGCACGATCGCCTGATCCAGCTCGTCTCCACCTACCCGGATCGAGGTATCCGACACGATTCCCGAGAGGGCGATCACCGCGATCTCGGTGGTGCCGCCGCCGATGTCGATGACCATGTTGCCGGTGGGAGTTTCCACCGGAAGACCCACACCGATCGCCGCGGCCATGGGCTCGGCCACCATATCGACCTGCTTGGCGCCTGCGGTTTCGGCCGAATCGCGAACCGCGCGACGTTCGACTTCAGTGATGCCGGAGGGGACACACACGATCACTTTGGGGCGCACCCGGAACACGTGCTTGTCGATGATCGTCTTGAGGAAGTACCGCAGCATCTTTTCGGTCACATCGAAGTCGGCGATCACGCCGTCCTTGAGCGGACGCACGGCCAGAATGCCATCGGGCGTTCTGCCTAACATACGCTTCGCTTCGAGACCGATGCCTTTGATTTTCCCGGTCGCTTTTTCTATCGCCACCACCGATGGCTCATTGAGGACGATGCCTTCACCCTTCACGTAGATCAGGGTGTTAGCCGTGCCCAGATCCACCGCGATTTCATTCGCGGGAAGAAACGACCCGAGTTTTAGCGACGGAAACTTCATTTCGGGGCCAGGGAGATCGAATTGCAGCCAAACCTAAGTAGTTCTGTAAGATGGGACAAGACGCAGACTTACAAGCGGACGGGCGGTCGGGCGGGCGGGCGGTCCGCGTGATGAGCATCACTGGCCAAAAGAGTGACAGTGCACCCTGACCCGCAACCTGAAAACCGACCGCCTGACCGGCGCACCGGCCGACCGCTAGCGGCCGGTACTGCCGAACCCGCCCTCCCCGCGGGAGGTGGGAGGCAGTTCTTCGACCTCCCGCCAGCTGGCCTGCTCCACCCGCGCGAAGACCAGCTGGCCCACCCGCATGCCGCGGGTCACCGTGAATGGCTCGGTCCCCAGGTTTACCAGCGCGATCATCAGCTCACCCCGGTAATCGGAGTCAATGGTCGCCGGTGAATTGGGCAGGGTAATCCCGTGCTTGAGGGCCAGCCCCGACCGGGGCCGCACCTGGCACTCGAACCCGGGCGGAACCGCAATCGAGAAACCGCTCCGGAAGATCCGCCGCTCACTGGGCTGGAGCACACCCTCGTCGGCACTGCAGATGTCATAGCCAGCCGACCCTGGGGTTGCCAGGGTCGGGATGGGAATGCCTTCGCCGTGGGGCAGACGTTTGAACTGAAGATCAAGCATAGAATGGGGCTAAGAGCTGATAGCCAAGAGCTAAGGGCTCAAGCCGATAGCTCTTAGCTTTCAGCTCTTAGCCAGTTACAGGACGCTGTCGACCTTGGACAACGGGAGGTTAAAGGCCTCGGCCACGCCGGGATACACCACTTTCCCTTCCACCACGTTGAGGCCGAGCTTGAGGGCTTCGTCCTCCCTGGAGGCCTTCTTCCACCCGTCCCGGGCCAGCCGGAGCCCGTAGGAGAGGGTGGCATTGGTCAGGGCCAGCGTCGAGGTCCGGGGCACGCCGCCGGGCATGTTGGCCACGGCGTAGTGAAGGATCCCGTCCACGAAGTAGGTCGGATTTTCGTGGGTAGTCGGCTTGATGGTCTCGACGCAGCCACCCTGATCCACCGCGACGTCGACGATGACCGAGCCGGGCTTCATCAGCTTGAGGTCTTCCCGCTTCACCAGGTGCGGGGCCTTGGCGCCGGGGAGCAGCACCGCGCCCACCACCAGATCGGCCCGCCTGATCGCGTCCAGGATGTTGTGGCGATTGGAGTAAAGGGTAGTCACGTTGGCAGCCAGCACGTCGTCCAGATAGCGCAGCCGCTCCAGCGAGATATCCAGGATAGTCACCCGGGCTCCCAGACCGGCGGCCATCTTGGCCGCGTTGATGCCGACCACCCCGCCGCCAATGATCACCACCTCACCGGGGGTCACGCCCGGAACACCGCCCAGCAGGATACCGCTGCCGCCGAACACCTTCTCCAGGTACTTGGCGCCTTCCTGGACCGCCATCCGGCCTGCCACTTCGGACATGGGGGTGAGGAGCGGGAGTTCGCCGCTAGCGAGCTGGACCGTCTCGTAAGCCACCGCGATCGCCTTGGAGTTAATCACCGCCTTGGTGAGTTCCTCGGCTGCCGCGAAGTGAAAATAGGTATAGATCACCTGGCCGGCCCGCATCCGGGGCCATTCGACCGCGATCGGCTCCTTCACCTTCATGATCATCTCGGCCTTGGCCCAGACCGCATCGGCGGTGGGCAGGATCTTGGCCCCGGTCGCGACGTACGCCTCATCGGAGAAGCCACTGCCCAAACCGGCGCCCTGTTCAACGTAGACCTCGTGGCCGCGGGTGGTAAAGGCCTCCGCGCCGGCGGGCACCAGGGCAACACGGTTCTCGTTGGTTTTGATTTCCTTCGGCACGCCGATGATCATGGCCGTCACTGTTCCTATTACGGGTTGGTTGGTCGAAGGTGAAAAGTGAAAAGTGAAAAGGTCTTACCCCGGTCACATTTTACTTTTCACGTTTCACTTTTCACGCAGTTCCTGAGTCCGGTCCGAGTCTTACCAGGTTCTGCCGGTCCGGATCGAAGTATTCGGAGGCCACCGCCACCACGTCTTCCCGCTTCACTCCATCAATCTCGGCCAGAATGGTATCCAGGGTCCGGTAGGTCTGGCCGTGCAACACGAAGGTGGCCAGACGGTTCATCCGGCTCACTGGATTCTCCAGCGAGAGCATCACCTGCCCCCGGAACTGCTGCTTCCCCGAGGTAAGCTCCTCTTCCGAAAGCGCCTCTCGGGCCAGCAGCTGATATTCCGCCCTGACCGCCTCCTCCGCTTTGTCCGCCGTCGCCGGCTGGGTACCCACGTACACCCCGGCCACTCCGGCCGACTGGAGAAACTGCTGGTAGGCGTAGACCGCGTAGGCCAGACCCAGTTCTTCCCGGATCCGCTGGAACAGCCGGCTCGACATCCCCCCGCCGAACACGTTGGTCAGGATCGAGAGGGCAAAGCGGCGCTTGTCCCGGTAGGGGAAAGTGTCTGAGCCGAAGACCAGGTGTACCTGGGCGGTGTCCCGCTCCACCCGATGGGTCTGACCCCGATTGGCGGGCTTGGGCGAAACCGCCGGACGGGGTGGCTCGGCCTTATCGCCTTCGAACCACCCTTCCTTCTCCAGCAGGTTGAGCACCTGTTGATGATCAACCCGCCCCGCCACCGCCACGACCGCGTTGCCCGGGTAGTAGCCGGCGTGGTGGACCGACTGGAGATCGGTAGCCTTGAGCTGACGGACGGTATCGGGGGTGCCCAGGATCGAATAGCCGTACGGATGGTCGGGCCAGAGCCGCTCGTGGAACAGCTCGTAGACCAGATCGTCCGGGGTATCCTCGACCGTGGCGATCTCTTCCAGCACCACGTTCCGCTCGAGGGTGAGGTCATCCTCCCGGAGCAGCGGACGGCGGGTCAGGTCGGTCAGGACATCCAGGGCCCGGGGAAGATCCTCGTCGAGGACGTGGGCCTGGTAATTGGTATGGTCGCGGCTGGTGTAGGCGT
>CAZOES010000170.1:0-9134 GCA_964578865.1 uncultured Gemmatimonadaceae bacterium | reverse complement strand
CCGGTCGGATTATTGGGATTGGAGAGCAGCACCGCCGAGAGACCGCGGCCGGTGATTTCCCGCCGCAGATCCTCCACCGAAAACTTGTACCCGGTGGCGCCGTCCAGCAGAATCGGAATGGCGGTGAAGAGTTTGAAGATGTCGAGCAGTTCCTCGTAGGCGGTGTAGTCGGGAAGAAAATGTCCCAGATTGATCTCCCCCAGCGCCGCCACCGCGCGGGTGAGTGACGCCCTGCCGCCACCGCAGATGCAGACATTCCGCTCGCTATACTGCGAACTCTTTCCCTGCCGGTAGAGCTGGTTGTACATCGCCGCCACCGCCTGCCGCAGTTCGGGAATTCCCGCTACCGGGGCATACTCCTGATCGTCCAGCCCGATAGAAACCGCGTCTACTCTGGCCGGCGCACCCGGCAGCGGCCCGGTCTCCGGCATCCCCTGGCCCAGGTTGCACCAGTCCGGGTGACCGTACCGGTAGCCATGCCGCTGGGCCTCCGCCATGACGTAGATGACCCCGGTGAAGGGAACCGAGCGGAAGCCGGGCGTGGGTTGGGTTTGCATGAAGATGGGTGTTTGGTGAAGCAGGGAGTATAACAGACGGTCGAGACGGTCGGGACGGTCCGCTCAGACTCTCCGATGAGTGGGTTCGCAGTCTCGCCTTCGCGGTGGCCGCAAAGCACGGGTTAGACTGCCTCGCGGCGCACCGCTCCGGCTCGTCCGCGAACCCACATCATCGCCTTAGGACCCAGTGATGGCGCAGGGGAGCCGCGCGCGTGCGCCGCTCGGCGGTCCGACCGATCCTCTGCGGCCACGCAAAGCGGCGACATTGCGCCATCATTGGGTTGCGACGCTCAGATTACCTAGGGTTTCTCTACCGTTCGGTCGGGCTCGCAGCTAAACTGCCTCCTGCTCGAGACCGACCGTCTCGACCGTCTCGACCGTCTTGACCGTCTCGCGAGGAGCTTCAATTGTCCCCGATCCTTCCGCGCAAATTCCAGCCGGAACTCCCGCAGAATCAGCTGATCCTTGAGCAGGCCCCCAGCGCCGAAGCCCTCGAGATGGACGTGCTCTTCGTCGGTGCCGGACCGGCCGGCCTGGCCGGGGCGATCGAGCTGGCGCGCCTGGCCAGGAAGGATCCTTCGGCCGGAGAGCTCAACATCGGCGTGCTGGAAAAGGCCGGCAGTCTGGGCGAGCACTCCCTCTCTGGTGCGGTGGTGAATCCCCGCGCCCTACGCGAACTCTTCCCCGATCTCAAAGACAGCGACTTCCCCTTCCGCCAGCCGGTGAACGCCGAGGCGGTGTATCTGCTCAGTGAAGGCGGGTCGATCCGGTTGCCCACGCCGCCCACCATGCAGAACCACGGCTACTACACCGCGTCACTCTGTGAAGTGGTCCGCTGGATGGGAGAACAGGCCGAGTCGCTGGGGGTGAACATCTTTCCTGGATTCCCGGCAGCTTCACTTCTGGTTGAAGGCCGCTCGGTGAAAGGCGTCCGCACCACCCCCTCCGGTCTCGATCGGGAAGGGAATCCGACCGGTAACTACCAGGAACCGACCGACGTCACCGCCAAAGTCACCGTCCTCACCGAGGGTACCCGCGGCACCCTGGGGCAGGCCTGGCGTCAGTGGCAGGGAATACACTCGGCCAACCCCCAGATCTTCGCGCTGGGCGTTAAGGAAGTCTGGAAGGTGAAGCAGCCGCTCGATCGGGTGATCCACACTCTGGGCTGGCCGCTTCCTCGCGATGCCTTTGGCGGCACTTTCGTCTATCCCCTGGGCAACGACATGGTCGCCCTCGGGCTGGTGGTCGGACTCGACTACCACGAAGCCCGGCTCGATCCCCATGTCCTGTTACAGCGCCTGAAGCTCCATCCGTTGGTGCGACCGGTGCTGGAAGGCGGGGAACTGCTCGAGTGGGGAGCCAAGACCATTCCCGAAGGCGGCTATTACGCGCTGCCCGACCGGCGGAGCGGCAACGGTCTGCTGATGGCTGGCGACACGGTGGGATTCGTCGACGTGCCGTCGCTCAAGGGAATCCACTACGCGATGCAGTCGGGGATGTACGCCGCCCGGGCCGCATTCGAGGCCCTCAAGGCCAACGACTTCTCGGCCGATCGGCTCAGGAGTTACGACCTGATGGTCGATAAGTCCTACATCGTCTCCGACATGTACCGGACCCGGAACATGCGGTTGGCCTTCAAGGACGGGTTCTACACCGGTGGCATCAAGGCCGGTCTGATGACTCTCACCGGCGGCCGGTTCCCCGGCGGTAAGATCACCATGCATGAAGATGCCGACCGGGAGCGAGTCGATTCGGCCGAGCCGCCATTCACGGCCGACTCGCAGCTGACCTTCAGCAAGGTGGACGCGGTGTTCAAGTCGGGAAATGCCACCCGGGACACCATCCCGGTCCATCTCATCGTGGGCAAAGAGGTCTCCGGTGAGGTGGCCGACTTCTACGCCCATCTCTGTCCGGCCGGGGTGTATGAACGGGTGGGTGACGAACTGCGGGTCAACGCCCCCAACTGTGTCGACTGCAAGGCCACCGATGTGCTCGGTCCCCGCTGGACCCCGCGTGAAGGCGGGAGCGGTCCGAAGTACCGGTTGATGTAGCGGCCAGGCGGCGAGGCGGCGAAGCGGTTAGTGTTTCGAGCAAGCTTGCAATCCGGTTCTCCGACGAGATCTGCCTTTGCCATGACCATTACCCGCCTACCCGCCTAGCCGCCTACCCGCTGTGTCTATCGCCTACCACTACTCCCGGCGTCGCTCTCGCGCGAGCGGTCCGCCCTCCGTTGCCAATGCGGTGACGGATGTGTCGGCGTGGCGCCGGGCTCTGGCTTCGCCCGATCCGATCCAGATGGATGCCGGCGCGGATGGCGAGCTGATCGTGGCGCGGGCGAGAACCGCGCTGATCGCCGCGCTGCTCCCGATTCCCATCCTCAATCTGATCCTCGACTCCAACGCGATGGCCGGGATCGTCGGGCTGGCCGCCTGCGCGGTGGCGCTGTTCTTTGCCGTCGGGGTGCAGCTGCTTCTGCGGCGGGATTTCTATCGGCCGTGGCTCGGGCTGGTCACCAGTCTGCTCGATGTCTCGGTCGTGAGCGGTGCGCTGGCCTCGTTTCTGTTTCTGGGTCAGCCGATTACCACGGTCAACAGCCGGCTGGTGTTCGAGGTCTACTTCATCGCGATCGGCGCTACGGCTCTCCGGTATGACGCGCGGATCACCGTCTCGGCCGGTCTCTGCGCCATTCTGCAGTATCTCACGCTGGTTCTGGTAGCGCATACCAGGTGGGACCTGAGCGACCCGCGCCTCGATCAACTGGGCTACGGGTCGTTCGACTGGGCCACTCAGATCTCCCGGCTGATCCTGCTGGGCGTGGCTACCTTGCTCGCCACCGCCATTGTGCTGCGGAGCCAGAGACTCCGGCGTCAGTCCCGCAGCGACCGGCTTACCGGGCTTCCCAACCGGAGCTTCTTCGATGAGCGGGTTCAGGCCGAGCTGTCGCGCGCCAGACGTTACGGCGAGCCGGTGGCCCTGGCGATGATCGACATCGATCACTTCAAGAAGTTCAACGACACCTGGGGCCATGCGGCGGGAGATGTGGCGCTCAAGGGTGTGGCCGCGGCGATCCTGGCATCAGTCCGGCAGAGCGATCTGCTGGTGCGCTACGGTGGCGAAGAGTTCGTCGTGTTGCTGCCCGGGATGAACCCTCAAGCCGCCATGGAGCGAGTGGAAGACATGCGCTTGACGGTGGAGCAGCTGCCCCTCTCCATCCCCCGTCGAGAGGACTCGGCCAAGGTGACGGTCAGCATCGGGGTCGCAGTGTATGGTGCCGACGGCACTCAGGCAGAAGACCTGCTCGATCGGGCCGATGCAAGACTCTTCGAGGCCAAGGAAAAGGGCAGGAATCGCCTGGTTGGCCCCCCTCCCACCCTGACCGGAGCGGAAACCGCGACTCGAACTGGGTGATCAAGATCACGACTATCTAATTATTTGACAACAACTTACCGTACGTGACTGAAGTTACTGCCCACCCCGCTCCCGCCCACAAGATTGGCTTATGAAGCCAGCCGATACTCTACTGGCTGAGTTCTAGCTCCTTCAAACAAAAAGCCATTACACGAAGAACTCGAAGGGGACACGAAGATCCCCAGCAATACTCGAGATCTTCGTGTCGCCTTCGTGATTCTTCGTGTTGTGCTGTTTTCTTTTCTGCAAAAATGGGCACCGCAAATGTCTCGTCCGAGTAGGGCTGTGGGCCTTGGTTTGACCTATTGTGCTTGGCTGGTCGCGGCGTGCAACAAGGACGACGGTCCGGCCGGCTCGGGTGGTATTCATCCCTTCGCCGAAGCCTACGGAAAGTGGAGTCCCAGCAGCTGGGACACCTGCACCAAGGAAATCCACGACGCCTACTCGGTGGTGGGCCCGGATGGGAAGCTTTACCCCACCTGGCACCCACCGGTGGATTCCCGTACGGGTTGCACCTTCGGGCATGAGCATGGTCGCGATCCCCGAGGCTCCGATCTCTACAGTTCTACCGGGAAGATTCCCTTCGGGCTGGCTAACGAGGCGCTCGATACCTGGGACCCAACCGGGGCCCGGCACGAGGATCACGTCGGCCACAAGATCGAATGGGAGAACAACGTTCAGCTGCAGCGGAGCGAGGGGAATACCCGGATCAACATCGGGGTGACCTGCGACTTCCTCACCAAGATTCACCAGGGGACCCACTCGAAGGACGCGTTCACTAACAATCTCCACGAGCTGGCCTACCACGTCCGTTGCAGCGACGGCACCGAGCTGCATGCCACTGTGATGGTGGCGTTCGGCACTCCGGGCGAGTTCGTCCGCTCCTGCGATAAGGCCACCACAGTTTCAGCCGGAGCCGCGACCCCGCTCAATTCGCCGACCGGCAACGGAGTCCGGTTCATCCCCGACCGGAGCTGCATCGACCAGTACATCCTGGTCCCACCCGGCCAGTTCTCCCAGTTCAGTCAGGGACTTTATGAAGACTGGGTCAGCGGAAACTACCTCCGTACCGAGAATGGAACTCAGCTGGCCTACTTCGACCCCCACTTCGCGGTTTTCGCGCCCAGCCGATACTACGATGGGGGCCGGACCGACCTGACAGGTCGGTCGCTGGCAGCCTGCTACGAGACCGGCGCCGGCGGCACCCGCGCAGCGGGCGGGGCCTGTGACGCCTCAACCAGCAACGGCCAGGATCTGGATGTCACCTGGGACGACCCTCGCTCGGTCCTTAATGGTCTGACCCGAGAGGTCTATTTCAATCAGACGGTGATCAACAACGCCGGTGGTCCCCAGATCTGGCATACCGATCCATTCGGTGGGCACGCCAGCCAGACCGAATTCCCCGGATCGATTCGGCAGAAGCTGGCTTCGATCGACAATACTCGCCCCTGGCCGCTGGAATCGCAGGCCTTTGGGGGGGCGCGTAACTATGGAGGGAATGGTGTGCATGCGCCCAACTAGAAAAGACGTTCCGCGTTCCGCGTTCCTCGTTCCGCGTTGGCTCCGAGTTGCTTCATTGGTCGGTGCGGGAGTCGTGGCAGGTTGTGGAGGGGGAAGCGAGAAGGGTGGAGGACCGAGCGGCAGCGGCGCGATCTCGATCCAGGTCTCGGGGCTGCCTGGCGGGGCGGCGGCGAGAGTGACCGTAACTGCACCCGGCGGGGGAGTCACCAATGTGACCGGCTCGCGCTACCTCACCGGCCTCGCCGACGGGGTCTACGCAGTGAGCGCCGGTTACGTCAGCGCCCAGAGCCAGACCTACACACCCCAGGTGTCCGACGCCAGCGTCACCGTCACTCAGAACGATACGGCCGATGTGGCGATTGCTTATACCGGCTCGCCCGCCAGCTCAATGAACCTGCAGATAGCCGGAACTCAGCTGATTCAGTCGACCCAACGGGCGGACGGCGCAGTTCCCATGGTGGCCGGCCGGGACGCGCTGCTCCGGGTCTTTGTGACGGCCACCGGCGGCACCCAGGCGCAGCCCTCGGTGCGGGTCCGGATCTTCAACGGGGGAGCCCAGGTCGATTCTGTGACTGTTGGCGCGCCCGGCTCCAGTGTTCCGACCGGCGTCGATACCTCATCACTCGCTTCATCCTGGAATGTCCTGATCCCGGCGGCCCGGATGATCAGCGGGATGTCGCTGCAGGCAGTGGTCGATCCAGGTGACGATGTCGCCGAGACCAACGAGACCGATAATCAGTGGCCGGCCGGGGCACCTCAGGCCGTCACGATTCAGAATGTGCCGACCTTTGCCATCAAGCTGGTCCCGGTGAAACAGTCGGTGAACAACCTCACCGGTGCAGCGAGCAACGCTAACAAAGACGCGTTGCTGGACGCCACGCTCCGGATGCATCCCCTCGGTGCGGCCACAATCGGGGTCCGGGCGACCTTCACCACCGACGCTCCGGTTCTGACCTCGGACGACAACAACGGGGCCTGGAGCCGGATCCTGAGCGAGATCTACACTCTCAAGACCTCGGACGGTTTTGCCGGTGAGTATGTGGGGATGGTTCCGGCTACCTACGGCAGCGGCATCGCCGGGCTCGGCTACATCGGCGCGCCGGCCGCGATCTCCTGGGATAAGGCTTCGAGCGCGCCAGGAGTCATAGCGCATGAGCTGGGGCACAACTTCGGCAGGAATCACGCACCCTGCGGAAATCCCGCCGGACCCGATGCATCGTATCCATATCCGAACGCATCGATTGGAACCTGGGGTCTCGACTTGCCGGCGATGCAGCTCAAAGCGCCCGGGACCTACAAGGATCTGATGAGTTACTGCAATCCTGACTGGATCAGCGACTATAACTACCTCGCGGTCCTGAACTATCGGGGTACCTCTGCGGTACGGGAAAATTCCTCCGCATTGTCGGAGTCAAAAGCCGGTCTTATGGTGTGGGGTCGAGTCCGTAACGGAACCGTCATACTCGAGCCGTCGTTCAGAGTCTATGCCCCGGCGAAATTGCCGGCCGGCCCCGGGAACCATCGGGTGGAAGGGTACGACGTGGGGGGACGACGGGTCTTCAGCGTCTCCTTTGCAGGGGAAAGAGTTGCCGACCTGCCCGGCGGGGAGGAAGAGCACTTCGCATTCGTGCTCCCCCTGACCGAAAACGAGCTGACGGGGTTGAGCTCTGTACAACTCGAGGGTAATGGCCTTATTGTTAGGCAGTCGAGGGCGGCGTTGCGGGCCGGCAGCTCAGCCCCAACCCCCTCGGCGGTCCGGCAGGGCAGGGAGGTCGAGGTTCGCTGGGACTCGAGTTATCCGCTGGCGGTGATTCGAGATGCGGCAACCGGACAGATTCTGTCGTTGGCCCGGAATGGAAGGAGCCGAATCGCCGCTCCCGGTGCGATCACAGTGCAGTTATCCGAAGGGGTGTCGAGCCTGCCTGAGGTCACACTCGGGGCGCCCTGAGTCACAGGGGTGGGGCGTATAACTCGGCACAACAGAGGGAGCGGCCCGCTACCGCTCCCTCGTTTTTTGGGGGTCAGCCGTGGGCCTTCAGCCGCTGGTGGCCGGCGGCCGAAATACAGTAGGTGGTCTACTCCCCTAAGATCTTGATGATGACCCTCTTCTTTCTCTGCCCGTCCCACTCCCCGTAGAACACTCGCTGCCAGGGGCCCAGGTCCAGGGCTCCCTGTGTGATCGGCACGATCACTTCGTGACCCACCGTCAGGCTCCGGAGATGAGCCGCGGCGTTGTCCTCTCCGGTCTCATTGTGGCGATAGCGATCGGGGTCCCAGGGCGCGATGGTCTCCTCCAGCCACTTCTGGATGTCCTCCCACAGCCCCGACTCGTGATCGTTCACGAACACCGAGGCACTGATATGCATCGCCGAGACCAGAACGAAGCCCTCCTTGATCCGGCTGGCCCTCACCTGGGCTGAGACTTCGTCGGTGATGTCGATGATTTCCTGACGCTGGCGAGTGTGGAACCAGAGGTAATGGGTGTGATGCATTCAGTCCTCGCAGTCGGTTCAGGGGATCACCACCGTCATCCCTGCCGCGCTTCCGGTTTGCATTCCTTGCAGCACGCCGGTGATTCGATCCAGCCCGCCCCGCACCGGCATCAGTCCGCTGAGGTCGATCCGGCCCGCCGCCATCGCCTCGAGCAGACGGCGATAACTCGGCGCGGGGCAGCCAACGCTCCCCAGCACCCGGATCTCGGCTTTCACGATCCGGTCGATCGGAAGGGGGAACTTGCCTTCCTCGCCGGCGCCGGAGAGACCAAGCTGCAGGTGGGCGCCCCCCTTGGCGAGAGCGGCAAGAGCCGATCCAGCCGCATCGCGATGACCGGCGGCGTCCACGGTGACCGTTGGTGCCCCAGCCATAGCCGAAATGATAGCCTCGGTTGAAGCCTGTTCCGGGGTGAAGGTGGTGTCTGCTCCATTACGCCGAGCCAGTGCGAGCGCCGCGGGGTTGGGATCGACCACCAGGGTTCGAGCGCCGGCTGAACGGGCTACTACCAGGGTGGAGAGGCCCAGCCCACCTCCGCCGAAGATCGCCACTCGGTCTTCCGGGCCGACACTCACCTGGTCTTGCAGCGCGTGCCAGGCGGTCATCAGACGGCAACCCAGCCCTGCGGCCAGGGCAGGATCTACCTTGCGGTCGAGTCGCATGAGATTGCGGTCCGCCGCGGGCACTGCCATCAATTCGGCAAAAGCACCGGGTACCTGGAACCCGATGGCGGTGTAATGATCGCAGATATTGGAATTGCCCTTGGCACAGTGGGGGCAGCGGCCGCAGTCGAGGTGGAACGGGACCACCACCCGGTCACCCGCTTTCCATCCGGTGGTGCCCTTTCCCAGGACAGCGACCTCTCCCACGCATTCGTGACCCAGCAAATGGGGGAAGCTCACCTTCATCCGCCAGCGCCAGTCGCCGTTCCAAACGTGGAAGTCGCTGCGACAGACCCCGCAGGCCAGCACCCGCACGACCACTCCACCGTCGGGTGGGACCGGGTCGGGCAACTGCATGAGTTCAAGGGGACGACTGTACTCGGTTAAAGCGGCAACGCGCATTCAAGCCTTCTCAGCTGGGATTTCACTCTTTCGACGAGTTTCTTTTCGCTTTGGATTCGTTAACTGATACCACAGAGACACAGAGGACGCTGAG
>CAZOES010000169.1:0-9310 GCA_964578865.1 uncultured Gemmatimonadaceae bacterium | reverse complement strand
CCAGCCCGACCTCAACTTCGACAATCCGGCGGTGCTGGAAGAAGTCATCCAGGTGATGCAGTTCTGGCTGGACCTGGGGGTGGACGCACTGCGGCTCGACGCCATTCCCTACCTGATCGAGCGGGACGGCACCAACTGCGAGAACCTGCCGGAAACCCACGAGCGGATCAAGCAATTGCGGGCCGCCCTCGACCGGAACTACAGCGGGCGCATGCTGCTGGCGGAAGCCAATCAGTGGCCCCGGGACGTGCGGGCCTATTTCGGCGACGAAGATGAATGCCACATGGCCTTTCACTTCCCGCTGATGCCCCGGTTGTTCATGTCGCTCCGGCTGGAGGACCGCCATCCGGTGACCGAGATCATGCGGCAGACACCCGAGATCCCCGCCTCCTGCCAGTGGGGCTTGTTTCTGCGGAACCACGACGAGCTCACCCTCGAGATGGTGACCGACGACGAGCGGGACTACATGTACTATGCCTACAGCACCGATCCCCGGATGCGGGTGAATGTGGGCATTCGCCGCCGGCTGGCGCCGCTGCTGGAGAACGACCGTAACCGGATCGAGCTGCTGTACAGCATCCTGTTGTCCTTCCCCGGTACCCCGATCCTGTACTACGGTGATGAGATCGGAATGGGCGACAACATCTACCTGGGCGACCGCCATGGGGTCCGCACTCCGATGCAGTGGAGCGCCGACCGGAATGCCGGGTTCTCCCGGGTCACCCCCGGCCGGCTCTACAGTCCGGTGGTCATGGATCCGGTCTACGGGTACGAGGCGATCAACGTCGAGGCCCAGCAGAGCGAGCCGGCCAGCCTGCTCAACTGGATCCGGCACATGATTGGACTGCGCAAGCTGTTCCAGGTCTTCGGCCGGGGCAGTATCGAATTCCTCGAGCCCTCCAATCGAAAGATCCTGGCCTATCTGCGGCGGGGCGACCAGGAGCAGGTCCTTTGCGTGGCCAACCTCTCCCGCTTTGCCCAGCCCTTCGAACTGGATCTCTCGGGTCTGGCCGGCATGACTCCGGTGGAAATGCGGGGCTACGTCCACTTCCCCCGGATCAGCCGGGAGCCCTATCCGCTGACCCTGGGTCCCTACGGTTTCCTCTGGCTTGAACTGCAGAGTCACCCTGAGGTGGAGCCGGTGCCGGTCGCCCCGCCGGTGACGCTCCCGGCCGGCCCCGATCTCTGGACCGGGCTGAACGAACCGACCGCGAGAAATGCGCTGGAAAGCCGGCTGTTGCCGGAGCACCTGGCCCGGCAGACCTGGTTTCGCGGCGGCTCCTGCCGGATCGAAGACCAGGCCGGGCTGGGGCCGCGGGCCGGTCTGTTGTTAGGCACCGCGCCGGAGGGGGACGGGGCCGATCGGTACCTCCTGCCGCTGGTGCTGGCGCTGGGGGGCGATGCCGAGCGGCTGGCGACCGAGCATCCTGGGGCGGTTGTCGGACGGATCACCAGCGGCGGGGCGGTGGGCCTGGTGGTCGACGGGCTGTCTTCCGATGACTTCTGCCGCAACCTGCTGCGTCTGATCGAAGAGGGTGGCTCTTCCCCGGGTCGGTTCGGCCGGGTCTTCGGTCGGCCGGAGGAGGGCATCGCCCTGCCGCCGGCACCGGGGACCGGGTGGACCGTCGCACGACTGCCCGATAGCGGGAGTGGCAGCGCGATCCTGCTGGGAGACCAGCTGCTGCTCAAGGTCCAGCGCCGGCTGGAGCCGGGTCCCAATCCAGATGGAGAAATCCTCCGCTATCTCCAGCGGCAGGGAGCTTCCGGAGTGCCTGCTCCAGGGGGAGCGATCGAGTACACTCGGCCCGACGGCTTGCCGCTGACCCTCGCGCTCCTCCAGGTGTTGGGTCCCAACCAGGGAGATGGATGGAACTGGATGCTGGAGGAACTGGGCCGCTACTACGAGCGGACCCTGGTGTTGCCGCCGGGGAACCCCATCACCGGGCCCAGCGGCTGGCTGGACCGGGGAGAACGCTGGCTCACGCCCGAGCTGGATGAGCTGCTGGGGATTTCCGACGACGCGGCGGCGGCCTTGGGCCGGCGCACCGCAGCACTCCATCTCGCGCTGGCCACGCCGAGCACCGATCCCGCGTTTGGGACCGAGCCATTCACCACGGCTGATATGACCGTGCTGGTCACCGAGTGGCAGGGGCAGGCCAGCGTCGTCTTCGAGAAGCTCCTGGACGCTTTGCCGGATCTGGCCGACGAACTAGTCGAGCCGGCCAGCCGGGTACTCAGTTACCGCACCCGGGTCCTGGGACGGCTCAAGCGGGTGGCCGATCGGGTCGGCGACTGGGATCGGATCAGAATTCACGGCGACTACCGGCTGGAACAGGTTTTCCGGGTGGGCCACGATTTTGTCATTGCCAACTTCGAAGGCCGGGCCGGGCTGAGTCTCTCGGAGCGCCGGTCCAAGCAGCTGGTGGTCAAAGATCTGGCCGGCATGCTCCGCTCGTTCAGCGCCGCGGCCCGGGTCGGCGTGCAGACCCACCTGGCCCGGCGCCCGGGCGATCCCGAGCGGCTGGAGCCCTGGGTCCGCCTTTGGGAGAGATCAGTATCGGCGGTGTTCCTCCAGGCCTACCTGCGGGGCATCGGAGAGAGTCGCCTGCTTTCGGGCACCAACGAGGATCTGGCCCAGATCCTGACCGCCTTTGTGCTCGATCGGTTGCTGGGTGAGCTGCGGGCCGACTTGGCCAATCGTCCAACCCAGATCGGCGCGCCGCTGGCGGGAATCCTGGAATTGGTGGGGGAGGGGTGAGAGCTAGTTGTTAGATCGGCCGGAATAACTTCTTTAATTCCAGCTCGAAAGGCGCCCGTGCTCCCACCGGCGACCAGACCAGGCGCTCGGTTTCCAGGCGGGGGAAGTCATCGGTCGGGGTCCAGATCTCAACCTCCTGGGCATCCGGATCGATGATCCAGTAGAGCGGGACTTCCCGCTCCTGATAGAGCCGGCGCTTGCTGAAACGGTCGGCCCGCTGAGAGGAAGGCGAGAGCACCTCGGCGACCAGGATTACGGTGCGCAACACACCCCAGTCCAGGGTGCGGGCCTCTACGAGAGGAACTACGAAGAGATCGGGGGACACCAGAACATCCTGCAGTCCCCAGGACAGATCGGAGCGGGAACCGATGGCCAACCCTACCGCTTCGCCCCGCAGGTAGCCCCGGACCTCTTCCAGTAACCGGACCGCAATCTCCTCATGCCAGAGACGAGGCGCCGGGGTCACCAACAGCTCGCCGTGAACCACCTCGTAGCGGTTCCCGTCCTCCGGCAGAGCGCGGACCATGTCCGCCGTGAAGTAGTTCGGCGCGGCCATGCCCATATTATCCTCGACTCGGCAGCGGATACGCAATGCACCACCGAGTATGGTGGACCCCAGGCTGAGGATGGGGCGCGGTACAACGCAGAGCGTCACAGAATCGTGCTCCCGATTCCCGACTAGTGCTCCGCCGGGTAGTAACTCACCCCTCCTGCCGCGCCCCCGCTGAATAATTCAGGCTTCCCGTTGCCGTGGAGGTCGACCCACTGAGGCGTTGAATAGGGCGGCAGGTCCACCTGAATCGTGCTGTCTCGCACCAACTTCGGCCGGCCCCTGGTTCCCTCATTGCGGTACACCGCCGCTTCGCCCCGTTCGGTTCCTACCATGAGACTCGGCAAGCCGTTGCCGAACAGATCGGCAAATCGGGGCGCCACTCGCCTTCCCAGCTTCTCGCCCAGGTAGTCGTCCGTAATCAAAGTGAAATTGGGCGAGCCGGCGGTCCCGTCGTTCCGGAAGAACAGAATCCGGCCGGAGGATTCGCCCACGAACAGATCGAGATCCCCGTCGGCATCGATATCGACCAGCGTGGGTACCGCGTTGCTGCCATGGGGCAGGCGGGCTATGGCCGAATCGATCAGGACAAACTTTGGCCCGGCAGCATCGACTCCGTCGCCGTGGTAGAAGGCGATCGCATCGTGGAACTGACCCAGGATCAGGTCGGGCTTGCCGTCGCCATCGAGGTCGCCGAAAGCGGGGGCATAGTGAAAGACCCTGGGCATCCCTTTGACCCGGCCCCGGAACCGAAAGGCCGGCGCGGTCCGGTTGCCCACATTCTCGAACCAGTACAAGGCCCCTTGATGCAGATCGTCGGGCTCGATCTTGGTACCGATCACCAGATCCAGATCGCCGTCGCCGTCGAGGTCCGCAAAGGCGGGTACGCTTTCACTGCCGACATCAATCCCGTTGAGCAGACGGGGTGTGCGGACCACCCAGGTGGTCGGACCGGTGCGGTCCAGCTGATAGAGATTGTCCCGGCTGGTCTTCACTGGGTTGAACGCACCGCCCAGCACGCCGACGACCAGGTCCAGCTGGCCTTTGCCCTGGAGATCGCCGAAGGCGGGCGCGTTGTAGCCGCTGGTCTCGAGCGGTGCATTCTGAGGGAAGGAAATCTTGTCGCTCTGAAAGTTGGGGGCCTTGCAGCTGCCGACGTTCCGTAACCACAGGAGTCCGGGTTCGAAGAAGTCGCCCCAGAGGATGTCCGGGTCGCCATCCTGATCCAGATCGGCCACCGCCAGGGTGTTGGCGCCGTGCTTGCTGGCCCGCTGGCCGATGATCTGAATGTTCTCGAACCGGTCGGTGATCAGACGGAACCGGGGCGCCCCAACCGAGTCGAGCTGCTCCAGCTCGTAGCGCGCAATGGTACCATCGACCCGTCCCAGCATCATATCCATCTTGCCGTTGCAGTCGATGTCGGCCCACTGGGCGATGTTCTGCCGGTCGGCGTAAATCGGGGCCCCGTTCACATCCTTGACCGTATCGGTGACGACCTTGAACTTCGCCTCCGCCCGGGTACCGATGTTCCTGAAATACCGGATATAGCTGTACTTGGTCTCGGCCATCAGGTCATTGAGACCGTCGCCATCCAGATCCACGAAACGATACCACTCGCCGATGTCGATATTCTGGTAATGATCGGTCTGCCAGACCCAGCGGGTCGAGTCCCCGTCAGCTTCACGGGCGAACCAGGCCAGCTGCCCGGTGTACTCCTGCACGAAGAGATCGGGCTGGCCTCGGCCCCGGATATCGACCAGCTGGGGCCGGGGATGATCGAGCCCGCCGAGGAAGGGGAGGGGATAAGGACGGCCGGCGGAATCGTAGACCGGAAAGGGCGCCATCTGACGGACCATCCGGCGCGGGCCGGTGTCGGGCGGCGCCGGCTCGGCCATGACCGGTCCCGGTGATGCAGCGGGCGGGCGCCCCGAAGAGGAGCACCCGCCCAGGAGCAACAGCGTCAAGAGCTGGCGAAGCGGCCGGCCGGTTCGCCGGGCCCTCATCGGGTGCTGCCCGCTCCCATCCCGGCGCCATCGGGCGCAGTGGTCAGCCGGCGGATTACCCGATGGGTGGCGGCGTCGATCACCACCACTCGCCCGGGCCGGTCCAGCATTCCCATCGCCATCTGCACGCCACCCATATCCATGGTGTGGCCGCTGTTGTGATTGGAGATCAGGACCAGTCCGTTGGCTGTCATGGCAATCCCGTGCGGCTGGGCGAACCCGGAATCCTGGATGGTCTGGGCGACTTTCCAGCTGGAGCGGTCGATCACGCTCACGTCGTTCGAGAGCTGGTTAGGAACCCAGATCTCCTTGTTGTTCCTGGTAAACAGGACGTGCCAGGGCCACTTGCCTGCCTTGACGATGTGAGCCAGCGCTGGATGGGCCGGATCCTTGAGATCGAAGCCCAGCACCTCGCCGGTGAGCTGAGCGGTAGCGGCGAGTGACTTTCCATCGGGCGAGACCGCGAACTGCACGATCACCCGGTTGGCGTCCCCCGGCACATCGACCAGGTCGGAACGATCCCGGGCCACGTCATACACCGCGATCTGGTTGGTGCCCAGACTGCCGACGTAGGCAAAGCGTCCATCGCCGCTGACCGCCACCGCATGGGGCCGAGGCACCACGACATCGACTTCCTCGATGGCCATGGTCGAACGCTTGATCACTCCGATCCGGGAAGGTGCCCGTACCGCCGACATCGAGCGAGTGACAAAGAGATTGTCGCTCCGGGGATCCAGTGCCAGGAGCCCGGGTGTCTCCATCTCGGCCCGGGCGACCACATGATTGTTGCGGTCGAACTTGACCACCAGGTTGTCGCCCACCAGCGAGAGGTACCAATAGGACCCGTCGGGCTCCACCGCCACGTGATGAGGCTTGGCGTGGGAGGTGAAGCCCAAGGCCTGCAGGTCGACCGTGGCGATCACACTGTCGCTCGCCGGATCGATCACGGTCACCTGAGCCGCTGCCTGATTGGCCACGTAGACCAGACCGGGGGCGGCCTTGACCCCGCCAGGTTCACCCGGGCCGGTGGTCGCCGGCCCGAGCAGGCCGGCGGCCGTCAGGAGCAACAGCCCGCGAATCATGGGGTCATCCCTGTCGGGTGAGCCTTGAGTACGAACAGTCCTTCCTTCATGCTGGTCACCGCCACCAGGCCGCTGGCAAAGAAGGGATAATTGCCCCACGAACCGCCGAACTGGGCGTCGTCCTGGCCCACCGGCACGGTATCGAAGAATCCGGCCGGCTTGGGATGCAGCCGGTCGGTGATATCGAGGATCCGGAGTCCGCTCAGGTAGTTCGACTCATAGACCAGGTTGCCCACCACGAAAAGATTGTGGTCGATGGCGTGGTTGGGCGACACGTACTCGCCGGCCAGTACCGGATTCTCCAGATCGCTCACGTCCCA
Organism: uncultured Gemmatimonadaceae bacterium; assembly: GCA_964578865.1. Classification (GTDB taxonomy): domain Bacteria; phylum Gemmatimonadota; class Gemmatimonadetes; order Gemmatimonadales; family GWC2-71-9; genus JADJOM01. The sequence goes on along the minus strand of CAZOES010000169.1, from coordinate 2,597 downwards.
GATCAGGGTGCGGGTACCGGTGACCAGTCCCTGCATTTCGTCCAGCTCGTCATCGGCGTAGACGTACTTCTGATCTTCGGTCAGCCAGCCCTGGTGGGAGTAGCCCACATTGGGGTAGCTCTGGTGCGAAATCGGCTTGGGGCTGGACTTGTCGGTCACATCGGCGATGCCGATGGCGGTCTCGCTGAAGTTGATGCAGATCTCCCGGTCCTGGTACTTCCGGTCCGGTCCGTGGTAAACCACGCACTGGGCATCGTGAGTGTAGCCGGTCTTGGAACGGCCGGTGGTGGAATCGGCAAAGCATCCGGCGAACTTGGGCTTGAGGGGCTCCCGGATGTCCACCATGTGCAGCCCGCCGCCGCACATCTCGCCCCCGGCCGACCCGCCCACCAGAAAGGCGTACCCGGTGGTGGTGTCGATCACGATGTTGTGAGCGCTGTGGATGTTGGTATAGTGCGCATCGGGCGTGAAGCTGACGGGCTTGGCCGCCGGCTTCCGCAGCCGGTCCAGGTCGAACACCTGCATCCCGTGCTCCCGGGCTCCGTCTGCCACGATGAAGGCGTAGTGCTTGTAGGTCTTGATATCACGCCAGATGCTGGCGGGAGACGCGGCGCTCTTGGGCAGATCGCCGAGGAACCGGGGATGACTGGGGTCGGTGATGTCGACGAACGCGGTTCCATCGACCCGGCCCACCAGGGCGTAATCGTGCTTGGTCACCGGGTCGCTGTAGCCCCAGATGTCGTTCAGTTCGATCCCTCGCTTCCCGCCGATGTCCTTCACCGGAAGGAACGACATCAGGTCCACCTGATCGCAGCTGAACATGCCGACTTTGCCGGTGCTGCATTCCCGCTTGGCGCCGGTGATCGAAGCCAGAGAAACCACGTCACCGGTCAGGCGGCCGGTCTCCTTCCAGCCGGTGGCGCCTTGCTTGAACAGGGCCACCCCGCCTTCCGAGAAATCCTGGCCCGGAACGCCCACCGCCATGATCTGGGAGCTGCCACCCATGGTGAAGCCGAAGAGAGCCTGGCCCTCCTTGTCGAGCCCGGGCACACTCACCTTGCTGGTGGCGATCCACCCGCTGGTGTCGCGGGTAAAGCGATAGACTCGGCCCTCAAACCGGTTGGCGCCCGGGGTGCCGACCCAGAGCTCCTTGCCGACCTCCACCATGCTGGCGCCGAAGAGCAGGAAACCCTTGCCGTCGAAGGGCAACAGCCGGGAGTCCATGGTCCACTTCGCGGCGGAATCCCGCTGGTAGAGGAAGACGGTACCGATCCCGCGGTCATACCCGGGCGATCCGACCAGCAGGGTATCGCCATGGGGCAGCAGCGAGACACCAAAGCCGGCGTAGGTTCCGTTAGCGGCCGGAGCCAGACGGGCTTCCTGCTTCCAGCCGCCGGCTTCTTTGGTGTAGATGTAGACTGCGCCGGAGGCAGAGTCGGGGCCGCCAAAGTTGAGCGCGGTGGCGCCGACGTAGACTCGATTCCCGGCGGCGGCGATAGTCGCGCCGTACCAGAGCTTGGGCAGACTGTCGCTGGGAGCAAAGCTGGTATCGGCCACCCAGTTCGCAGCTTCACGCCGGAAGATGTAGACCATGCCGGTGCCGTTGGCCCGGGAACTCACCACCGCGCGGTTGCCGTCGAGCAGGACCTGGCGGCCGAAGTTGTCGTTCGGCTTGAGGCCAGGCGTGGTGAGCCGGCCGGTCTGCTTCCAGACGCCGTTGGCGCCCTTGGTCAGGATGTAGACCGCCCCGCGCCCGGAATCGGCCGAGATGGAGCTGACCAGCGCGGTAGTGCCGCTCACCGCGATCCGCTTGCCGAAGCCGTCGTTATTCTCGGCGCCGTCCGCGGTCAACCGGCTCACCTGTTTCCAGGAGCCGTCCGCCCCGGGCCGGTACACGTAGACATAGCCGGGAGAGTACTGATTCTCCGGCTGGCCGACGAGGATTTCTCCCGGCGCCGCCACGATGGCCGAGCCGTAGTTGAAATTCTGAGCCGCGACCGGAGCGGTCAGGGCGAAGGCCAGGAGCAGCAGCAGAGGGAGAATACGCTTGGGCATTAGTGAGCTCTCCGAGGGAAATCGGCAGTCGAGGGGGAACCGGCGAAATGTACAGGGGTGGTGCCGGCAGGCGGCACCACGTCGGGGAGGCCGAAATGTTTCAGGGGGTGACCCGGGTACTTCAGAGGTGGGAGCCGGAAGCCAATTTGGCCTTCCTGAGGGTGGCCCTGTTGTTGGTAGCCGTTTACTGGTGACCCGGTACCTCAGTCTGGACCACAGCCACAGCGACCCACCTCTCTCGTCTTGGATCATTCTTGCGGTTTGAGTCAGTACGGTCTTGCTGAGACGCTTGCCAGTCCCGGACTTCGGCCGAGGTGGCGTTGCCGGGTTGGTAGACGATGTCCATGAGCTGGCGTTCGCGGCGGGGGAGGGGAGAGGTGCTGGCGGGAGTGGGTTTGGTCGGGGCAGGAGAATGCGTCTGGGTAAGGCGAGTGCTAAGGAAGTAGCATGGTGCTAAAAACGCAGCATATGGGTCTAGTCCGTCAAGGGGGGAATAGGGGGATGACCGCGCCGGCCAGTATCGGGTGGCCTCCAAGGCGATG
>CAZOES010000168.1:2678-9500 GCA_964578865.1 uncultured Gemmatimonadaceae bacterium | reverse complement strand
GATGTTGGCGCGCGCGACATCCGCCACATGGACGAAGTCGTAGGCCTGCGAACCGTCGCCGAACACCACCGGCCGCTCGCCGGCATCGAGCTTGTCGAGCACTTTCATGATCACGCTGACGTAGGTGCCCTTGTAGTCCATGCGCGGCCCGTAGACATTCATGTAGCGCAGCGCGACATACGGCAGCTTGTGCTGCTCGTAGGCGGCGCGCAGGAACTGCTCGCCGGCAATCTAGGTGGCGCCGAACATCGAGCGGTTGTTGAAGGGATGCTCCTCGGTCATCGGCAGCGACAGCGCGTCGCCGTACACCGACGCCGACGAGGAATAGACGATGCGTTTGACGCCCGCGGCGCGGGCCGCTTCGATCACGTTCCAGGTGCCGTCGACGTTGACCTCGAGCGCCTTGCGCGGCTCGTGCACGCACTCGAACAGCCACAACGCGGCGAGCAGGAACAGCCCGTCGGTCCCTTCCAGCACCTGCTGCATCAGCGCGCGGTCGGTGATGCTGCCTTCGACCAGCCGCACGCGCGGATCGCGAAGCGCCGCGGTGATGTTGGCCCGCGTACCGCGAACGAAGTTGTCGACGATGACGACCTCGCGCACCGGCTCGGCCAGCAGCTGATCGACGATGTGCGAGCCGATGAAGCCGGCGCCGCCGATGACGGCGATGCGGCGATCCTTCAGGTCCACGTCTGTTTCTCCATGTGTGCTCACACCGCGGCTTCGACCGGCTCGGGCTGGCGCCACGCGCTGCGCGGGCGCACGTAGCCGTGCACGGTCGGCCAGGGATAGTTGTCGCGGCCGGCGCGCGCGACGCCCACCGCCGTGAAGTCCAGCACCTGCTGGACGTAGTCGATCTCGTAGCCGTCGGTGCGGGTGATGACGATGTCGAGCGCGTAGCGGCGCGGCAGCAGGACCACGTCGAGATCGACCGACACGCGGTGGCGACCCGGCGCGAATGACCACGGCTCGCCGCCGCCGTCGATGCTGTAGGTGCTGGCAAAGCGAACGCCGTCGAGCGACGACAGGCCGACGCCAACCACCGCGTCGCGCACCGCCGTCGTCACCTCGAACTCCATGTCGACCGTGAACGTGTCGCCCAGGTAGACCTGCGACACCGACGCGATCGACTGGTCGCGGATCAGGACGCGCCGCAGGCGCGCTTCACCCGTACCCGAGCGCGGCACATCGTTCGGCACGAACCCATCGTCCGCCGATACCCGGCCCGTGGCCAGATAGGCGTCAACCACGTCGTCCACCGCGCCATCGCGCACGACGCGGCCGCCGTCGAACAGCACGGCGCGCTGGCAGAGCGACTTCACCGCCGCCATGTTGTGGCTGACGAACATGATGGTTCGCCCTTGCTGGACCACATCGCCCATCTTGCCCAGGCATTTTTTCTGGAAGGTGGCATCACCCACCGCCAGGACTTCGTCGACCAGCAGAATTTCCGGCTCCAGGTGCGCCGCGACTCCGAAAGCCAATCGGACATACATCCCGCTCGAATAGCGCTTGACCGGCGTGTCGAGAAACTTCTCGACTTCGGAAAAGGCGACGATCTCGTCGAACTTGCGCCGGATCTCGGCCCGCCGCATACCCAGCAGCGCGGCGTTCATGAAAATATTCTCCCGGCCCGTCAGCTCGGGATGGAACCCGGTCCCTACTTCGAGCAGACTGGCGACCCGTCCCTTGTATCGAATACGGCCCCGGGTGGGCGCGGTAATCCGGCTGACCAGCTTGAGCAGGGTCGACTTCCCCGAGCCGTTGCGCCCCACCACCGCCACCGCCTCGCCCTGACGGATGTCGAACGAGACATCCTGAAGAGCCCAGAATTCTTCCTTGGTCCGCTTGGGGGCTTCCTGCCGCTTACGGAACGGGGAGCGGACGGCGGACTCGATGACGTGCCGGAGGCCCTCGCCCCCGGCCCGCTGGTGATCGATGATGTACCGCTTGGCCAGACCCTCGATGCTCATCACTACGTCGGTCATGGCCGCTCCTCCCCCGCTGCGCTGGAGCGGGGGCGGCTCCGATGCCATCGTATTTCAGATGACATCGGCGAAGGTCCGTTCGGTGTTCCGGAAATACCAGAGCCCCGACAGCAGGAGACTGAAGGCCAGCACCGCCGAGATCGCCACACTGACGAGGTTGAGCTGAGTCTCACCACCGAGGATCGACCAGCGGAATCCGTCGATCACCCCTACCATCGGGTTGAGGGAGTACAGCGTGCGGTATTTCTCCGGCACCACACTGCTGGAGAATCCGACCGGTGAGACGTAGAGGCCGAACTGCACCACAAAGGGCAGAATGAAGCGGATGTCGCGGTACTTCACCAGCACTGCCGCGGTCCACAGCCCGGCCCCGAATGAAGTAGCCAGTGCCAGAAACATGAACCCCGGCAGCAGCACCACGTAGGGCGACGGGGGATAGGCGTACCAGATCATCAGGACGATCAGGAAGCAGAACGAGACCAGGAAATCGACCAGACTGGTCGCCAGACTCGCCGCCGGGATCAATAGCCGGGGAAAGAAGATCTTGGAAATCATCGGCGCGTTGGACACCAGACTCTCGCCGGTGGCGGTCAGCGCAGTAGCAAAGAACTGCCAGGGCAGCAGGCCGCAGAGGACCAGCAGAGGATAGGGAACCCCGCCGGAAGGCATTTTCCCCAGCCGGCCGAAGACCACCGTCAGCACCAGCAAGGTGAGTAACGGCCGGATCAGCGACCAGGCCAGACCCACCACCGTCTGCTTGTAGCGTACCAGCAGGTCACGCCAGGCGAGAAAGAGAAACAACTCGCGATAGCGCCAGAGATCATGCAGGTACCGCTGACCGGCGCGGTCGGCGGAAATAACTGTTTCGTCGGAAGCCATCATGGCGAGCTGAAGGATAACCGGGCGGATTCGCGCTCGGTGGCACCGGCCGAAGGCTGGCCCGGAAGAGTTGCGGGGGTGTCCTCGGCTCGGCCCTCAGCCAGCCAACCGGACAGGGTACGCATATCGGGCGAGGCCAGCCACTGCTCCCGGGTCTGACAATGGACAGTCACCAGGGGAATGGCCTTGCCATGCCGTTCGTATTCCAGCGTCACGCACGAAAGTTCGAGCGGCCGGTAAAACAGAGTGGCATAGGCAAAGCGCTCGGCCAGTTCCAGCTGCTCGGGGGAAAGTCGCGGCTGCGTCTCCAGCGTCGCCAGCCGATGGAGATACTCCTCCCGGCTGGAGGAATCGATGGTGAAGCCGCGACGATCGTAGCGACCGGTGCCGGCGGTGAGTACCGGAACTCCGAAGAGAGCGGCTTCGATCCCCACGGTACCCCGAACGGTGACCGCGTAGTCGGCAATCTCGAACAGGGAATAGGTGCTCAGATCGGTATCCGGCTGAATCAGATGAATGTGCCCGGGAAGCTCCCCGATGGCCTCGTTGAGCACCGACACCTCCGAAGGGGCAACCACATCGCCAACCTGACGGGCTTTCACGATGTGGGCCGGGTGCAGCTTGATCAGCCAATCAACCTTGGTGTTGGCGCAGGCGGCTCGAACGGTGTCGACCAGCCACCGGGTGTAATCGCCGCAGAGATCGTCACCGTAGAAGAACGAGCCGTCCCACAGAATGTGGGGGAAGATCACGGCGACCTTGCGATCGGCCGCGAGCCCCAGTTTGGCGCGGGTCTCCAGCCGGGAGAGCATCCGTTTGCCGAACTGGGTCCCCACTACGCTGAACCAGTCCTGGCTTTCGTAGCAGTCGAATAACTCCCGCCGCACCTGCTCACCCAACTGCGGAGTCCAGGGCATCGCCTGGATCCGGCGCCAGGAATCATCGGAGGGACGCAGCGGATGTTCCCGCTCATTGCCCTGGTGATAGCGCTTGAACACCACCCGGTTGCTCTTGTAGCCCAGGTGCCAGGTGATCGCATCCACCCCGCGGGTCAGGGCCAGATCGAAGATTTCACCCGAGCCGGAGTAGCCCCGGTCCATGACCACCACACAGGCCGGCTGGTAGCGTTCAAAGAGCCTGACACTGGCCAAAGTCCGGCGCACGCTCTCTCGCAGCAACTCCTGCAGAAGCTGGCGCGCGGCCGGATCGGAAAAGTTGATACTTCCCACCCGCAGCCGCCGCATGGCGGAGGCGATCACGAAGCGCCCCACGTGGACACCCTGGTATTGCAGCTCCAGCCATTGTTCAACCGTGGCGAGTCGGCCGACCTGCTGGTCAGCCCAGCTATCGTCCTGCTCGCTGAAATCCTCGTATTCCCAACCGGCCTCGACCCCGGCCAGCCAGCTGTAACGCAGAAATTCGTAGCGCCGGTTGCGCAGCAGCACTACCTCAAAGCCGGCCATCTGAAAGGCCTTGAGGACTACGGCTTCGAGTTTGGCGAAGGGGTAGTAGGCCTGGCTCACCACCAGCGCCGTTCGCGGTTTCCCCGCCGGCATCACGTTGGCCCTAAGCCCCGCCCCGCCCTGCTGCTGGACAAATTTGCGGAATTCGGCCCGGTTCTCCCGGTCCGTCTTCCGGTACTCGGCATCCAACAGAGCCCGGATGTGGCGCAGCGACTGATAGGCTTTGGTCCGAACTCGGCCCTGCCAGGGGCCCAGTCGGCCAGCATCATTATCAGCACTGCCGGGGTTGGTCATCAGAGCAAATCATTCAAGGTGGACGGACTTCACGACGGCGTTGGCCGGTTGGGCAGCCCCCACAGATGCGCCGCGACCTGCCACAATCCTGGTCCAAGTGCAGGGGACGAGCCGCTGGTTCAAGCACCCCTCGTGCCAGCTTCGGCCCGAAGATGGTCGAACCCGAGGCGCCCTGTCTACACTTGAGCCGAATCTGTTGGGAGATTGCTACAGAGGCGAGGCGCTGACCCGCTCAACCCGGTGATTGGGCCAGCGGGATGGGCTGAGGGCGTTGGGGGACAACGGTTTCCAGCAGTTCGAGCCACCGGTTGGCCGCCACCCGCCGGGAGAATCCGCCAGTGGGGTCGAGCGGAGCGGGATAGTCACGGGCCTGCCAGCGGGAGAAGGCCCGGTCAAGCACAGCGTCGAGGCCGGCCGCATCATCGGTCCGGCAAACCGGGAAGCCAACCTGAGCGGCGGCATCGCCCATGGCACTGGCCGGTCGCCCGATGAGCAGCAGGTCGCCATAGCACTGCACCGAGTCGTAAAACTTGGTCGGCACTCGGAGCGGTCCCGGTGTGTCGAAGACAATTTGAACCGCTGATCGTTCCTGGATCTTCAGGGCTTCCTCCCGGGATACCCGGGGCAAATGCTCGAAGGAGTCAGCCAGCCCATGGGCTTGAGCCCGGGAACGAAGACTCCGCCCCAGATGGGCCTGATCGGTTCCGACAAACTCCACCCGCAAACGGCCCGGGCCTACTCGAGCCCTGAGCCGGCCACAGGCGGCGAGCACCGGCTCCGGGTCCATGAAATCGTAGAGCCAGCCGACGAAGGAAATTCGGAAGAGATCGGAATCAGGGCGAGCCACCCCGGATCGGGCATCGTAACCATTGGGAATGGATAGGCTGCGAGATTCCAGAGATCGATCGTGGGCCACGGCGGCCCGCATAGCCCAAGGCGTGTTGAACACGGCCTTCGCCGCGGCCGCGAAAGTACGCCGCTCAGCCCAGCGTCCCCGCCAGAGATCGATCAGCTGGGCTTCGGCTGCATCCCATTCACCAAAGACCCAGGGATCGCGAAAATCACAGATGTAAGGAATGCCCAGCTGTCGCCCCAGACGCGCGCCCGCGAGTTGAGTAGCATGAGGTGGACTGCTCACCACCACCACCGAGGGCTGCCAGTCCCGCGATAACGCCAGACCGGCCTCAACCGCGCCGCGAGACCAGCCCGACTCGGCACTCCAGCGACTCAAGGCTCCAACATTGCCCATGATTTTCGAATAGAGTCGCTGCCGAAATCCATCCGCTTGAGCAGTGCTGTCAGCGGAATCGGGGACTGGCTGCGGCAATGCTGCCGGGGCCGAAGGGTCGGCAGCCCGTGACAGCAATCGGCGTTTGATTTTGCCGACATTCACCACGGTGTCCCCCAGCCAGGTCGACATGCTGACCGGAGTCACCTGGACGCCAGGCGCGAACTGGTACCGCTGATCCGAGGGGCCGGTCGCGAGCGAAATAACTTCGATCTCCCATCCCGCATCAGCGAGATAGGGAGCCATCCCATTCCACCGGAGACCGCCGGTCGCGCACCGGGGACCGAAGTGGTAGCTGATGAGCAGCAGCCGACGGCTCATTCGCGACAGGTCAGAGTCCAGTGTCGTCCGTCAAGCGCAGCAGCCGAGCAGCAAGGGACGATTTTACCCCCGCGGTCAAAGTGTCTCTGCTGGCACCACTTGGAGGATTCCGTTAGCATTTGACCACCCCCGCAAGCACGAACCTTGCCAACCACTAGGCGGCTGACTTGGCAAGTTTCTTCAGACAATCAGGACAAAGGTATCGAATGTCCATCAATCACCCGATCAACGGGCGATGACCGCCGCTATGGAATCACCCCAGCCGCCGGCGCGCTGGAAAATCGTTCTGGCGATATTGCTGGGGCTTTCCCTGCTCTTCGGACTGCTGGAGTTCGGGACCCGACTTTATCTCAAGAAAACCAGCGGCTACGACGGCGAGCATCTGTATCAGTTCGCCTTCGATCCTTATAAAAACATTCTGCCCACTCCGAATTACGTCGACACCAGGGGTATCCGCCACAACTCAGTGGGATTCCGTCGCTCGGGCGAGGTGAGCCTGGAAAAACCGGCGGGAACCTACCGGATCTTCCTGATGGGAGCCTCGACCGGCTACGGGCTGGGGGGATTGTGGACCCACATCGATCCCAAT
>CAZOES010000168.1:0-2668 GCA_964578865.1 uncultured Gemmatimonadaceae bacterium | reverse complement strand
ATCTCGAGCGGGAGCTGCAGGACAAGTTGGGAGGGCGGAAGGTCGAGGTGATCAACGCGGCAGTCACCAGCACCTGGACCCACCATAATCTGATTTATCTGAATCAGACCATCCTCCGGTACCACCCGGACATGATTCTTTTTCTGGATGGATTCAACGACTACTACTATTACAATCCCGGCCACGATCAATTTCGCAGTTACTCCTACAATCTTCCGTCACAGATCATCCTGGGTGAGCCGAGCCTGTACAGCTTCGCCTACGCCAATGGCTGGTGGCTTTTCCGGAAGAGTGCCCTGGTGCACCTGTTGGCCCGGGGACTGGGCAATGTCAAGCTGGCCCTCTCGCCCCGCCCTACCCGCACCCCGATCAACGTAGACTCGGCGGTTGCCTCCCATCGGCGGGTTTTCCCGGCGAATGCACTCAAGATGGAAGAGCGGTGTGGTCTGATACTTCAACGGGAAGGGATCATTCCCGTTTTCATGCTGCAGCCGATGCTGATCCTGGAACGGCAGCGCAAGTTTACTCCGATCGAGCAGAAGTTGTTTGATTTTAATGTGCAGTCCTACCTCCCCAACTACGAGCAGTTCGCACTCCAGGCCACCGATTTTGTGCGGTCCCAGATGACGCCGATGGCCCGTAGCGTGGGGGGCACTTTCATCGATCTCACCCGAATTTTCGAGTCGTCCGAGGGCCAGATCTTTACCGATTACGCCCATCTGACGCCGTTGGGGAACCAGATCGTGGCCGATACGATAGCCGGACGCATCTTACCGCTGATCAATGGCCTCCCGCCGACTGCCGCGACCGTGGAACAGGGCAGCCGTCATGCGTCGAACTAACGCAACACCTGTGGCCACTACACGACAAGCAGGGCCAATTGGCCAGTACACTGTCAACCAGAAGCCCTGGGCGCCAATTTTGCTAAGGTCAGGGCTCAAACCACCAGGAATCTCGCTTTGAGCAAGCCGGTATACATCCTCGGAATTTCCGCCTTCTATCACGACAGCGCCGCGTGCCTGATCAAGGATGGCGAGATCATCGCCGCCGGATCGGAAGAGCGCTTCACTCGGAAGAAGGGCGATTCAGCATTTCCAGAAAAGGCCATGGCTTTCTGCCTGAAGCAGGCGGGAATCACTCTGGCCGATGTGGACTACGTCGGGTTCTATGACAAGCCGCTGCTCAAGTTCGAGCGGATTCTGGAGACCTACCTGGGCGTAGCGCCCAAGGGCTTCCGGTCATTCCTGATGGCTGGTCCGCTGTGGATCAAGGAGAAGCTTTACCAGGACCGGATGCTGCTCGACTGCATGCCGGGCTTCAAAGGCAAGCTGCTGTTCGCCGAGCATCACGAATCCCATGCGGCCAGCGCCTTCTTCCCCTCGCCGTTCGAGGAAGCCGCCATCCTCACCATGGACGGGGTCGGCGAATGGGCGACGTCGACCATCGGCGTGGGTCGGGGCAACGAGATCCAGCTTTCCTCCGAGATCAAGTGGCCCGATTCGCTGGGGCTGCTGTACTCCGCCTTCACCTATTACACCGGCTTCAAGGTCAACTCGGGTGAGTACAAGGTCATGGGTCTGGCACCCTACGGCGAGCCCAAGTACGTCGACCTGATCTACCAACACCTGATCGACCTCAAGGAAGACGGTTCGTTCCGGCTGGATCAGAAGTACTTCAATTATCTGTCGGGCCTGACCATGACCAGCCCGGCGTTCCATGATCTGTTCGGCGGGCCGCCCCGGGAACCCGAGTCGAAGCTGACCCAGAAGGAGATGGATCTGGCCCGCTCGGTTCAGGTGGTCTGCGAGGAAGTCATGATGCGGATGGCTCGGAACGCCCACCGCATCACCGGAATGGAGAACCTGGTCATGGCCGGCGGTGTGGCGCTCAACTGCGTCGGCAATGGCAAGATTCTGCGGGACGGTCCCTTCAAGCGCATCTTCATTCAGCCGGCTGCGGGCGACGCCGGCGGTGCCCTGGGTGTGGCCCAGCTGATCTGGCATCGGTATCTGGGCCAGCCGCGTACCGTCACCCCGGGTCGGGACTCGATGCGGGGAGCCTATCTGGGACCCGAGTTTTCCCCTGACAAGATCGAGACCTTCCTTAAGCAGCAGGGTGCGTCGTACGAGAAACTGGAGCGTCCGGAGTTGACCCGCCGGTGCGCCGAGTTGCTGTCGCAGGAGAAGATTTTTGGCTGGTTCGACGGTCGGATGGAGTTCGGCCCGCGGTCGCTGGGGTGCCGCAGTATTCTGGGCGACCCCCGCAGTCCCAAGATGCAGGCCGACATGAATCTCAAGATCAAGTTCCGCGAGGGGTTCCGGCCCTTCGCCCCCAGCGTTCTGCGGGAGCGGGTGCAGGATTACTTCGAGCTGGACTGCGACAGTCCTTATATGCTGCTGGTCGCGCCGGTGAAGAAGGAACGCCAGATCGCCATGACCGAGAGTCAGCGCAAGTTGTGGGGCATCGATCAGCTCAACGTGCCCCGCTCCGATCTGCCGGCCATCACCCACATCGATTATTCAGCCCGGGTGCAGACGGTCGACAAGGACATCAATCCGAACTACCACGCGCTGCTCAGCGAATTCGAGCGGCAGACCGGTTGCGCGGTGCTGGTAAATACGTCGTTCAACGTCCGGGGCGAGCCCATCGTCTGCGATCCGGCCGATGC
>CAZOES010000167.1:0-9547 GCA_964578865.1 uncultured Gemmatimonadaceae bacterium | reverse complement strand
AGCGACTTGCCGGCATCCTCCTCGACATGCAGCCGGGTGATCCCGATGGTGATCTTGCCCCGCTCGGGCGACTCGATCTCGATCCCGCCCTGAGTCGAGAGCGGCTGATCGAACTGGGAGATCTGATAACCCTTGGGCAGGTCGGGATAGAAATAGTTCTTCCGGGCGAAGATGCTGGTCTCGTGCACCTTGCAGCCGAGCGCCAGGGCGGCACGGGTCGCCAGCTCGATGGCGTGCTTGTTGGGCACCGGCAGCGCACCAGGGAGGCCGAGACAGACCGGGCAGACCTGGGTGTTGGGCGCGCCGCCGAACCTAGTGGAGCAGCCGCAGAACATCTTGGACCGGGTGAGCAGCTGGACGTGTACTTCCAGCCCGATGACAGTTTCCCAGGTCATCAGCGCACCTCCCTGGTCGCGTCGATGACCGCTTCCAGCCCGGCCGCGACACTCAGCATCCGTGCTTCGTCGAACATCGGCGCGATCAACTGCGCCCCGATCGGGAGCCCGCCGGAGCGGCCCACCGGCAGACTCATCGCCGGGAGCGCCGCGAGGTTAAGCGAGCAGGTGAAGATGTCGGCCAGGTACATCGCCACCGGATCTTCAGTCTTGTCGCCCGCCTTGAACGCCGGTGTCGGCGTGGTCGGCGTGAGCAGCAGGTCGACTCCACCGGCGAAGACTTTGCGGAAATCGTCAGCCAGAAGGGCCCGCACCTGCTGGGCCTTCCGGTAGTAGGCGTCGTAGTAACCGGAGCTCAGCACGTAAGTGCCGATCAGAATCCGGCGCCGCACCTCGGCTCCGAATCCCTGGCCTCGAGTTGCCCGGTAGAGCGAACGGACATCGCCTTCGGCGCCCACCTTCCGGGGCCCATACCGCACCCCATCGAATCGAGCGAGATTGGCGGCCGCCTCGGCCGGCGCCACGATGTAGTAGCAGGGCACCGCAAACCGGGTATGAGGCAGCGACACTTCCTTCACCGCTCCACCCAGGTCCTTGATCGCCTTGACGGTGAGTTCGATACCGGCCTTCACTCCGGGATCGAGATCCGCCGGGACGTATTCCCGGGGAATCCCAAAGGTCAGACCGTTGAGATCCTTACGGGCCGGCTCGAGCTTCACCGGAGGCTCGGCCGCCGAGGTCGCGTCGTTCTGGTCGAGCCCGCTGATCACCGACAGCACCCGGGCCGCGTCATCGACGGTTCGCCCGAATACACTCACCTGGTCAAGCGACGAACCGAAAGCGACCAGCCCGAAGCGACTGACCCGCCCGTAGGTTGGCTTCACACCGACGACGCCGCAAAAGCTGGCCGGCTGACGCACCGATCCCCCGGTCTCGCTTCCCAGCGCCGCCGGTACCACCCCGGCAGCCACCAGCGCGGCCGATCCGCCGGACGATCCGCCCGGCACCCGGGCGTGATCGATCGGTAGCTTCACCCGGCCCCAGGCCGAGTGCTCGGTGGACGAGCCCATGGCGAATTCGTCCATGTTGGTCTTGGACGCGATGATCGCCCCGGCGGCCTTGAGCTTCTGGGTGACTGTAGCGTCGTAAGGCGAGACGTAGCCCTCGAGAATCTTCGAGGCGCAGGTAGTAGGCTGATCCGTAGTGACGATATTGTCCTTCAATGCCACCGGAACGCCGGCCAGCTGCAACGCCTTTCGGGCATCCGCGCTGAGCTGGTCGACCCGGGCCGCCTGCTGGTCCAGCAGTTCCTGAGTCCAGTGCAGCGTGGCATTCAGGTCGGCCGCCTTCTTCAGGGCCTCGCCGGTGGTCTTGGCGACCCCGGCGGCCGGCGCCGACCCGCTGGCAACTCCCGCGGCAATGCTGGCAACGCCGCTCATTCGCCCTCCATGGCGCCCAGCCTGGGCACCACGAACAAACCCTGAGTGAAGTCCGGAGCGATGCTCGACGGCGGCCGCACCAGCGGCACCGGGTCGACCACATCCTCCCGGAGGGGAGTGCGATCGGGACCGGCCAGGAAGGGCGGAGCCTGTTCGCCGGCGGGAACCTCATTGAGCTGCTCCACGAACGCGACAATCCCGCCCATCTGGTCCACCAGCTTGGGCAGATCGGCCTCGGCCACGTCCAGCTCGGCCAGCCGAGCTACGTGCAGCACATCCTCACGACGAATGGTCATGCGCTCTCCATTTCCCGTTCCAGACCGGCGTACGCGACCAGCAGCTGCTTCACCCCGACTTCTTCGTCATCGAACCGGACCGTGACCTTGAGATCCTTACCGGTACCCGTGAGTCCCTGAATGGTCCCCCCGCCGAAGCGCCGGTGGCGGACCCGCTCGCCTTTGACGTAGCGGGGGCTGTCCTGGCTGGCATCCTCAGGGGGACTGACGGACGGACGGACGGACGGACTGTCATCATCATAGAAATCCCTAGCTCCACCCCGATTCCACTGCCCGCCGGTCCGTCTGTCGGTCTGTCCGTCCCCCCGCCTCGCAGCGGATTGCCCACCCCAATCGGGCGCCCACATCGAACTGGTACGCTTCTCATCAATCACCCCGGGAGGCAACGACTGGAGAAAACGCGAAGCCCGCCCCGGCATGAGCTGGCCACCCCGCCGGCGGGCCCGCGCCCAGGTGATGTAGAGTTTGTCCTTGGCCCGCGTGATACCAACGTAGCAGAGCCGGCGCTCTTCTTCGATGCCCTCCGGCTGCTCCTCGGCCCGCTGCAAGGGGAACAGCCCGTCTTCCAATCCTGTCAGAGCCACGACCGGCCACTCCAGCCCCTTCGCGGTGTGCAGGGTCATGAGTGTAACGCCTTCATTGGCCCCCTGCACCGTGTCGTTGGCGGAGAGAAGCGCTGCCTCGGCCAGGAACCGCTCCAGTTGGGTGGTGGATTCCTCTTCATCTGGCACAACCACCTCGGACCAGTCAGCCGCGCTGGCGACCAGTTCCCGCACGTTTTCCCAGCGTTCTTCCCCACTGGGACCTTGTTTCGCGCCGCCTTTGGAATCCTCGGCGATGAGCACGTTCTGGTAGTCCAGCGAGGTGATAAGCTGTTCCAGAATTTGAGCCGGAGTCCAGGTCCTTGCCCGGTCACTCAACTCTGCGATCAGATTGGCGAACTTGGCGAGGGCCTCACGGACCCCGGGCCGAAGTCCCTGGACCATCTCGGCAGCCGATGAGGTCGCCAGCAGAGACTTGTTCCAGCGGGCGGCCGCTTCAACCAGAATGGCGAGTTGTCCCTCGCCCAGGCCGCGCTTGGGCACGGTGACGGCCCGGAGAAACGCTTCATCGTCGGCCGGATTGGCAATCAGCCGAAGATAGGCCAGCAGGTCTTTCACTTCCCGGCGGTCGTAGAAGCTGATCGCGCCGATGATGCGGTATGGCACTCCAGAACGACGGAACGCCTCTTCCAGCGCGCGGGACTGCGAGTTGGTCCGGTAGAGCACCGCCATCTCGGGCCAGATCCAGTCACCCTTGGCCTGCCGGGTGCGGAACTCTTTCACCACCCACTCGGCTTCGTCCCGCTCATCAGCCGAAGCGACTACGGTGACTTTCTCCCCGCCCCGCCGCTGGGTTCGCAGCGTCTTTCCGATCCGTCCCTTGTTCTCGGCGATCACCGCGTTGGCGGTATCGAGCACAACCCCGGTCGACCGATAGTTCTCTTCCAGCCGGACCAGGCTCACATCTTTGAAGTCCTGCCGGAAGCTCTGCATGTTGCGGACGTCGGCACCGCGCCAGCCGTAAATCGACTGATCGTCGTCGCCCACCGCGCAAACATTTCCGTGGGCCCCTAACAACTTGACCAGCTGATACTGAGCCGAGTTGGTATCCTGGAACTCGTCGACCAGGAGGAAGGCGAATCGATTCTGGTAGAACTCCAGCCGATCGGGCCGCTCCCGGAAGAGGGTCAAGGGGTGCAGCATCAGATCGTCGAAATCCATCGCGTTGGCCTGCTTCAACGCCGGTCCCAGAGCCCGAAACACATCGGCCGCCACCTGGGTGGCCCGGTCGAATACCCCGGCCTCGGCCAGTTGATCGGCAGTCTGCATCCGGTTTTTGGCCGAGGAGATGATGGCCTGAACCATTTTGGGCGGGAACAATTTGGTCGAATGTCCCCGAGCGTCCATCAACCGCCTGATGAGCGCGAGACGATCGTCCTCGTCGTAGATGGTGAAGGACCGAGTGAAGCCGAGCGCCTCGGCCTCACGCCGGAGCAGCCGGGCGGAGAGAGAGTGAAAGGTTCCGATCCACAGGCCGGAAGGGTCCTGCCCCAGCAGCCGGCCGACCCGCTCTTTCATTTCTCCGGCGGCCTTGTTGGTGAAGGTCACCGCGAAGATGCGCCAGGGCGGGACCCCGGTGACATCGATCAGCCGGGCAATCCGCATGGTCAGGACCCGGGTCTTCCCTGATCCGGCGCCGGCGACCACCAGGAGCGGCCCATGAACGTGCTCGACCGCCTCCCGCTGGGCGGGATTCAAGCTCTCGAGGCCGATCAGGGGTGTGCGCCGTTCACTGCTCATGGGTCGGAATCCGTATCAGGAACGATGCACCGGCATCGGTTTGTTCGAGGATCAATTCGCCGCCGTGGGAGTCCTCCACAACGCGGCGAGCCAGCGCGAGGCCAATGCCCCAGCCGCCGGACTTGGTGGTTATGCCCGGGTCGAACAGGGTACGGCGCAGCTCGCCGGGCACACCGGGGCCGTCATCGGCCACCCGGATGGCGGTGCGGTCCCCTTCACTGGTAACCCGGAGGGTAATGGTGCCCTCCCGGCCCTGCAGGGCATCGATCGCGTTCTTCACCAGCGACTCCAGGGCCCACTCCAGCAAGATCGGGTCGCCCAGAATCACCGGACCGTTCCCCGGCGCGTCCACCCGCAGCATGATGCGGTTGACTCGGGTCGGAAGGCGGGGGCGAAAGTAGTCCGCCACTTTGGAGGCCAGCCCGCCGGCCCCAATCGGCTCACGCCGGATGGTGTGACCGATCCGCTCGAACCGCTGGGCCACCCGCTCCAGCCGCTCGGCATCGGCCTCGAGGTGTTCGGCCAGCCGGGGCGGCGGGGCGGCCCGGCTGCGCAACTGCTCGATCCAGCCCTGCAGACTCATGAGCGGCGTGCCCATCTGATGGGCCGCCTCGCGAGCCATGGCAACCCAGAGACGATCGCGCTGCGCCGCCATGGCGTTGCGCCAGGCCGAGACACCTACCGAGATGATGGTCAGCAGGATGAAGACCTGCAGGACGGCCAGCGCGGTCAGTTGCCGCTGGGCCGGGACCGGGCCGTAGTGCAGCGTACCGAACGCCTGTTCGGTAATCGGCGGATTGCGCCGATCGAGCTCCGCGACGTACGCCTTTACCCGGGGATCGTCCAGAGTCGCATCGAAAGGAAGATTGGCCGCCGCCGTAACGTGACCATCGGGATCGGTGACCACCAGCGGAATGCCGACCTGCCGGACCTGCTCGCCTAATCTAAGGAGGGCGTCTACTGCTCCCCCTTCGCGGGGGTCATTGAGTCCGGCAAAGACGCCGGAGTAAAGCCGGCTGATGGATGAGGCATCGCCGGTGAAGTGCCGCACCACGATCCAGCCCGAGCCGGCCGACAGCCCCGCAAGGAGCGCCACCAGGAGTACCACCAGCGCCGGCGCGTACCGGCGCAGGCGTCGCTTACGCACGCGGCACGATACGCTCGGCGCCGAAGTACGGCACCAGAGCCTTGGGCAATTTTACCGAGCCGTCGGCCTGCTGATTGTTTTCCAGCAATGCGATGATGGTGCGGGGGAAGGCCACGCCCGACGCGTTCAGGGTGTGAACCAGTTCGGGCTTGGCCCCGGCTTCCCGCCGGAACCGGATGTTGGCCCGCCGGGCCTGGAAGTCGGTAAAGGTGCTGGCGCTGGAAGCCTCCAGCCAGGTATTCACCCCGGCAGCCCAGACCTCGAGATCATAGGTCTTGGCCGCGGCGAATCCGGTGTCGCCCGCGGCGAGTGCCAGCCGGCGATAGGGGATCTCCAGTCGCTCCAATACGGTTTCGGCCTGACGGGTCAGCTTTTCGTGTTCCGCCGGACTCTCTTCCGGCCGGCAGATCCGCACCAGCTCAACCTTGTCGAACTGATGTACCCGGATCAGCCCCCGGGTGTCCTTCCCTGCCGCACCGGCCTCACGCCGGAAGCAGGGAGTAAAGGCACACATCGCGATGGGCAGTCTGGCCCCGTCGATGATGTCGTCCCGGTACACGTTGGTTACCGGAACCTCGGAGGTGGGGATCAGAAAGAGATCATCCGCCCCCGTGAGATAGAGCTCCTCTTCGAACTTGGGGAGCTGTCCGGTACCGGTCATGGTGGCGCGGTTGACCAGCAAGGGCGGAACGATCTCTTCGTAGCCATGCTCGCTGCTGTGCAGATCGAGCATGAAATTCTTGAGGGCCCGGACCAGTTTGGCCCCCGGGCCGGTGAACAGCGGGAAACCCGAGCCGGTGATCTTGGCGCCGCGGGGAAGATCAAACAATCCGAGTGCCGCGCCGAGATCCCAATGCGGCTTGGGAGCAAACGCCAGCGTGGGCAGTTCACCAACCTGCTTGAGCACCTTGTTCCCGGTGGCGTCTCCGTCGGGGACTTCCGGCAGCGGCAGGTTGGGAATTGTCAGCAGAACCCTGTCGAGATCGGCCTCGATACCGCGAACTTCGGCATCGAGCGCCTTCACTTCTTCACTCGACTGCTTGAGTTCAGCCAGCAGGGCGCCGGCGTCCTGACCGGCCTTCTTGAGGCGGGCCACTTCTTCGGTGGCGGCGTTCCGTCGAGCCTTGAGGCTCTCGGTCCGCAGCAACACTTCACGCCGGCGACGATCGGCCTCCGCCAGACGCTCAAGCGCAGCGTCCAACGCAGGGTCGAGCCGCCGGGCGAGCGCCGAGCGGACCTGCTCGGCGTCCTGCCGGAGGAGCTTGATGTCGATCACAGCCGACTAGGTTTTGGGTAGACCGACTCGGAGACCGCGAAAGCCGCAGTTCTGATTGGCGAGTACCTGCATCGTCATCGTATGGGCGACCGAATCCAGTGCCAGCACTTCGAGCTTGCCGTACTCCGGAACGCTCAAGCTCGAACAGGTCGAGATGGTGGTCCGAATGTAAAAGAAATCGCCCACTGCGATCGGGATGGTATCCGAAACGATATAGTTGTTCTGCGGAGCCTTGACCATCTGACTGAAGCTGTCCACCTCGGACCGCTTGAGTCCCGGTTTGAAGGCGGTACTGCTGAGCAGACCCAGCACATCGGTCGGAATGAAGACCGGATTGCCGTTGGCATCCTCGTCGAACACAAAGTCGAAGCTGTTGCCCGCTTCCCAGGTCCGGAGCCCCGCCCGGGCGGACACCGAATAGGCGGTGGGCTGGGTCAGGGGACCACCGGTGAGGGCCCAGAGCGTCACGGTATCGACGACGTTCGGGGCCGAGGCACTGATATCGGTTGAGTCGCTGCAGGCACCGGCGGCGGCAATAAAGGCGGCAGCAGCTGCGGCCAGGAAGTAACGGTTCATTTGGGGGAAAGTAGGGACCGGGCCAAGGACGGTCAACCCGCAGTCAAATCAGGACTTCGACGGCCTCCGGGTGACTCACTGCGGAACGTGAAAACAGGTTATACTTGTGCACCCTGGCAACGAAGAAAGCCTCCTCTCTTCGAGCCTTCCTCCCTCCCGGAGATTCCCGCATGGCCGGTCTGCGCGATGTAGTTCAGGGCCTCGCGGCCCGACCCGACGTGGATGCCGTGGTGGTACTCAGCAGCGATGGCCTCCCGATCGATAGCGCCGGACGCAGTGGACTCGATTCCGAAGCTGTTGCCGCGCTGGCTGCCACCTTTGCCAACGGTGCCAAGCGGCTGGGCGAAGCTGCCGAGTGCCCCGGTCTGGGTGGAACAGTGATGGAATTCGACGAGCGGCTGGCGGTGCTCCGGCCGCTGGGCACCGAGGGCCACCTGTTCATCCTCGCCGCCAAGGCTACCAACATCGGCCCGCTCCTGTTCGACCTGCGACGGGATGCCTCGACGTTAGCAACCCTACTCTGATTCACACATGATCTGGGCAGTCATCCTCGCGGGAGGTTCCGGGAGCCGCTTCTGGCCGCTCTCGACCCCCTCGAATCCCAAACAACTTCTCCCGCTCGCCGGTACCCAATCGACCGCCATGCAGGCGGTCTCGCGGCTGGAGGGCCTGGTACCCCGTGAACGGATCCTGGTCGTCACCGGCGCGGCCCTGGCCGAACGGATCATCACTGATCTGGATCTGCCCCGGGGCAATGTGCTGGTGGAACCCCGGGCCGCTTCGACCGGGCCCGCCCTGGTCTGGGCCACCCACGAAGCCCAGCGCCGTGACCCCTCGGCCCAGGTCCTGTCGATGCACGCGGACTGGTCTATCCGGGAGCCGGACGCCTTCCGCAATACCGCATCACAGGCGCTTTCCACCGCGCTGCGGCACAAGCGCCTGGTCACCGTTGGCATCGTGCCGTCGCGGCCGGAGACCGGGTTCGGCTACATCGTCCCGGGAAAGCCGCTCGATGAGGTGGCCCGCACCGTGTCACGCTTCGCCGAGAAGCCCAATGCCGCTACCGCGCTCGATCTGATGGCGTCGGGGGCGCTGTGGAACAGCGGACTCTTTGCCTGGACCGCCAGCACCCTGATGGAAGAAGTGAAACGGCACACCGACGAGATCGCCCCATCCCTGCCGCTGCTGGAAAAGGGCGACGTGGCCGGATTCTTCAACGCGGTGACGGCGGTTTCAATCGACGTCGGCCTGCTGGAACGGAGTACCGCGGTCGGGGTGGTACCAGGACGCTTTACCTGGGACGATGTGGGCACCTGGGACGCCCTGCCCCGGGTTCGGGCCAGGGACGCACACGGCAATGCGGCGGTCGGCGAAGTCCACCTGGTGGGCGTGGATGATTGCGTGATCTGGACCGATGGCGATCCGATCATCGCCAGTGGGGTGAAAGATCTGGTGATCGTGCATGCGCACGGGCGGATCCTGGTCATGCCGCGGTCTCAAGCAGCTGACCTCAAATCGATTCTCGACAAGCTGCCCCCTGAAATCCGAGACTTGCCTTGAAGTACCGGGTACCGAGTACCGAGTTGGATCGGAAGTGACTCAGCCGCGGCATACGACCCTAACCTGAAGAACTCGGTACTCGGTACTCGGTACTTACATGAATCTCTACCTCCTCGAACCCTCCCAACCCGATCCCCTCTGGGCCCCTTTCACCGGGGTCCGACCGGTGTCGGAGTTGCGGGCCGGAGTCTGGAAAGTCCGGGAGCGCTGGGAGGCAGCGTTCGATCTGGAGACCGCCGGGATTCTGGGCGAACACTCGGCCCATTTTCACGAGGGATTCGAACCGGTCTGCCGAGCCGACCGACAGGTTACCGGTCCGGCGGTGGTGGCGGCCAGCTGGTTCGCCCCGACCGGTGCCCCCGTCAGCCTCACGCCAACCACCAGCCGGCTGGTGCATCAGGGCCAGACCGTCGCCTGGATGGTGCCCCAAGGAGCCGGCTGGCCGGGCCCCCATGGCGACGGTGAAGCCCTCGAGAACGACGGATTGATCCTGCGGGGCGCCTTTGATCTGGTCAC
>CAZOES010000166.1:6618-9720 GCA_964578865.1 uncultured Gemmatimonadaceae bacterium | reverse complement strand
ATCTTCACGCCGAGCTTCTTCGCGTAACCGACGTCGAGCGCGTGCTCGGCATCGACGAAGGCCGCGATGCCCCCGCGCTTCTGCGCCTCGGCTACGAGCTGAAGGGCCAGGGTCGTCTTGCCGGACGACTCGGGGCCGTAGATCTCGGTGATTCTGCCCCGCGGAACTCCGCCGATCCCGATCGCCGCGTCCAGGTTGATGGCGCCGGTAGGAATGGCGGCGACCTTCACCCGCGGACTCTCGGTCCCCATCCGCATGATCGAACCCTTGCCCAGCTGCTTCTCGATCTGAGAGATGGCCAGCGAGAGGGCCTTGCGGCGTTCGGGATCGAGCTTCTGTTCTTCGGTAGGCATTTGGTACTCCAGATGGTATCTTAGTGGATGAACTTCAACCACACTTGTATTGGAAGCCAATCTATAGCCGAACAGTTGCCGAATCAATAGTCAAAATGTGACGCATTTTGCTTCACTACGGTAGTCGCCAAGCATCCTCGATGTGCTGAATCGCGTTGCCACCTCCCAGTGCCGATCTGAGGGTCACTTCGATAACATCGAAGCGGTAGATGTCGCCGGGACGGCCGAACCGATGCCGCCAGGCCTCCGCCACCCGGCCGATTGCCTGACGCTTTCGCCAGCCGACGGCCTCCCGCCCGGCCCCGTACCAGTTGCCATGGCGAGTCTTCACCTCGACGAAGGCAACCAGAGCGCCGCGGCGGGCAATGACATCGATCTCCAGCCGGCCCATCTTGAAGCGATGGTTCTCCACCGCCCAGCCTCGCCGTTCCAGAAATGCGATGGCGGATTGCTCCCCTTGCAGGCCCAGGCGCTGCCGTGGATCGGCGAAGGGCTCGAGTATCCCGGCTGGTTTTCGCATGGCCCACAGTAGCGACCAGCCGGGCGATCTCTGGGCACAGAAGCATGCGAGCAGCGGCGAAGAAAACGCCAGGCAATCCACCGGCTCGATCGAGTCGTAGAAGGTGAGCAGCAGGCGGCGTTACCACGACCCACGACCCACGACCATGTACAACAAAGCCGAGCGGGTATTGCGACATACTGGCCTGGTCCGGCTGACTCATTGGTTGAATGCCATCTGCCTGACCGGCATGGTGGCGAGCGGACTGCAGATCTACATGGCCTTCCCCTACATCGGATCGAACGACCGGATTAGCAGCGTCCCCAATCCGTTCCAAGCGACTTCATTTCCGGAAGCGGTGCGGCTGGGTGGTTGGCTTGGCGCCGCGCTCAACTGGCACTTCGCGAGTGCGTGGCCCTTCGTCCTCAGTGGCCTGGTGTATCTGGGTTACCTCATGATCTCGGGTAAGTGGCGTGAGCTGCTCTTTCGGCCCCGGGACATCAAGCCCGCGATTCAGATGCTGCGCTATTACCTGGGGGTCCGCAAAGACCATCCGCTCCAGGGCAAACACAACGCGCTCCAGAAGGGCGCCTACAGCTTCATCGTGGCGCTGGGCGCGATCTCCACTCTCAGCGGATTCGCTATCTACAAACCGATCCAGCTTTCCTGGCTGGTGGCGCTGTTCGGAGGGTTCGAACTGGCGAGGTATTGGCACTTCGTGGCGGTCTGGCTCTTCACCGGATTCACCGCGGTGCATGTAGTGATGGTACTGGTGGCCGATCGGGCCTCGTTGCCGTCGATGATTACCGGTTGGTATAGAGGGAGGTATCCCAGCCATGGATGATCCTCGGCTGGACCGTCGGGCATTCTTCCGGCTCGGCCTGGCGGCAGGACCGGTGTCGCTGCTGGCGGCCTGCGGCTATGAAGGGTCGGATCCGGTCAAACGCAAACTGGGAATGATCTCCCGGGCGAACGACTGGGTCGGGGAGCACATTCTCTATTCTGACAAACCGGCCCGGAAGTATCCGGTAGCAGCCCGGAGCACCAGAATGCCGGCGTATCACATCAGCCGAGAGCTGCCGGAGTGGACCGCTGCTCAGAAGTGGAGCCTCAACGTCGGGGGTGAAGTCAGCAAGCCCACCGAGCTGACGCTCGAAATGATCCAGCAGTTCCCCAGCCTCACTTACACCGTGAAGCACCACTGTGTAGAAGGCTGGACCGCGATCGCGACCTGGACTGGCGTGCCGCTCAGGACCATCGCTGAGCTGGTCCAGCCGACCTCTCGGGCCAGGTATCTGCGTTTCGATTCGTTCGACCAGAACTATTTCAACGGCTGGGATCTCGCGAGCGCAATGCACCCCGAGACTATCCTGGCCTACGCCTTCAACGACCAGCCGCTAACGCCGGAACACGGCGCACCGCTTCGCCTCTACTCCCCAATCAAGCTCGGCTACAAGCTCACCAAGTATCTCACCGCAATCAGGTTCACCACCGAGCGACCGGGCGGGTACTGGGAAGATCTCGGCTACCCCTGGTTTGCCGGGGTTTGATTTCACCGCCAAGGCGCAAGGACGCGAAGCAGTTCTTCGTGTCTTTGCGCCTCCGCGGTGCAATCCGGCAGGGAAATCCGGTTCGAAGCGGCGGCCGTAGATCCGCAGATGTCGGGGGGAACAATTCACATTCTGCGGAGGAAGCAATGAACTCGAACTGGAAGAAAGCGGCGGTCTTCGCCGTGATGACGATGGCGGCGGCGGGAAGTCTCTCGGCTCAGCGGGAGCCGATGGTAGGCGGACAGGCGATGTATCCCAGCAAGGATATCATCGACAACGCGGTCAATTCGGCCGATCACACCACCCTGGTTGCCGCGGTGAAGGCGGCCGACCTGGTGGGCACTCTCAAGGGCAAGGGTCCCTTTACCGTCTTTGCACCGACCAATGCGGCGTTCAAGCTCCTGCCTGACGGTACGGTCGAGACTCTGCTCAAGCCCGAGAACAAGACCATGTTGACCTCGGTGCTGACCTACCACGTCGTGGCCGGCCGTTACGATGCCAAGGCGTTGATGGACTTGATCCGGAAGGGCAACGGCACCGCCACCCTCAAGACCGTGAACGGCGCCAGCCTCTGGTTCATGATGAACGGCGACCGCAACATCATTGTGAAGGATGCCAAAGGCGACCTGGCCAACATCTCGGTCTTCGATGTGTACCAGTCGAACGGTGTGATTCAGGTGATTGATAAGGTCATGCTGCC
>CAZOES010000166.1:0-6518 GCA_964578865.1 uncultured Gemmatimonadaceae bacterium | reverse complement strand
ACCTCATTCACCTCCGGCTCACCGGGCTGGAGATTGTCCAGCAGACCGGCATCGAGCCGCTGTTCGAGGTCGTGCACCAGGTAGAAGAGATGTTCGAAGTCATCGATCACGAACAGGAGCGGTTGGTAGTGGTGAATCTCGAAGTACTGATTGAGCATCCACTCGGTCTGGGCGGGGAAGCGTTGCACCGTGGGTGAGTCCACCGCGTGGGCCAGTTCGCCGTAGCTCGAGAGCAGGCCGCTGCCGTAGGCCCGCACTCCGCCGGGGCCGATCGGCACCCCGGGGCCCTGCCGCATCAGGCCGAACTCCACGGTAAACCAGAAGAATCGGGCCAGTCCCTTCACGTTGCTGGTGAGGACCCGGATCCGCTCCGCCTCGTCCTTGATCTCCCCGGCCCGTTTGGCGGCCCGCTCGGCAAACTGGCCGAACTTCACCAGCGCCTCAGCGAAGGCCCGGTCGGTATGCATCGGAACGTGGCCGGCGATGTCGTGGAAGATGTCCGGTTCGGGGAGATAGTCGAGCGAGGTCCCGTCCCGGACGGTGATGGTGGTGGGGAACTCGCGCTGCTTCAGGCAGTCGAAGAACAAATAGGCCGGCACGTAGCCGCTGACCGGTTTGGCTTTGAAGCCGGTGCGCGGCTCCAGAAACCGGTTGATATCGGTGCAGCGCGGCACCTTGTCGGGATCGAGGTGAAGCGTCTCGACGCCTTCGAGGAAGCGGGCGTTGGCATAGCGCTCCCAGCGGGACCGCATCCGCTCGAGCAGCCGGGACCAGGTGCGATGGTTTTCCTCGCTGTAGAGGTCGTAAGGCTGGTCGATGTACAGCTGACCATTCTCCTGGGCGAACTCGATAAAGGGCGCCTTGGTGGTGGTCAGGCCGGGCGCGACCCCCGCGGTGACATAGTCCGGCTGCATCGTTGCGCTCATAAGTACTCCTCTAACAGTGATCCTCGCCTACCAGCCCAGCCCACTAGCCCACTAGCCCACCCAATCAACTAGTCCACCACAGTCCCGCGACATTCCCCCAGGCCGACGGAAACGGCCCCTTCCCGCTCGCAACGACCGGTCATCACGATCTCATCGCCGGCTTCCAGAAACTTCCTGGTCTCACCGGTAGGCAGGACGATCGGTTCGGCGCCCCGCCAGGTTAACTCAAGCAGACAGCCCCGCTCGCTCTTCGACGGTCCGGACACGGTTCCACTGCCCAGCAGGTCTCCCGGACGGAGGTTGCACCCACCACTGGCGTGATGGGTGATCATCTGACCCAGAGTCCAGTACATGTTCTTGAATTCGCTCCGGCTCAGCCGTTGAGGCGGGACCCGTTCCTGCCGCATCCGGGCCGAGGTGAGGGCGACCTCGAGCGTGATGGCAATGCCGCCCCGGCTCTCATCCTCCGGATCCTGCAGATACGCCAGCGGAGCCGGATCTCCCAATGGCCGGGTAAAGGCCGGGACCCGGAACGGCTCCAGCGCCTCGGGGGTAATCACCCAGGGGGAGATGGTGGTCGCGAAGTTCTTCGCGAGGAACGGTCCCAGCGGCTGATACTCCCACGACTGCACATCGCGGGCCGACCAGTCGTTCAGCAGACAAATCCCGAACAGCCGGTCTTTGGCCTGAGCCAGAGGCACCGGACTCCCCAGCGGGTTTTCTCCCCCGATCCAGGCACCGATCTCCAGTTCATAGTCGAGCGACCTGGACGGGCCGAAGCTGGGGACCCCGGCATCGGGGGCCTTGGACTGGCCCTGGGGGCGGCGAATCGGCGTACCGCTGGGAACCACCGAAGAGGACCGGCCATGGTACCCGATCGGCACCCATTTGTAGTTAGGCAGGAGCGGGTTGTCCGGCCGGAACATCGAGCCGACGTTGGTGGCGTGAAAAACCGAGGCGTAGAAATCGGTATAGTCCCCGATCTGGGCCGGCAGCAGCATCTGGACACTCGACTGGGGAACCAGCGCCGTCGCAGCCCCGGTATCTCCGCCGGCGCCCAGGATGCGGCTCAGCTGGCGGCGCAACGCCCCCCGTTCCGCCGCCGGCCGGGCCATCAGGTAATTGAGCGATTGAGCCCGGCAGGCCATATGAAATCCCTCATGACCTTCCAGCAGGCCGTGAGCGGTGAGCTCGGTGAGATCGGCGATCTGATCGCCGATTGCCACGCCGATCCGGGGCGAGTCTCCGCTCCGCCGAAACACACCCAGCGGGAGATTCTGCAGCGGGAAGTCAGCCCCGGGGCGATTGGCCGACTCGACCCAGCTCTTCCGGCTCGGCTCGTGGGAGGGATCCAGAGTCATACTCAGCCGACCTCGGTGGAGTCGAGTACAACCAACGGAGCGATTTCTTCCATCGGCTCGGTGAAGGAACAGGAGCCGATCGACAGCATGAATTCCCGCCGAGTCGTAACGATCTCAGCGGTGCTGAAGCCGGCTACGCCGCCCCAGTCGACAGAATCGTCACTGAACCAGATCGACACCTGGTCCGGCCGGCTTTCGAGCGTCAGCGCGGCCAGGGCGACCGACTCGCCGCGGCGATGCCACAGCGCGGCCGAGGCTGCGATCATGTTGAGGTAGCCGAACATGGTGGCGCAGGGAGCATTGGGCTCGTAGGTGAGCGGTGCCGGACCCCGCACCGGGTGGTGGAGTCCCGCAGTGGCTTTGAACGGCAGTCGATGGGCCGCGCAGGCCGACAGAAATGCGAGCACCGCTTCGGGTGCCGGAATGTCGCCTGGGGTGATGCCTCCGGTCCTCACCTTGGCCCGAAGGCCGGCCGGTTTCAGAGCCGAAATCAGAGTGCCGACGTCGGGCCCGAGCGGCACCTCGCAATAGACATCGATGCCCAGATCGAGCAGTCGCTTCGCAGCATCGAGCTGAGCCACCGAGGTGACTTTGACTTCCAGCGATTCGATGCGGGCGTCCCCCGGATGGCGCTGATTAAAGTCGGCGATAGCCCCATGATCCGCCGTAAGATCAGCTCCGACCAGCGCTGACAGGGGCCAGCGGGCCGGGGGCAGCGGCGCCTGGATGGCCTGTTCGAACTCGCCCAACCGGCTCAGCGGAACCACCAGCCGGGCGAGCGCCCATGCGTCGGGGCGCTGCTGGTAGTCAGCATAGTTCCGGACCGTTTGGGACAGGCTCAGACCGGCCGGGGGAAAGAGTCCGGCGTAGTCAATCAGCCCGTGGAGGAAGGCCTTTGCGATCGGCGTCATACCGCCAGCTCCGGCATGTCGCGGAACAGCTCGAGGGCCTGGGGATTGGCCAGAGCGTCCCGATTCCCGATGGCCCGCCCATGGACAGCGGCGCGGACCGCCAACTCGCTCAGCTTCCCGTTGATCGTGCGGGGGAGATCGGCAACCTGAAGAATCTTCTTGGGCACATGATGCGGACTGGCGTGGGCCCGGATTTCCTTCCGGATCCGGTCCCGGAGCGGCTCGTCGAGCTGCAGTCCTTCCCGCAGACGCACGAAGAGCACCACCCGTACATCGTTATCCCAGTCCTGGGCGATCACCAGGCTCTCGACTACCTCCGGCAGCCGCTCCACCTGCCGGTAGATCTCGGCCGTGCCGATCCGCACGCCACCGGGGTTGAGGGTCGCGTCGCTCCGTCCATAGATGATCATGCCATCCTGGTCGGTGAGTTCGGCCCAGTCGCCGTGGCGCCACATGCCGGGGAAATAGTCGAAATAGGCCGAGCGGTACTTCTGGCCATCGGGATCGCCCCAGAAGCTCACCGGCATGCTGGGGAATGGGCGGGTGCACACCAATTCTCCCGGTTGACCAGTGACGGACTTTCCAGCCGGATCGACCACGTCGACGGCCATGCCGAGCCCCCGGCATTGCAGCTCCCCGCGCCAGACGGGCGCCGTCGGATTTCCCAGCGCAAAGCAGGACACGATGTCGGTCCCGCCGCTGATACTGGCGAGGTGTACGTCGCCCTTGATGCTGCCGTAGACGTAGTCGTAGCTGTGCTGCGCCAGCGGACTCCCGGTCGAAAGGATCGCCCGCAGGGCACTGAGCCGGTGAGTCCGGCCCGGTTCCAGCGATTCCTTCTGACAGAGCGCCAGATACTTGGCGCTGGTGCCAAAGACCGTAACACCCTCCTGCTCGGCCAGATCCCAGAGAATTTCCGGACGGGGAGCCAGCGGAGCTCCGTCGTACAGCACCAGGGTGGCCCCGACGGCGAGCCCGCTCACCATCCAGTTCCACATCATCCAGCCGCAAGTGGTGAAGTAGAACAGCCGATCGTCACGTTTGAGATCGGTGTGCAGCATCAGCTCCTTGAGATGCTGCAGCAGCGTCCCGCCAGCTCCATGCACGATGGCCTTGGGGAGACCGGTGGTGCCGGAGGAGTAGAGGATGTAGATCGGGTGGTCGAATTCGAGACGGGCAAAGGCAGGAGCGGCGGGCGCGGCGGGCAGCCAGGTCGACGCATTGTCGTCGACCACGACAACCTTTCTCAGGTTCGGGAGCCGGCTGGCCACCCGTTCAATCCGGGCTCGGAGATCGATCCGCTTCCCGGCGTACCGATACTCCGCCGCAGCGATCAGCACCTTGGGCTTGATCTGGCCAAAGCGATCCAGCACCGCGGCCTCCCCGAAATCGGGGGAGCAGGACGACCAGATCGCGCCCAGACTGGTGGTGGCCAGCATGGCGATGATCGCTTCGGGAATGTTGGGCAGGAAGCCGGCGACCCGGTCGCCTGCCGTGACACCTTCAGCCCGGAGTGCCGCCTGCCAGCGTCCGACCTGGTGCTGGAGTTGGGCGTAGGTCAGGATCGACTGTCTACCGTCTTCATTCCAGGAAATGATCGCAGGACGATCATCGCTGAAGCGGAGCAGGTTCTCGGCGAAATTGAGCCGAGAGCCCCGGAACCACTGGGGACCCTGCGGACCGGGCGGCGCCATGCGGTCGCCCTGCTCGAGCACGGAGTCCCACTGATTCCCATTGCCCATGCGATCGGCAATCACCTGGCCGAACTCCCAGACCGCCGGCCAGAACTCCTGGGGCTGCTCGACCGACCAGCGCCAGAGACGCTGATAGTCAGCCCCGGGACGGTACCGCGCGGTGAACCCGGCCAGGTTGGAGCTGGCGACGGACTCGGGGCGTGGGGTCCAGAGTGGCTGCATGGTGAAAAGTGAAAAGTGAAAAGTGAAAAGTGTCCGGCAGCGAGCCACCGTTTCACTTTTCACGTTTCACATTTCACGTCTCTCACGTCGTCGGTGGATTGAACTGGGCGTGCTGCGCGTCCAGCCACGACTTGTGATAGGTGGGGTCCTCGAACGCCATCGCCTGCCTGGCAACCTTGAGCGGCCGGAACGAGTCCATCATCACCGCCAGCTCGTTGGTGGCCGTGGCGCCGATCGAGGCTTCGGCCCGGCCCGGATGGGGGCCATGGGGCAGCCCATCGGGATGGTGGGTGATCGACCCGTACTCGATGCCCTTGCGGCTCATGAACTCGCTGGAGGCGTAGAACAACACCTCGTCGGAATCCACGTTGCTGTGGTTGTAGGGAGCCGGGACCGCGTTGGGGTCGAAGTCGTAGGGCCGGGGGCAGAAGGAACAGATCACGAAACCATCGCCCTGGAAGGTCTGGTGTACCGGGGGCGGCTGGTGGATCCGGCCGACGATCGGCTCAAAGTCGTGGATGCTGAAGATCCAGGGATAGAAGTAGCCGTCCCAGCCGACCACATCGAAGGGATGGTGGTCCAGCACCAGTTCGTTGATGGCGTTGTACTGCTTGACCAGCAGAGGGAAGTCGCCTTTTTCGTCGTGGGGGCGGAGCTCCATCGGCCGGCGAATGTCCCGCTCCGAGTAGGGAGCCCCTTCCAGCAATTGGCCGAAGTCGTTCTTGTAACGCTTGGGGAACCGGATGTGGCCCCGGCTCTCGAAAATCACGAAGCGGCCGGGTCCCGCGGCCAGATCGATCCTCCAGCGATGGAGGATGTTCCGGTGGATTACGACGTAGTCGCCCGACTGGAAGGGCAGATCTCCATAGACCGTCTCGAGCACCCCCTTCCCTTCCACCACATACACACACTCATCGGCCTGAGAATTCCGGTAGAAGTGCGCGTCGTTCTCGTCGGCCATCACATACAGCATCCCGATCTCGTTGTTGAACAGGAGCGGGATCCGATCCAGCGTGGGGCTGCCACCCTGGCGGGCTTTGCTGGTGAGGAAGTGGCGATGGCGGAGAGAGGTATCGTCATCCGCCTCCCAGACGACGTCGCGAATCCGCCGAGCCGACTTCACGGTGGTAGGCGGATGAATGTGATAGAGCAGCGACGAGGTGCCGACGAAGCCCTCGTGGCCCATCAACTCCTCGGCGTACAAGCCTCCGTCAGGACGACGGAAGACGGTGTGCCGCTTGCGGGGCATCTGGCCGAGGGTATGGTAAAACGGCATACGTTATGGCCCTTCGTTTGGTGAAAAGTGAAAAGGGAAAAGGGATTCTTCTCACGTTTCACTTTTCACGTTTCACGTAGTTAGAGGTTACCTCTGGCCGCTTGCTCCCGTTCAATGGCTTCAAACAA